>DAISYU010000221.1:0-2032 GCA_036825155.1 Thermodesulfobacteriota bacterium | reverse complement strand
CCTACTTCTGCCTTCTGCCTTAGGTCTCGAACCATCTTGATAGGTTGACTTCTGCCTAGGATCTCGAGCTTGCTTGTATCGTTATTTTAATTTTCTTCTTCAAACGGAATCGTCAGCTCGTATGCTCCCTGCGAGAGCGCCATCTTTACCGGGTATCTTCCCTTTTCAAACACTTTCAGCATGGCCTTGTTCGAAGCAAGTACATCCGCGGTGAATCCGTGAAGGCCGCGTTCTTTTGCAATGCGAATCAGCGATTCATAGAGATATGTGGCAATGCCGACACCCTGGTATTTTTCCTCCACCACAAAGGCGACATCCGCGTACGGTCTTCGGCTGTCCTTCACAAACCGTGCCTCTGCAATGATATGCTCCTGTTCCGGCGGCCCTACAAGCGCTACCAGGGATATTATCTTGTTGCAGTCAACGTTTACGTACTGCTGCATCTTTGAATGGCGCATGACCTTGATGGGACTGAAATACCGGTAGTAGACGGTCTTGTCCGAGAACCGGTAGAACAATCGGCGCATCTCCTCTTCGTCGGAGGGCCGGATTGCCCTGAACCTCACGTCTATGCCCCCTTTGAAGGTATGTCTTGATGCAATATCCGCAGGATAGAGGTGAGCACATTCGGCAAGGAAGATCTGGTCCTGGTAGAGGATTTTTCTGTCTTTGGCCTCTTCGAAGAGAAAGTGTCTGTCATCAGGATGGGCAATGTCGATCAGTGCCTGTGCACGTTCGCGGACAGTCCGACCCTTCATGTTCGCGACACCGTATTCCGTAATGATCATATCCACAGATTCCCTCAGATTGAGAATGTTCGGGAATTCCTCCACAGACAGGCGGATGTTGGCTTCATTCTTGAGGTTTCTGCTGGGCAGGGCAAAGATAACGCACCCGCCTTCCGAGAGTTCTGCACCGTTTATGAAATCAACCGCCTCGCCCGGACTTGCGGTGACATTTCCCTTTCCTGAGTGCAGGGCGACACGGCCTGAAAGGTCCACTTTGCGTGCCGGGATAACCGTGACGAACCGTGGATTCCGCCCGATCTTGACAGGATTGAATACCGTGTCGATACCCTGAAATTCCACGAGCGGATTGCGGTCGAGCCATGACATGAGTTCTTTCGTCCCAAAGGCATATGAAGTCAGCGTCTTTCCACGGTATACGCCTTTATTACGGTTTGTCACCGCACCGCTTTTCATGAGGTCCATGAGTGCATCCGTAAAGAAGGGGGTGTGTACGCCAAGCCCTCGTTTGTGGACGAGATGCTTGCTCAGGGCCTCATAAATGGGGCCGATGGAAAAACAGATACAACTGCCGTCTTCTATCACTGATGCAACATTTGCCGCCACCTGGTCGAATACCTCGTCAACCGGCCATCTCGGGAAATATAACGGCGGTTCTTCAGACCGGACAAGCACATCGAAGTCCGAGACAGGCACGAAGGTGTCGCCAAAGGTACGAGGAATCGAGGTATTGATCTCGCCGATGACCAGTCTTGCCTCATCCATGGCCTGTCTGGCAACATCAACGGCAACACCGAGGCTGCAGTAACCGGCCTCGTTCGGCGGTGTTATCTGGACAACCGCTATGTCAATGGGAAGCTGCTTGGATTCGATCAGTCCGGGGACCCTTGAAAATCGGCTTGGAATAAGGTCTACATGTCCCTGAGTAATTGCATCGCTTGCCACCCAGCCCGAGAAGAAGGTCTTGAGCCTGAATTTCTGGACCTGGATCTCTTTCATGGTAATGACATCTCCAAGGCTCACGAGCTGTATCAGTTCCAGATCCTGAAGGTTTGTAGCATCGGAGGCCATGAGACATTTGACAAGGGTTCTGGGCTCGGCAACACCGGTCCCAAGGAATATCTTCATCCCCGGAACGATATTCTTAAGGGCTTCTTCACACGACACCACCCGGTCTTCCCAATGTGTATTATCCTGATATTGACTCATCTTCTTTCCCTTATCATTGATTTTCCTTCAGGGGGGAAACTATATACTCTCAAGGCTTTTTTGGGAACCGGGATTTT
>DAISYU010000220.1:0-2310 GCA_036825155.1 Thermodesulfobacteriota bacterium | reverse complement strand
TATCTTTCCTGCATAAAGTCAAAACCAGGAGGTGGATCATGCTAGTATCTCAAGGAATACATCCAGCAGAAGGAGATAGAATCTGATAAACACATCTTCCCCATCAAGTATGTTGCGGCCCATGCCATGGTCCAGAAAGCAGGCGGGATGGTTGGAGTTGCTCTTCGGCCTCATGACTTAAGGAGATATGCAGCAACCTATGCTTCACGATCAGGAGTCCCTATTGAGATTGTGAGCAAGGTAATCTTGCGGCATGCAAACCTCTCAACTACCCAGAGATATCTTGGTAAGATCAGTGACAAGGAGGCCTCCAGGTGGATTGATAACCTCTATTGTTGATCTCTTGATAAAGGGGCGAGGTCTTGACTGGCCTCGCCCCTCTTGTCCATCAGATATATAGATTTCATGTGACGCTGTTGAAAAAGTCCCGAGAGGGTATTGACCAAGGCCCAAGAGAGCCTGTTATTTTCTCCAGAAAAAAGTCGTTCAGATCAGGATTACTTATGTAAATATAATCAGTTATGTGCTATATTATGTATGACATTAAATGGGAGGGGTCATGGCGAGATACAAGCCGTATGATTATTCGCAAGGGGTTCTCATACCAGTCTTATTAGATGACCAGCTCATGCCGGGAACGCTGGAGTTTGCCATCAACCAGTTGGTCGAGAAGCACATAAACCTGAACATCTTCGACAGGAAGTACAAGAACGACGAGACCGGCAGGCCTGCCTATGACCCGAAGATATTGCTGAAGGTGGTGCTGCTGGGATACTCGCGAGGCCTGATCTCATCGAGGAAGATCGAGCAGGCGTGCCGGGAGAACATCGTGTTCATGGCGTTATCCTGCAGGCAATGCCCGGACTACACGACGATTGCCACCTTCCTGTCAGACATGAAGGACGAGATTCTGCCCTTGTTCCGGAACATCCTGTTGGTGTGCGAGGAACTGGATCTTCTGGGAGGGACATTCTTTGCGCAGGACGGGTGCAAACTCCCGTCGAATGCATCGAAGAAGTGGAGCGGGAAGTTCTCCGATCTGAAGAAGAAAAAGGCCAGGATAGAGGAGAAGGTCCGGAAGATGCTCAAGGAGCAGGAAGAGGAAGACCGGAAGGATGATGATCCTCCATCCCCATCCGGAAGTTCTCAGGCGCAGCAGATCGAGAAGCTCACGAAACAGGCGGCTCGAATCGAGGCCTGGCTGAAGGAGAACGAGGAGAAGGCCGGGAAGAAGGGCAAGGAGATCAAGAGCAACATCACGGATAACGAGTCTGTTTTGATGACCACCTCCCATGGCTCGGTTCAGGGATACAACGGGCAGGTGGTGGTAGATGCGAAGCATCAGGTGATCGTCCATGGGGAGGTATTCGGCACGGGCCAGGATGCGGATCTTGTCCCGCCGATGATCGATGGTATCAAGGAGACCATGGAGAAGAACGGGCACGAGGACGCTGAAGAATATTTTCAGGGGAAGATCTTCACGGCGGACAGCGGCTACCACAACAAAGACAATCTTCAGAAATGCATGGATGAGAAGATGGATGCGTACATTCCGGACAAGTGGCAGCGCATGAGGGACCAGCGATATGAGGAATGGAGAAAGCAGGGCAAAACCAGCAGGACACACTTTGCCCATGAGGACTTCATCTACCGTGAGGACTCGGATGAGTATGTGTGCCCGAATGGGAAGATACTTCGCTTTATGACAAAGCATATGGTTATTAAGGGGACTGTGTATCGAACCTATCGTACCCGGGAGCAGGATTGCAAGGGGTGTGCACTCAGAGAGAGATGTCTTACGAAAAAAGCTCGGAGCCCGAAAACCAGATGCCTGATGTTCCCTATCGGGCCTGATGGGGTCAACCTCACCAAACTCATGGTAGAAAAGATTGACAGTGAGAAAGGACGTGAGATCTACTCCCATCGGATGGAAATCGTGGAGCCTGTCTTCGGGAATATCCGCGCAAACAAGCATCTTGATCGGTTCACCCTGCGGGGAAAGATCAAGGTCAATATCCAATGGCTCTTGTACTGTATGGTTCACAACATCGAAAAAATCATGAATTATGGCTACGGATTCGCATAGAAGGGGAACGGGATGGCTGGCTCTCAGAGAAATGACCAAAGTACTGAAGCACAGGTGGAGGCCGGACTGGTCATGCGCTGATCTTAAGCCCCGCTAAACATCGATCGCTCGAACTCATCCCTTTCTGGGATACAAAAACGCCTGCCAAAATCAGTTTTTCAACAGCGTCTAAGTAGATCATCGGTTTTCAAGCTTCACAAAACCGTCACGATCTCAAAAGAATC
>DAISYU010000219.1:0-2334 GCA_036825155.1 Thermodesulfobacteriota bacterium | reverse complement strand
TGTTTATTCATTGGACCAATCGGTAACTTCTCCGATTTTGTCTGACGTCTCGTATATTGCCACCTGCAGAGCACATTCCTTTGCCGCCTCATCTGTATCCATGCTGGCAACATAGGTTGTCTCATACTGCAACTTCTCGATTAACTGATCCCGGATCATATTGGCGATGGGACAGTTGTAGGGTTCAACGCCATGCGCCTTGATCGTGGTCTCCTTCGGAATATGAATACAATCTTTCACGTTCATCCTGAGCAGGATACCTTTTCCACTGATAGAATAGGTAATCTCACTGGCAAGCCCCGCTTTGGTAATCTCTCGGATGCAGCTCTCTATGATCTCCTCGGGAGTACTCCCCGTTATGTTCGCCGATTGAATAAAATCGACGCCTATCATCTCCGTCTTCCAGGCAGCACAATCAGACAACTCATGAAAGAAGAGCTCTTCCAGCCTTACCACCAAATTGTTGAAATATTCTGTCTTGTCCATATTTAAGGCCTCTCCTTCTGACCGAATTTCTCCCAGTACACCATCTCTTCCAGCGGCAGTTTCGGTCTGGGGTGTTTGCGTGCCTCGGCAGGCCATCCGATAGCTATGTAGGCTATAACCTTGTAGTCTCCCATGCCGGTGGGGATATCCAGCAGCTCTTTAAACTTCTTGGCATCTCTCGTGGTCGCCACGGGGCCGTGAACCCAGCAGGCCCCAAGACCCAGCGAGTGTGCCTCCAGGAGTATGTTCTCCGCAGCCGCCGAAAGATCGTACGGAACGTCCACCGACCCAACGCGCAGGTCACCGATTACGGCTATGATGACCGGCGCCTGCCTGCAGAATTCAGAAACCTCGCCCGAGTACATGAACCGTAACACTTCTGCTCTCTTCACGGGATCTTCGATCTTCTCAAACCGTTTCTGCATGTGACCAAGGCAGTACCATGCCGTCATCCGAGACCCGCTTCCCACCTTTGACAGGGCCCCGATCTTGTCCTTCATCTCCTGGTCTCTGATAACGATAAACCGCCAGGGCTGGTAGTTCTCTCCGGTCGGCGCCCACCGGGCCGCCTCAAGGATCTTGTCGATCATCTCTTCAGGCACCGGATCCGGTTTGTACCTCCTGATGCTTTTCCTACTCGTCAGTACGTCAATTATGTCGTTCATTCATTCACCTCTGTTTCTTGTATATGGCGATGACATGGGGAATCGATCCCCCATGCTTTGTCTATACGCTACAGTCCCACTACCTTCTGAGCTGCCCCTCCAAGGATCATATCTATCTCCTCTTTGGTGAACTCGATGTCCGTCTCACGCTCGGTGAACGCTTTCACCCTGTTATTCGAAATCGAAGATTGCCTCTGCAGATTTTCCCAGTACCCAGTCCAACTCCTCTTGCGTGAACTTGATATCTGTCTTCGGCTCTTTGATTGCCTGCACCCACTCAGCTTCGGGAGTCAGTACATTCGGATTGGGGAAACCACTGCCGAACAGTACCTTCTCAGGACCACAGGCATCTATCGCATCCCGCAGCCACTGATAAAAATATTCAGGCTGCAGGCGCCAGAAGCCCTGGTACTCTGAAAAGTCCATGTAGAGATTCGGTATGATGCAAGCCTCTATGGCTTCATTTCTGTATATCCTTGTACCGGCGTGTCCTAACACCACCTTGAGCTCGGGGTACATCAGGGCTACATTGGCGATCCTTTGTGTCGGATGATTATAGTCCCAGTGGGCTATTTCCTTTCCGCAATGGATAATCATGGGGACTCCCCATTCAATACATTTTTCATAGATGGGGTAACAAACCGGATCATCCGGGCGAAATCCCGTAGCCGGCATGAAGTAGAACCCCTTCATTCCCCAATCTTCAATGGCCTCTCTGGCAAGGTCCATAGCATTCCCCCGCGTGGGATTCAGGGCACATATCGGTACGAACCGACCCTTATGCTTCTTCGCCGCATCGGCATGGGCCTTATTCTGATCTCTATAGGGAACTTTTGGCGGTCCGGTTATTGCCTCCCAATCCACGGGGAAAATAACGGCCTTGTCTACCCCTGCTTTGTCCATCAATTCAATGACACCATCGCCCTCAGGGTCAACCACTGACGGCTTCATAGCCGTCAACATAGCTTTAAAGTCATCAATGGTCTTCTTTGTCTTATGAACCCGGTTATACTCGGTAATGTACATCTGCCATACAAAACGTAAGTACTTACCCTTTACCCAACCAGCTCCACTAAGGTGCATATGTGCATCAATAATCATAATCCGCTTCCTTTCTATCCTTTGTTAAGTTTTATACCTATAGGGTCCTCTGAATCTACAATGCCAGCTTCCCCAAAAGATC
>DAISYU010000218.1:0-2478 GCA_036825155.1 Thermodesulfobacteriota bacterium | reverse complement strand
TTCATTCGAGCTTGCATCCGAGATCGGCAATGATCTGATCAATGGATACATCAACGAGGAATACGACGAACTCACCATTATCTTTAACGAGTTCAAGTCTGCAATGACACAGATACTCCACGAGGATGTGGTGTTGCCGGTTGAGCGAATGGAATCGGACGATGAGATGATCAATGTGGAATACCTCTATGAACCGTCTGAGGATGTTCTCCTTGATGCCCTTCTTCCCATGAGCCTCAAGATATTCTTCTACAGGGCACTGCTGGAATCCGCGGCATCCGAGCACGGGGCCCGCATGACGGCAATGGAGAGTGCATCAGGAAATGCAGGTGAGATGATAGAAAAACTCAGTATCAAGTACAACAGGGCTAGGCAGGCGGCAATTACGACAGAGCTTATGGAAGTCGTTGGCGGTGCAGAGGCCTTAAAAGGATAAACTAAGGAATTAAGCGAAAAGGAGTGAGCCTATGGAAATTGGGAAAATATCACAGGTTATTGGCGCTGTCGTTGACGTGACCTTTGACCAGGGGGAACTGCCGGATATATATAACGCTCTGTTGGTAACGAATCCGTTTGTTTCCGACGAGGAAGACAACCTTGTTCTGGAAGTCGCTCAGCATCTCGGCGACAGAACAGTCAGGACCATCGCAATGGACTCAACTGATGGTCTCGTTCGCGGGATGAAGGTGAAGGATACCGGTGCACCTATCAGCATCCCTGTCGGCGATGCAGTTCTCGGCAGGATTCTGAACGTTGTTGGAAAGCCTGTGGATGAGGCCGGGCCGGTCAACACGGACAAGACCTGTCCTATTCACCGTGAGCCCCCGCATTTTACCGACCAGAGTACATCGATCGACTCGTTCGTGACCGGCATCAAGGTCATCGACCTGCTCACCCCGTACATGAGGGGAGGAAAGATCGGTCTGTTCGGAGGCGCCGGTGTCGGCAAGACGGTTTTCATCATGGAACTTATCCACAACATCGCATCCAAGCACGGCGGCTACTCGGTATTTGCCGGCGTGGGAGAGCGTACCCGTGAAGGGAACGACCTTTGGCTCGAAATGAAAGAGTCAGGCGTTATCGACAAGACAGCCCTTGTGTACGGGCAGATGAACGAGCCTCCGGGAGCACGTGCCCGAGTAGGACTCTCCGGTCTTGCCGTTGCAGAATATTTCCGTGACGAGCAGAACCAGGACGTGCTGCTGTTCATCGACAACATATTCAGATTCACCCAGGCAGGTATGGAGGTTTCGGCCCTGCTAGGAAGGATGCCGTCTGCTGTTGGTTACCAGCCGACTCTGGGAACCGACATGGGTGAGCTTCAGGAGAGAATCACCTCAACCACGAAGGGATCTATCACCTCGGTACAGGCCATTTACGTTCCTGCCGACGACCTGACAGACCCTGCACCTGCAACGACATTCTCTCACCTTGACGCAACAACGGTTCTTTCACGTCAGATCGTTGAGCTCGGTATCTATCCTGCCGTGGACCCGCTGGACTCCACCTCGAGAATCCTTGACCCGAAGATCGTCGGTTTAGAGCACTATACCGTTGCGCGTGAAGTGCAGCAGATCCTTCAGAAATACAAAGAGCTGCAGGACATTATCGCTATTCTCGGTATGGACGAGCTCTCAGAGGACGATAAACTGGTCGTTTCCAGGGCACGTAAGATTCAGCGCTTCCTGTCACAGTCATTCAGCGTTGCCGAGCAGTTCACCGGCATGCCGGGGAAATATGTCGAGCTCAAGGACACCATCGAAGGGTTCAAGAAGATTGTAGCAGGAGAGATGGACGATCTGCCGGAGCAGGCATTCTACATGGTCGGAACCATTGATGAAGTAGTCGAGAAGGCAAAGAAACTGGCAGAAGATTAATAAGGGGGTTACAAAATGGCTGAAGAGTATATGCAGCTCGATGTGGTTACCCCTGAGCGGGCGGTGCTCAGCCGTAAGGTTGTTGAGGTTATCGCTCCGGGAAGCGCGGGTGAATTCGGCGTATTGATCGGACATACTCCGTTCCTTACAACGCTGAAAGCCGGCCAGATCATAGTAAAGGCTGAAGACAGGGACATCTATCTGGCAGTTGGCGGAGGTTTTGCCGAGGTTATTTCAGACAGGGTGATCATCCTGGCGGAATCAGCAGATCTTGCGGAAGACATCGATATCGATGTAGTCAAAAAGGATCTGGATACGGCTCAGGAGAAACTGAAAGGACTCACCAAGGAAGACCCTGATTTTACGAAGTGGGACAGAAGAGTGAAAAATGCAGAGGTAAAACTCAGGGTAGTGGAAAACTGGCAGAAGACTTCATAATGTAGCGCTTAACTCCTATGATAAAGCGAAAAGGGGGACCTGATAGGTCCCCCTTTGTATTGTAATGTTGACTCTCGAGGCAAATCCTTTTATAAGCATTTCAATCCTTATGCGCCCATAGCTCAGCTGGATAGAGCGTCGGACTACGAATCCGAAGGTCGCA
>DAISYU010000217.1:0-2527 GCA_036825155.1 Thermodesulfobacteriota bacterium | reverse complement strand
GCAGTTTGCCGAGGAAGAACCGCAGCACAGAAGGCTCCTCTATGAATTCCAGCCCCTGAATCAGGTCCCTGTGTTCGAAGAGCCATGTCAACCGGTCTACTGCATACTCGATGTGTGAGATACTGTAGATTCTCCGGGGCACGGCAAGCCGGGCCAGTTCCAGATCGGACGGGACATCGTTGCCATGCTCGTCGCGGTCCATGGAGACCGTGCCGCGTTCCATGCTCCTGATGCCGGAGCACAGGTAGATGGCTGCTGCAAGTGCCCCTGCCGGGTAGCTGGTCTGCGGTATATGCGGTACGAACCTCATGGCATCAACGTGACAGGCAAGGCCGCCCGGGGGGGTGACCACCGGCACCCCGTTCTCGATGAGCCGCTCGGCAAAATATCTGATCAGCTCTACCGAACAGCCGGCAACGTCAACATCGGTCATCTCCCGGATACCCACGGCCATTGCCTCGATCTCCTTGGTGGACATGCCGCCGTAGGTGAGAAATCCCTCGAACAGGGGGAGGAGCGGCATGATCCTGGTGTGGATGTTTTTGTCATTGGTTGCGATGAACCCGCCCCGCACGCTGCAGCTCTTCCTGCCCGAGAGGTAGAAGATATCGGACAGAGAGCAGATCTCGGAAATAATGTCCTGGATGGATGCATCATGGTATGCCTTTTCCCGCTGCTTGATCAGGTAGGCGTTCTCCGAGATCAGGCTGCCGTCCACCACCAGGAGTATGCCGTGGTTTGATGCGATTTCCTTTATTGCCTTCAGGTTGCCGAGGGAAAACGGCTGTCCTCCGATCAGGTTTGTGGTGGCCTCCATCCTGACAAAGGAGATCCTGTCAGGGCCGTAGGTGCGAATGGTCTCTTCGAATTTCTCCAGGTCCATGTTTCCCTTGAAGGGATTGGTGCTCTGGGTATTGAAGGCCTCATCGATGCATATCTCCAGGACCTTGGCACCGTCCATCTCAAAATGCGCCTTGGTGGTGGTGAAATGATAGTTCATGGGCACCACGTCCGTGGGCTTGATGAATACCTTCGAGATCAGGTGTTCGGCCGCGCGGCCCTGGTGGACCGGCAGGACATGGGCGAACCCGAATACCGCTTGGACGGAGTCTTTGAGCTTGTAGAAGCTCTCAGACCCTGCATATGCATCGTCCGATACCATCATGGCCGCGAGCTGGTTGTCACTCATGGCGTTCGTGCCGCTGTCTGTGAGCATGTCCATAAAGATGTCCCTGGTGCGAAGCCCGAAGGTGTTGTAGCCTGCCTCTTCCATGGCTGTAAGCCGTTGATCTACAGGGGTAAGCGACTTCTTCTGTACAATCTTCACCTGATGCATCTCAACCGGTAGTACTCTTCCGTTTGCCAGACATATATTCATGGTTTTTCTCCTCCGTTGTTCTTTGTATTCTGTGTTGTTTTAAAGTGCAGTTTATGAATCGATCTGATTCTTGACGGAGGATCAATATATCAGGGTATTCCTGCCGTGCAGGGCAAACTGGGCGCTGCATACAAGGTGCTGTTTCAAAAGTATTTCCATAAAAGCCAAGAAAGCTGTCATTATCATAGATGGTTCCTTTCGTTCTTCATGTCATTAAGGTGCAATCAATTTCATCCGGAGCAGGTGTTGTATCCAGGAAAACTGCCGCGCAGATGCAGGAATTTATCCCTGATTGGAGAACATACGATTATTCGGAATGAAAACGTTAGACTTATCCCCGGTTAACAGCCGGGGTAGAGATAATAGTAGACGTAGTACGCGTTGTTGCTGTCGATGTTTCTTTGAGATGGATTGTTCGTTATGTATGCCACGGACACTATATACGATATTTGTGTACATAAGTCAAATGGTTGGAACAACCTGCAGGGCATAGTGACTGCGGTACAGGATGTGTTTAATCCGGGAGCAATCATGAGTGGTGCACGCGTCCGGTCCCGGCGAGAATTATATCCCCTGAAAGGATTAACCCCGGTGGCATACCCATAGAGTACGAAAAGACGACATATCGTCTCCGGGGCGATATGATGACTTTCCAGCATGCCGGCTGAGCCGTTACCTCAATGCATCATGTGATAATATCTTTATTTGTTCCAGGTCGTTACCGGCTAATCCCCTGATATTGGAGGGTCTGGCATCGATTTCGCTATATTCATCTGCATGGGCATCGTCCCGCTGAGAATCATTCCGGGTCCTGACTGGAGTCGGGTATTCACGGAATTATCCCAGGCAAGGGAACACTGCCTGGAATACAGAGGATGAGATCGCACGAGGATACTCAACATGCCAGGGAGGTAAGTTCTGATATGTTGCTGTGTCCTGATCGGAAAGAAATTTCCGCGAGAGAAGGCCATGGCGAGGGGCGAGAGTTCAAAGGCGTGGCAGAACGTTAAGGCCTAAAAAAGATAGGGAGGAACAAAATGAAAAGAAGAAGAGGGTTAGTGATTATTGGAACCGGTGTCTTGCTGGCGGCCTTTGTGATGGTATTCATGCAGGGTGTATCTGTGGCTGCCGGGCCGAGTCCCTGGCAGA
>DAISYU010000216.1:0-2529 GCA_036825155.1 Thermodesulfobacteriota bacterium | reverse complement strand
CCCCGGCGACCTGGTGCACAACGGGTGGTTTACCCAGGGCCTCAACTACTGGAAAACGCACCGCAATTATGAGGTCAACCAGGATGTCACCAGCTTCTCTCTCGACAAGGACGGGCTCCGCATCTTCAGTACCGTAAGCCACGAGCGTGAAGGATTGATACAGCAGATCGATGCAGACGTGAGCGACGCAGACACGCTGATCCTGCGGGCCGATGTACGGGTCGACACCCAGGCCCTGGGCGGAACAGGCCCTGATGGCCGTCAGGCACCGATTGCCATCGCCATCGGCTACGAAGCAGATATTGGCGAGGAATCTACAGAACAGAATATCTTCTGGCAGGGGTTCTACTGCCTTGAACCGCAGGAACCCAATCTCAGCACAAACGGGCAGAAGGTGCCCCAGGGGCTGTGGTACCGTTACATCACGAACCTCATGCAGATGGAGCCTAAGCCCAAACGCATCAGGTTCATCAGCCTGGAGGGTTCCGGCTGGCCTCAGCGGGATGGCTGGATCACGGACGTGCACCTTATCGTGAAGAAGACTACACCTGATGACTCCGGTGAAAAATGACTCAGACTGAACTAAAGGTCAAGGAGACAGGAGAACAATGAGATGAAAAGAAATGTTATTGCACTACTGCTGGTCATGTTCATGCTGGGAGGAACCGCCCTTGCAGGCCCCCTGGACCGCATGAGTGAACCGCGAACCAACCCGGCTGTGGACGATATGCTGCGTATCCCCGGGGTGGTGGGCCTGAGCCGGATCGAAGCACTCACAACGCTGCAGCAGGCGGGACTGAACCCGGTGCTTAAAATCGTACGCAGCGAAAACAGCAAGTACCAGGGCATGGAAGGTAAGGTGATCGAGCAGAGCCCCAATCCCGGCGGCGTCGCCATGATCGGCTCCAGTGTAACGGTCAAGCTGTACCTTCCCCCGGGATATGAGGAGCCGACCGCTGATACATGGCAGGAGGGCACCTATCAGGACCAGTACGGGACGTATGACGACCAGTGGCCCGAAGACACCTACCAGGACCAGGGTGGAACGTATGACGAACAGTGGCAGGGGGATGCTTACGGCGGTGACCAGTCCGGTGGCTACGATCAAGGATCCAACACTCCTCAGTGGCCGACGGACAATCCAGGCAACCAGTGGCGCTGGCAGGGGCCTGTCGATACGCAGGACAATTCAACGGGCGAACTCACCCCTGCTCCTGTCAAGCCCAAAGAAATGCACCCATACTCACCGGATGAAAACCCTGAAGAGGATAAGCTCGTCCCTATTCTCAAGCCAAAGCCGCTGCAGCGGGCTCAGTAGGGATTACCGCATTGTCCGGAGGGCAAATGATGGAATTGTCTGCACAATCGCCTGGTGGGAACTAAGGAGCTGTTATGGAAACAATACCATTCATTGTCGGAGTTGCCATGGCGGTCTTTGCGGTGGTCCTGCTGCATCGTGCAAAACAGGACTTAAGGTATCATAAACTTGTAAAGGGGATCAGCCTTTCTCCCATCAGGCATGTCCAACCCGGGATATGCCTTGTAGAAGGGGTTGTCGAAAGTGAAGAGACCATCTCGACCCCCTACACCAAAACCCCGTCGGTCTGGTACAAATGGGATGCCACAGCACAGCGAGACCGCCGGAATAGACCTGAATCGTCACTCTCGACAGGACAGCTCAACTGCCCCTTTGTGCTGAAAGACGGCGCAGGCCGCATCACCATAGAGCCAAAAGGCGGCACTGCCACCACCTACCCTCACATACGTGTCATGAAATCTTTAAGCAACAAACGCATTGGCATTGGCAAACGCATAGGCAAGATGAAAGAGATAGACAACCAGCAGTACGGCCCTGGTGAGAAAAAACCATTTTTCCGAAAACTGGAGCAAGATGCACCACTGGACATCCCCGACGACCTGGTTGAGATTGTCCCGGGCTCAAACGAGGCAAAACAGGCCATATACAAATATTACGAGTCCTGGGTCGAGCCCGGAGACCGCGTCTTTGTCCTGGGTAGTGTATCAGTGAAAAGCGGATGGAAAAACTTGTGCATCACCAAGGTCCCCGGGGCACCGCTCATGCTGTCGAATCAATTGGACGACCTCACTGCAGGCACGTTCTACAAGGGCTTTATTGTACAACTGCTGTTCGGTGTGATCCTGGCAGTGATCAGCATCTGTATTCTGGGCTACTCTTTCGGTATAAGTTTATAACCTACTAAAAAGGAGAACAATATGGTTAAAAAAATGTTTTTCCCGGCTGCTGTACTCTTAATCACCCTGTGTCTGGGCACTGCCTTTGCGGCGGGCCCGAACATGAACCCCGGCAAATGGGAGATCACCACGCAGACTGAAATGGCAGGCATGCCCATGAGTATCCCGGCAGTTACCCACACCCAGTGTATCACGGGAGACGAACTGGTACCCCAGAGCCAGGATGCCAACCAGGAATGCGTTGTTTCAGATATGGAGACCAAAGGTGATACGGTTTCCTGGAAGATAGTCTGCTCAGGCGCCAACGGCGGTATG
>DAISYU010000215.1:0-2618 GCA_036825155.1 Thermodesulfobacteriota bacterium | reverse complement strand
CTGTCTCCTCGGCCTTGTCTTTCTCATCCTGGTCCCTGTAGAAGGCGACCTTGATTGTGGACTCCGGGCTGTCCTGGCTATCGCTCGTGATGCTGAGCCGTACCTGCCGCTTGGGGTCTACCTTCGGGCTTCGGCCGGAATCCTGGATTCCGGTTGCGATGAAGAAGGATTCGGTCTTGTCCTCGTGGGAGAAGCTCGATTCCTCGTTAAATACTTCGGCGATGATCTTGCCTTTCTCAACTATGACGGAGATTTCCTCGGCCTGGTTCTGCACGCCCACCAGACATTCATCCCTGCGCCCCTTGCCCTTCAGGCTGAAACTCGTCCGCTGGCAGTCCAGGTCGATGGGCCCTCCTGAGCGGAAGCCCTTGATGGAAAAGACGCTCTCGTCCTGGGTGAAATTCTCGAACTTGATCCTCACCGATTTTTGCGGATCGACCGCGACCCGCATCTCGCCGGAGGGGCCTATGCGGCGGACCCAGGGGGCCGTGCCCGTGGCCGTTGTCGTCAAGAAGGGCAGGGCCGCCTCTTGGCGAGCGCGCTTCGCGGCCGGGTCTTCCTGCTCGGTGTATCCGGCCGGCATCTGGAATTTTGCTTTGTCTATCCGGTCTTCCTTGATGTTTTTCAGCTCGAACTTATCGCCGGTGTTGGGGTTTACGATCTGGATGGGTAAGCCATACGGCTTTGCCACCCAGGCGGTCATGAGGTCTTTGCCGGCATCCGAGAGGATCACCTTGTCGCACTCTATCCCGGCGATTGTTTCACTGCCGGCCGCTCTGGACTCGTAATCCCTGCTGATTATGTTATATGCCTCAATGGGGTTGTTCATGGCACTCTGGAAGCTGTCGTTTTTGATCTCCCGGTACAGCTTTTCAGTTGTATTCAAGATGCGGGTCTTGCCGCTGGTGCGGTTCACCAGGATGATGAGCTCCTGGCCATCTTCGACAACATCCAGGCGGTAGAGATCGTCCAGCAGGAAGAATTGGCTGGTCTTTGTCTTGCCGGCCTCTGTCATGACCAGGTCGGCAGAAAAGGACACTGCATAAGCGTTTCCACCAATCAACGCGAAAATGACACCAACCAGAAGACAAACCAGCTGTAACGAACCGAACCTATTCATACCCCTCGGAATAGTTCTGTATGATTTCATTGATATCTCCTCTCTCTTGTGACTGTCCGGGAACCGGAAAAACATGGAATAAAATACGGTCTGATTATGTTTATGAGAACTGCTAAGTGGATACCCAGCAGGTGTTCATTCTTTACTTTCAATGACAATCCCCTTCATAGACCGGGAATAATCCCGAGACATCACACTCCCAACTGGAAGACACAATGCCCATGAGAAACTGCCCAACAAGCTGATTTTATGTATAATTATACAACCGTCCTTAGATAGCGCTGCAAAAACATGTATTCATAAAAGAGACCGGGTCACATATCGGTCACAACTTGTTGATGATTTTTAGAATTATACCAATGTCGCGAATGAAATAACAGGAAAAAACAAAAGGTAAGAAATAAGATGTGTCACATCTGTACATTTGGCAAGATGTGTATGGACGAAAACCGATCATTGAGGCCTGTCCCTCAACGGCCATGTCAGGTCAGGAAATCCATTGTTATTCGGTTGCAGGTGACATGTCTTTGGTCATCTGTATGCATTCGAGCTTCGATCCATCCGGTAATGTATGCGTTGTCATGAATTTCTTCACATACCCGAGGCGTGTGTAAAAACCCTGTGCATTCAGCGTGGAGTGAACGGTTAATTCATCTATGTTGCTCTCATGGGCTATGCTCTCGAGTTCACTAAGGAGAAGTGCACCGGTTCCTCTGCCTGAGGCATCAGGATGGATATAGATTGCACTTATTTGCGCATTCTCGATATCCAGCATACCGAGCCCCAGCAATCCTTTATCAGGATCTTCCGCCACCAGGAAGACTTTTTCTCGCAGGGCGTGATCATAGGCAGAGGAGGTCAGCGCGCTGGTCCATGAGTCCAGCTGTTCACGTGAATAATGGGTGTTGCAGAGGCTTCTTATCGATGCAATATGCACCTGTGAGATGCGCTCTATATCTGCATTTGTCGCTGTTCTTATCTTCATGATCGATGCGTTATTTCAAATATTGATCCTGTTCGGACTTCATCTGATGCATGAAGCCTGCCTTGCCATTACTACAGAATTCGGCAAAATCCCAGTCGGAATGATCGAGATGATCGAGGAACGCCGGTCGAACTACCTAGGTTGCCGCAGGCAGAGTCGTGCTGTCGATAGTCATACTCTTTATTGAAAGGTCGCAATTTTACGCCTTGATGCCGTTGTATAGGTCGCGACAATGCGACTGAAAAACGGTTGACTGTTGATCTGCACAATATAATCACTTGAATAACAATATGTTAGAGCCTGTCTCTGGAGTGGCACGCTGTATGCACTATATGTACCGGCATGCATAAAAACAATGTAAATTAATTAATTGATTGAGAAATCGTACACCGAAAAGGATACAGGATATGCAAACAAGAGATGGTACAGAACCAGTAGGGCAGGTTCCCATGAAAGGGGATGGATAGCGGATTATGACAGGGGAACTTCAGGAGGAGGTTGTGGTTCTGGCAG
>DAISYU010000214.1:0-2624 GCA_036825155.1 Thermodesulfobacteriota bacterium | reverse complement strand
ACCGCCTCTGCAAGCTTCATATGGGCAAGGGAATAGAAATAGCAGTACATGGCTGAAAGTCCTGCAACGCCGCGAAGAATATGAAACAGGGGTTTGTCCGTCTTCATTCCTGACATACCGTTGCGCGCTATAAAGATGGGCATCACGAAGACGAGAGCCATAAGGTTGCGCATGAATACGACCATCTCATTGGACAGCGTTGCGGATGCCTTGCGGACCAGCACCCCCATGATGGCAAACATGAGGGCCGAGCCGAGTATATAGAGGGAGCCTTGTACGGGCTGGTCTTTTCTCGTTGATCTATAATCCATGTCCTGGATGTTTCTCCATGAGCGTACAGTGGAAAGCGTGAGCATGTTCAGTCTTAGTTGTCAGGGATAAGGAACATTGTTTCACGCCGGTTCTCGCTGGTTTCTCCTACACTACGAGGGATGATGAGGGCAAGGATTATTGTTGATATGCCCGGTGCTGGTGTCTTGTTCGCTCAATACGATATCGATCTGATGAGTTCGAGTTTCTTTTCCAGATATGGCTGGAGCCTGTCTTCGTCTCCGAACCAGAAATGGTCCACGCCGTCTATGATCGTGATACGCTCCTTGTCCAGGACATCAGCCAGGGCGGACTGGTTACAGAACTGGTCATGTTCTCCCACCACCGACCACACGTTATAGTCCTTCAAGGAAGGGAAGGGGAACATGCCGGTGGGCGGGGAAATGAATATGCAGGGTACATCCACCTCCTTGAGGAAGTTGGCGGCAACCCATGACCCGAACGAATACCCGATAATGATAACCGGACAGTCTACAAACTCTACTGCAGCGGCAAGGTCCGAGATCTCGCCGATGCCGTCTTCAAACGTTCCCCCGCTTCTTCCCACTCCGCGGAAGTTGAATCGCAGGGCGGAAAATCCTTTTTCCAGGACCGTATCCCATGCAGCCATGACGACATTATTGTGCATGTTTCCTCCCATCTGGGAGTGGGGGTGCGTGATGATGGCGCAAAGCCCTGACGGCGTCTCTTCATAGACCGCTTCAATCCTCGGGTTATTACCAATGAAGATTTCCGGCATGGTCCTTATATATATCGGGATATTTACAGGAATGCAATGGTGGAAAACAACAAGCCTTTATTTTTCCTGTGCTTTCTTTTGCCTGTTTGGCGCAGTCCGGGAGGCTGTTTTAATTGGATCTCGGCATGAGAATGATCCCGTCGGCCGTAGTTGCAATGGACACTTCAGGCTTTGTGTTCAGGGCCTTCAGCGTTGGATCTTTTACCCCCTGAAAATCAAGAGGATTTATATCCATTGCGATGGGAAGCGTGCTGTCGGTGCCATCAGGCCATGTCATTACCGAGAATGGCGTGAACATCTTCAAATGGTCGGCCAGTGAGGGTTCATCGGTATGAGCCCACTGGATGCCTTTGAGTACATGCCGCTCACCCACCTTGATCAGTCCTTTTGAGTCGGGATGATCATTGAGATAGCTCCCTACATGGCGGGCCATCCATTCATCACGGGACAGCGGTGAAGGATCGTTCTTGTCGATGGCGATGATGTTCATCTTCAGGTCGCGTGCCTTCAGCAGGATTTCCTGATAGGTGCTCGATGCAATAATCTGGGAGATCTGAATATCATCGACCGGAGCCTCTCCTTTGAGGAAACGGTCAATGGCCGGCTGCTGACATGCAGGTATTTCGACAAAGAGCGTATCCACCCCTGCTTTGGCGACGAGTTCGGGAAGCGTATTGAGAATAAGGCTGTGAATCCCGCTGTTCTTATGATGTGTCCCAAAGAGGATGAGCCTGTTCTCCTGGGCCTTCTGGACGAGATAACTGCTGGGATCTTCTGTTACGTACGGCTGATTCTGAATGTCCGATGTGGTTCCTACCGTGGTAAAAAGGATAACACATAAAATCATTGCTATGATGATATATCGTAGTTGCATCGTCATGTACCTGTTTTCGAAAAATTATTGCCGCATCTTTAGCATAATTTTCTCCTTATGCAAAACAATTTTATAAGTTCTTGAAGTTGTGTGAAATTTTCTAAAGAACATGCTTCCTGACGAAAGTTGGCTGCTCCTGGAAGACCTCTAACATACGAGGAGATGAATTTCCTCATGTGCAAGATACCTTTTCTCTGCCCCATGCACGTACAGAGCATGTCCAGATGGTGCAGCATGACCTCTGCGCGTTCTTCCAGAGTCACCGGAGGACCTCCGGTCAGGTCCCTGAATATCCATGGCCTGCCGATTGCACCTCTGCCCACCATGCAGGCATCTGCTCCGATATTGCGGATTGCAACGAGATCTTCCATGGATCTTATGTCTCCGCTTGCCACAACAGGGATGGATGTCGCTGCCTTGACCCGCGAGAATACCTCCCACCTCGGTGATCCCTTGTACATGTCCGTTCTCGTTCTCGGGTGGAGAACGATACAGTCTATTCCTGTTCTTTCCAGCACGCGGGCGAGTTCGTCGGCATTTATGGAGTCGGCATCCCACCCCGCACGCATCTTCACGCTCACCGGAATGCGCACGGCACCTGTAACAGCTTCTGCCATGTGCAGCGCTTTGTCGGTGTCCTTCATCAGGGCAGCACCTGCACCCTTTGTCACGACCTTTTTT
>DAISYU010000213.1:0-2755 GCA_036825155.1 Thermodesulfobacteriota bacterium | reverse complement strand
CACTAGTGGGCATTTAAAACCCACTGATTATTAACTGGTTATTATTAAGTTCTTTGACATCTTTGTAATCGTATTTCGTAAGTATCTCTCTTATAGGTGTTTTGTCGAGTAGAGAGATGCTGAGGATCTGTAGGATTTCGTAGATTCTGCGGTCAACTTTCAGTTTGTTACCAGTTATGGCAACAAGGCAGTAAGCAATGATTGCACAATACATCTGAATTTTAACTGCATTTAAGGTTGTCCCCCAGAAGGATTTTATCCTTAGATGCTGCTTCATCCATTTGAAAAACAGTTCTACTTCCCAGCGTTTCTTGTACAACATGGCGACTTCGAGAGCGGTTAAGCTGGTGTTGTTGGTAAGGAAAATAAATTCCTCATCCTTCTCCTGATCATAGTATTTTATCCGACGAAGTTTATCCGGATATTCTTTCTTCGGATAATAGGTCTCCAGCTTGCCTAGCTGGTCATAGCGAACACCTTGCTCCTTTTCTACAGGGTTTGAGTACATGCGTTTGAACCGCATGTTATCTTTCGCTCTGGTAACGAAGAAGGACCCTTGACTATGCAGGCGATACAGACGACGGTAATCAACGTAGGCTTTGTCAACAACGTAGAAGCTACCTGCTTCATACTGGATCAGATCCAAGATGTTTACATCGTGAACCTTGGCATTGGAGATGTGCAGAAAGGTTGGTATCGAGGTTTTCACATCATACAGGGTATGAAGTTTGATTCCTCCTTTGGTCCTACGGAACTCAGCCCACCAGAAGACACTTAAACAAAGGTCTATGGTTGTTGAGTCCAGGGCATACACATTTCCATCAACGTTGACTTCAAAGTCGGTCTTGTAACAGCTTCGTCTGGCTTCATCAATAAGGACGTAGGCAAACTCTTCAAAGATTTTATAACTACGTCTTTCATTGGCAGTACCAAGGTTACGTCTTGAGATAGATGATCCAAATCCAAGATGATAAAACTTGGGTTGATGACCTTCCAGGCTCAGAACTAAATCTCGCATACTGTCTCTTGCAGTCAGCTGACCAAAGACCATACAAAGCATTTGGTTCCAACAGGTAAAGGATTTTACATACTTGTTTCCATCATGCTTTGAGACGATTCTATCGAAGACTCGCCGAGGAAGAAAATCTGTAAGCTGAGCGAAGATATATTTGCCTTGATTCATGGATTGATGCTTGTTAAAGAGCAAAAATCCAAATTTCAATTCAAATCGTCACGCTATAAAAACGCTCTACAAATACAATAAACAAAGGATTTCAAAGAACGATTATTAATTTTTATTGCCCACTAATGAGTGTAAAAAAAATGTCAAATCCTTCCGTCCCCAAATCTTCACATCCCATCTGATATCACCCGATCACCCCATCCACTATCGCCCAATCCCCTGGTATCACGGTCACAAAGTCGAGCAGGGAAGGTTACGCGGTCGAAACTTATTCCACCACGATCCTCACCCCTTCCGAATGTGCGGCAAACTCCGGTGCATACATGCATTGTATGCTGGTGATGCCGTTGGAGAAGCTGCCTTCCTGTGTCACATAGAGCGGGTATTCGAACACCCAGGTGCCCCTGCCCAGGTTGCTGAAAAAGAAGTTCACCGAAGCGTCGCGGATGCTCTCATAATATCCGAGCCCTCCCTGCCAGCGGTAACCCGACAGGCTGTTTTCGGGTTCAAGGGCAGCGGCCCTCATGTCCTTCATGTGGACGAACTCCAGGTTGCGGTCGGTGCGGATCTCGATCCTCGACACCACCCTGTCGCCGGGCTTCAGGATGTCGTCATCCTCAATGGGGGTGAGCACGGGGCCTTTGTCCGTATAGCTTTTCAGGAAGAGCTTCTTGCTGATGCTGAGCGGTGAATCGTGGGGCGTGATCTTGTCGAGGTCCTCGAAATACTGCCAGTAAACGGCTCCCCAGGCTACGCCTTCATCATGTTTGGTGATGGAGATCGCTGCCATGGCGGTATCGATCTCGTTGCCATGCCAGCGGTGCTGGAAATACCCGGTTCCGGCTTCCTTTTGAATACCGTCGAGGGCATCGGGATCTATGATCCGGCCGCCCACGCTGATCTCCACATCTCCTTCCGATGCCAGCAGGTCGGCGCCGCGGAGCAACAGGGCATAGCAGGCATCGGCCGTGGCCCGGGTGTTTTCCCAGTCGTGGGTCTGCTTGTTCTTCAGCAGCCAGGTCTTCATCAGCTCAACAGAAGCCCTGTCGTTCATGATCTCATCGAATGCCTCGATAAGCAGGGCCTGCGTCTCCACAGGGGCTTCATACCAGTAATAACCGGCCGCTCCGCGCCAGTACATCCCCATCTCATCATCGTAGAGGGCATGCTCCCTGATGGAGGTCATGATCTGTGCCGGCACAGGCTTGATCCCTGCCCGGTGAAGGGCAAGCGCGATCATCCCCTGCATGAATTTATCCTGATCGATCCAGTACTTTTTTGCCTGCTCCCTGAAATACAGGTAGGCTTCCTTGTGCTTTTCGAGCAACATGTATTCGTCGTTGAAAAAGCTCCTGGCATAGAGGTACTGCACCTGGAGCTGCCCGAGATGGTCCTCTTCACGGTAAGCGGGATATTTCTTCCTGATCCGTTCAAAGTCTTCCTGCATCCGCTCATCCATGTAACGGATCCCGTTGCGAACCATCTCGCGGGTGGCCGGGTCGTCCTTCGGCATCACGCCGAGATGCTGCATCTTGCCGAACCCGCTGATGATGCACTGGGTGATGTAACGGT
>DAISYU010000212.1:0-2774 GCA_036825155.1 Thermodesulfobacteriota bacterium | reverse complement strand
GCAATCTACAACAACATGACCATTGATCAGATCTTCAATCTCGACCTGGCATATGCACCGCCCTTTTCTCCTGTATACGATCCTGTGCTGCTGGCGGCTCGGGTGGCACGCAAGAAAATATGAGAGTTTTGTATACGGATGGACACTGACTGCTGTACACAGCGGCCAGATCATGAATACCAGGATTGATGTATGAATAAATATCAGGAGATCACCGAAGCGAGGAAATTGCTGGAGTTGCCTGAGCATGCCACCATGGATGAGATTAAGGCACAATACCGGGAACTCCTGGGCAGATGGCACCCGGATACATGCAGTCAGGACAAAGACCTCTGCCTCGAGATGACAAAAAAGCTCATCGCCGCCTATGAGGTCATCATCGCATACTGCAGCCAGTACAGATATTCTTTTACCCGGGAAGAGGTCTCACAGTATCTCTCGGGCCAGGAATTGTGGCTGGAGCGTTTCGGGGATGATCCTCTCTGGGGTTCCGGGAAGAAAAGAGAATAGATATGTGATTGATTATCCAATCTCTTTTATATAAAAATGAAATCCATCCGCTGTGGCGGACAGAATAAAAATCTTCCAAAAAAAATAATCAGTCAGCTTGTTCAAATAGGAGTCTATCTCATTCTTCGTTGTGGCCATCAACAGCTCTCAGACTTTTTTATGGCGCTATCAATTATCATAATCATCGGGCATCATGCATGGATTCGCGATCCCGTGCCTCATGGCATACATCATGAGCTCTTTAAGGTTTTCAACTTGCATCTTCTCATAGATTCTGGACTTGTAGGTATGCACGGTCTTCCTGCTGATGTTCAGCTCTTGTGCTATCTCGGTTTGTGTCAGACCCTGTACCAGATACAGCATCACCTGATATTCCCGACCGGACAACGATTCATGTAATGGTCTCATGGCATCCTTTGTATCCCTATTGAGAATCTGTCCGGCAAGGTACTCATCCAGCACCGGGCATACGTATTTTCTGCCGCCAAGAACCTTGTCTATGGCAAAAAGAAATTCTTCATTCGGACACGACTTGTCAACAAAGCTCCCTATCCCTTCCTTGTACGCTTCAAAAACATACTGCCTGTCATCGAAGCTTCCAATTACAACGACCGGGGGTGAGCTCTTCATGCTCTTCAATTCCTTCAGCATCCTCAGGATCTCTGCCTTGCGCCCATTGCGCCATTCAGAGTCGACGATGATCAGGTCGAACCGCTGATGTTGTACTTCACTAAGTATGTCCTGTGTGTGCGAAGATTCCTGGATGGCATCCAGTTCAAAGCTCTGAGCGAGTACTGTCTTTATGCCTATTTGTTCCACCGGATTGATATTGGCCATCATTATCCTTGAAATCGATCTCGTATTCATGTCTGCCATTCTCTTTTTTTATAATTTGCCTGACGTTACCTGTGAATTTACATACATCCCCCCCGAAGAAAAAGCACAAGGGGGATGTATGTGGAGTTCTTGTATGCTGGACAGTCCTAAATCCCAGCTACTTACCAATTCCCGTTAAGGCCGCCCCTTACAGCGTTGGCCTGTTCCATAATGATACTATTTCTACTTACAAAGAGGGATCAGATAGGCAATCCTGATCCCAAAGGTATTCGTCTTGGGGCCGTTTTCCACATTGAGGTCCGACTTGTACTTGAGCATGAGCTGGGTCTTTTCAGTGATCATATGCGCCAGGGTGAACTGAAGGGCATGATCCTTCTGTTCATCATCCTGTTTTACCCCCGCAACCTTGGTCTCACCGCCGGTGTAGTAAAAATAGTCCAGTGAGAAAAAGGTTTCCCGGCTGATATGCTGAACAAGATGGGTCTCGAAGGTATACAGCGGATCCTGTTTCATATCCACTTCACCGGCACCGTACTCGTCATTCTTTGTATAGAGTTCCACATTGGCATATGTATCTATGAAAAAACCTTTCCACAACCCCTTGGTGAAGCACACCATGGGTTTAAAAGCCCATCGGTTGCTCCCGATATTTACGAGCTTATCATTGTCATACTGTCCGTAGGGCATAGTTACATAGGTAGCGATCCCTACCCAGGTCAGGTTTTCAGGATCATTGATTGGCCAGAGCGTCTGACATACCAAAGGATCGCCCATTCCGGACGAAGATATATTCGTATTGCCCACGGCGGCGCCGTCAAGCGATATCGTGCCGAAAGGCAGCAGCAGGTTGGTAGAGGCGGCAAACGGCCCGATGTTGTAGTAATAAACGCCACGCCAGATCCCCACATCGGCACTCAGGTTGAAATCGTCCATCAGCTGGTCGCCGTCACTGTAAAATTTGTTTCCCGCGGTCTGATCAAAATAGAAAAGCATGCCCAGCGTACCTGACGGCAGGGGTATGCTGTCAAAAGTGTCCTCGGCAGATACCACTGACGCAGACAACAAACTTATAGCAAGAACAATCATCCATATTTTCTTGAACCTTGTGGTCATCGTAGTTCTCCTTTGTATTGATTTTAAGCGTGAATCGAACAAGCTTGTGTTGAATTCACAAGTATTTCATCATGTTATATGAACAAATCGCCTGTTTTGGCCTTGCACGCCATCAAGGCACCCCTCGGACATCAACTTATAGTGTATTGATATCTTAAGAAAATTGAGTGCCCTGCTACATCATGGATGCATTCCTACCAGATTGCCGCAGCCTCATCAGACATTCCGTATTCAATCAAGATATCCTTTGAAGGGACACCCTTGACGGCATCCATATGCATCAGCTCGTAGAATCTCGCCCGCATCCCTTCCAG
>DAISYU010000211.1:0-2819 GCA_036825155.1 Thermodesulfobacteriota bacterium | reverse complement strand
TGCCTGAAATCTCGATCCCACGTCTTGTAAAAATCCTTTTAGAATCTCCCGATGCATGACCACCTGGATCTAAAAATTTATGCCCACACTGGCAAGGCCGATGACGCTCCGGCTGTCGAAGAAATCGATATTGGCGTCCGACCAGACATAGCCAGCCCCGAAGCTGGCGAAGAGACGTTCCACCCCGAAAAGATTCAGACGCATCGCCTGGGCAAAGGTAGTGATTCCGGACTCCTGCCGGGTCTTGTCAAACAGTGGATGGGTCTCTTGATACTGATAGTGAGAGCCCGATACGAGGCCGAGGAATACCCACGGCGGCCTGACACGTTGTACCTGCACCCCAAGCTTGATGCCGTAATAGCTGTTGCTGCGGCCCTCTATGTCGCCGTAGATGCCGCTTAATTCCGGGCTGAGGCTGAAATTCTGCTCAAGAGGCAGGGTGTACTTGACTCCCAGCTCATGGGTCCAGCCGCTGCGTTTAAGATCGTCATCAAGTTCGCCGATCTCGTCGTCTTCGATATCGATACGGTCGATGTTGTAGATCACTTCCCATGGAGTGCCGGCAATTTCCTGCACCTGGACACGCAGGCCGTAGGCATCCACGTCGGTTGTGTCGCGGGGACCGGCTGTCAGATAGGGATTCTTCCAGACCTCCTGAATGGGGAGCCAGGTCACGGCCACATCCAGCGTGCCTGCGCCCATGGGCCGGCTCACCCCTGCGGCCAGAGTGAATCCTTCGCCAACCTCCAGCGGGTTGCCTGCATAGACGGCGGTGCCGTCTTTAAACTGGTAGCGCAGGTATATGGATGCCAGCCCTGAGCTGATCTCGTGGGTGTCGGCCGGTCCGTCAAGATCATTTGTGTAGCGGTTGGTGTCCTCGGTGGATAACTGACTGTCGGTCTGAATAAAGAAGGCTCCGCCCTGCAGCCTGCCCGATAAACCGGACTCTGAGGGGCCAGGACCCTGGGCGTGAACTGTCAGTGTTGTGGCGATGAAAAGAACGGTACATGTGGTGATGAAGAGGGCGGCATTCAGCAGCCTTTGCGCAATATGTTTCATGGGTTGTATCTCCTTTATTCGGATCAATTCAGGGTGACAGGGTTTGCTGTGATTGATCCGTCAGTGATCTTAACCGGCACGGTGTACCCTGGAAAAAACATCTCTTTGTCTATAGCAACAATCGCAGCCGCAACAGCCATGAGGAGCACGGTCTGAATACATTTGGTAATCTGTGTCATCTGCAGGAGTTCCTGGGAGATATTGATAATAAAATGAAAAAGAATCGCAGCGATGACGCTCTTATTGTTTTTCACGCAGACCCAGCTGATAATTACCCCCATAGGAATGATGCTGACAAAAAAGTTCACCGCAAACCAGACATTCTCGTTCAAGAGTTCATACTGATAGGAGTTGTTGACAAAGATGAGGGGAAAGTGCCAGAGCGACCAGAGCACACTGAAGATTATCGACGCGGTAAAGAAGCTGAACCTGGCCTGCAGGCTGTCAAAGGCATACCCCCGCCATCCAAGCTCTTCGAAACTTGCGGCAAGCAGAAGGAGGAGAAGTACCGGTACAAATCCCGTTGAAAACGAGAAGCCTTCGGCCAGCTGCAGCTGCGAAATCGGTTC
Organism: Thermodesulfobacteriota bacterium; assembly: GCA_036825155.1. GTDB lineage: Bacteria > Desulfobacterota > Desulfomonilia > UBA1062 > UBA1062 > DSAD01. Next base: position 1,191 of record DAISYU010000211.1, on the reverse strand, counting down.
TCCAAAAAGAAGTGACAGAAAGATAGACGCCAGGACAGAGAGCGGCATTATGAGAAATAACACCGGGAGCAATCCGGGCTGTATGAGTTTGAGATTGAACAGCCGGTTCATAAAGTCTCTCTTTACCTCAGCATTTTTCGAGATCACGATCATAACAAGTGAGATAAGAAACGGCGCCATGAGTCCGGGCAGTATCAGGAGCATATACAGTCCTCTTTTATCATCGAAGAAACTGACATGTGCCCCTGCAAACCACAGGGTAAAGGTGACAAGAAACGTCATAGAAAAATACAATAGTGGTTTGTGCCTGTAATTAGTAATCATGGGTTTCTCCTATTCTGAATGGCATGACATTTGACATTGATTTCATAATCTCTATTCTACGAGAAAGCTGAAGGATCCTTTCGGTGCGCTCAGCTGGGCCTCTACCAGAGCGGGGAATGCCGCCATTCGGCGGGCGAGCTGAGCCTCGTCCCATGGGTAGAATCCCACATCGGTTAAGAACTGGATGCCTGCCAGCATGAATTCAGCACATTCAAGCGGATGATCGGTTTTAAATATGCCCTGATCGCATCCCTCTTGAAAAACAGCAGCGAAGACCGGGGCAAGCTTTATCAGGTAGCGTCCGAGCTGTCGTGTGTGCATCAGTGTGTTCCCGGGGTGATGAAGGTTCTCGAGGATCTGCTCATTTTCTTCGGACATGGTGTCTGTCGTTACAAGAGCCCTGATCTTTTCAAGTGCATTCATGTTGCGGCAGCGACTGCTTTTCATCAGCTGTTTTTTTCGCTCGAGCTCTTCATCGACAAGTTGTTCCACAACTGCTTCAAGCAGCTCCTCTTTTGAGGAAAAGTAATGGTAGATCGTCCCCTTTGCGATGTTGAGTTTATCCATCACCCCCTGCATGGTTGTCTTGTCATACTCTTTTGTCTGGAAGAGTTCCCTGGCGGCCTGAATAATCTCTTTTCGCCGTTCATCCGGTTTCTTTACGGTTCGTTTCATTTCGTTTCCTCTCTCCTTTCATAGTAAAAGGATCTCAATGACCGACCGTCGGTCAATGAGATGTTTATTCGAGATGAACATGTTTGTCAAGCAATAAAATGATTCTACTGAGAATAGGTTCATGCCTGAAACCAGGGACGGGTTTGGAAAATAGGGTCAGAGTCGTATTTTTAGAAAAACCTACTCTGACCC
>DAISYU010000210.1:0-2893 GCA_036825155.1 Thermodesulfobacteriota bacterium | reverse complement strand
ATGGCCAGGCTCGTGGCGATATGGTCCCGAATCAGCCCCAGCCAGGTGATCTGCTCTGGCGTGAAGATCCTGCCCGCGGCCCCCTGTTTTGCAAGCCAGGTGTCGAAGCGCTGCCGCACCACCTCGGGGAAGGGCACGAGTGTCTCGTCCTCGTGGAGGGCCAGGCGTACCAGGGTGATGAGGTCCGTGAGCACGCGCTTGGACCTTGTGAAAGAAGGTTTTGCATCTGATGCCTTTGATGCCGTCTTCTCGAGCTTTTCATAGGCTGCCCAGAGGGCCTCGGATGTCCATCTTCGCGGCGGTTTTTCTATGGCTTCGGCCAGCTCCCTGAGCTGTTCGAAGCGCAGATGTTTGTCATGGGTGTAGATGAGCTGGATGGCTGTTATCTCGTCCCTGTTCTTGCTGATGAACTCCTCCCATGACCGGATGAGGCCCCTGGCGGCATCCAGAGCCGCCTGGCTGTAGCCCACCTCCATCACCACGTCCTTGCTGACGGTGTCGATGACCTGCTCGGACTGCCTCTGGAGCTCGATCAGCCGGTTGCGGAAATCAGGGTTCACTGCGATGACCTGCACGGCCTCGTCGGACAGGGCCTTTGCTGCTTCCTTCAGATCTTTTTCCGTGGATTCGTAGTAGGGCCCCTTGTTCTCTTTTGCCTTTGCCTCGATCACATCCGGATCCACGGCGTCCAGCAGGTCCCGGGCGATATGGCCCAGGGGCTTGCCGCCGCTCAGGGCTTTGAGCTCCTTCTTGTCTTTCTCATCCAGGAGTCTCTCAAGGCGGGAAAGTCGGCCTGCCAGGGACTGGAGGGCATCGGGCTCACGGTTGCCCAGCGCGATGGAACCCAGCAGTTTGTCAAAGGGCACGGTGCGTTTTCGCTCCATGGGCCGCGAATCCCCCTTGTCGCGCTCGCACACGCCCACAGCATCCACGATGACGAACCGGGTCTTCTTCTTGGCATCGGGTGTCACGCCCTGGAACTCGGTGTCCGAGATGACGCGCACGCCCCGACCTTTCATCTGTTCGAAGAAGCCCATGGATCTGACCGAGCGCATGAAGAAGACCACTTCCAGGGGCTTGATGTCCGTGCCGGTGGCGATCATGTCCACCGTCACCGCGATGCGCGGGAAATAGCTGTTGCGGAAGGATGCGATGAGGTCCCTGGGTCTAATGCCCGTGGTGCGGTAGGTGATCTTCTGGCAGAAGTCGTTGCCCTTGTCGAACACCTCGCGGCAGATGCGCACGATGTCGTCCGCGTGTGTATCGTCCTTGGCATAGATGAGCGTCTTAGGTACGTCGGTGCGGCCGGGGAAGATCTCGGTGAACAGCTTGTCCCGATATGTGCGGAGAACGGTCCTTATCTGGTCTTCGGCCACCACCTCCCGGTCGAGCTGTGAGGCGTCATAGGCAAAGTCATCATCCAGCTGTTCCCAGCGCATCTTCCGGGTGAGCTTATCGCGCTTGTCCACATAGAAGCCGGACTCGATCTTCGAACCCTTCTCCGTGATGTCGGTGCGGATGCGGTATACATCATAGTTCACGTTCACGCCTTCTGCCACGGCCTTGTCATGACCATACTCCATGACCAGGTTCTGGTGAAAGAACCCGAACGTCTGCTTGGTGGGGGTTGCGGTGAGGCCGATGAGATAGGCGTCGAAATATTCCAGCACCTGGCGCCAGAGGTTGTAGATGGAGCGGTGACATTCATCCGTGATGATGAAGTCGAAGGTCTCGATGGGGAGAATCGGGTTGTATTCCACCTGCAGGGGCTCTTTGTAGAGCGATTCTGCCGAATCAATGGGCAGGTCGTCCAGGTCGGGTGATGGCTCTTTTTCTCCTTTGAGCATGGAGTAGAGACGCTGGATAGTGGAGATTGTCACCCGGGCAACGGTATCGAGCGTGTTGGACTGGAGGTGCTGGACATTGTAGAGCTCTGTGAACTTACGGCCGTCATCCGGGGTGATGAACTGCTGAAATTCCTTCAGGGTCTGATCGCCCAGGTTGCCGCGGTCCACGAGAAAGAGCACCCGGCGGGCATGGGCATGCTTGACGAGTCGGTAGGTGAAGTTCACCGCGGTAAAGGTCTTACCCGATCCCGTGGCCATCTGGATCAGCGCCCTGGGGCGGTTCTGGGCGAAAGATTCTTCGAGTTTTGTGATAGCCATCGTCTGGGCGGGCCAGAGGTGATCGGTGACCAATGGCGGCAGCTCCCGGAGACGCCCATTGAGCTGCTTGTCCTGCTGGACCCATTCGAGGAGCGTCCCGGGTTGATGAAAGCTGAAGACATCGCGGCTGCGTGGCTCGGGGTCGAGCAGGTTGGTGAAACGTGTTTCAGTGCCAGTGCTTTCATAACAGAACGGCAGCGGGTTTTTCCATGCAGGGATTCCAGCAGGAACACCCTTAACATATTTTGATGATTGTTCCTCTACTCCTATCAATGAGTGACCCTCAGGCTTTGCTTCAACGGTTCCAATGGCCATATGGTCGACGAAGAGGGTGTAGTCCGGTTCGCCGGTCTTGAAGGAAAGCTCGCACACGGCAACACCTCTGGCTGCGGCAAGGTTGACGGAGGCTTTATCCTGCACTTTCCAGCCCGCAGCCTTCAGAAGGGTGTTGATGTGTTCTCTTGCCTGCTCTTCGGGTGTCATTTCAATCCGTATTTTATATCAGGTTTAGCAATATATTAGATGATCATAGTATAAAGCTGAAATATTTTCATTCAAAATTACAGATTTAATTTCATTCAGTTGAGACAACCCATGTGTTACCATTCATCTTGATTAAGGAACGCCGATATCAGGGTATAACAGTTTCAGCTTGATCTCTATAGCTAGTACTGTCATGGTGCCCTCTTCTCCTGGCGGACCTGATCGAGGAACAGTCTGGTCCGCTG
>DAISYU010000209.1:0-2907 GCA_036825155.1 Thermodesulfobacteriota bacterium | reverse complement strand
TATTTTCTCCTTGACTCTGGTCTGTGCACAGATTAATTAATCCGGCATGCCCCCGTAGCTCAGGGGATAGAGCACAGGATTCCTAATCCTGGTGTCGCAGGTTCGATTCCTGCCGGGGGCACTTGGTCAAGTTTGCTAGATTATATCTGCCCATTGCTTACTATCACACTCAACCGGCATCTCTCCCGAGAGACTTCTGGAACCTGTAAAATCTCATCAGTGCGGCATATGCTCTCAACGCCCTCTCCGGGGTTGAATATACAGGAATGCCGTTATCATAGAACGGCTGAAGGACCTTCTCATCCTGGATGAACCCCGGATACGCAATGGATATGATATGTGTATCGCTGTCTTCTTTGATCCGGATAATTCCCTTCACATACTGCTCGTTCAGATCGTCTGTCACTCCCCCGCCAAGGATAACGACAGCATCTACATTCGGATCTTGTGAGAGAACCTCGAGGGAATCGAGGTAGTAGCGCAGATCAAAAGAAGCTCCGAGACCTACGTCCACGGGATTTGTCTTTGACGTCCCTGTCTCAGGCAGGAGTTCTTCCAGTCTTTTTATCGTTGCATCGCCGAGCCTGGCCAGGGTGAGACCATTCATTTCGACGGCATCCGCTGCAGAGACCGCCGGCCCGCCGGGACCTGAAATGATGGCAACCCTGCCCTCTCCTCTCAAGGGGAGGTGATACAATGCCATAGTGACATCCAGCATCTCTTCGATATCGGCAACACTGATAATGCCGAACTGGCGAAAAAGAGCCTCCCAGATATGATGCTCTCCAGCCAGCGTGCCGGTATGAGATGCCGCCGCCTTTTTCCCGGCATCGGTCTGTCCCACCTTCCACATGATGATCGGTTTGAACCCTGCTGTCTTATGCAGAACTCCGATGAATTTCCGCATGTCTTTTATACCTTCGCAATAGGAACACACGATTTTTGCATTTTCATCTGCCATTACCCATTCGAGCAGTTCAGGGAAGTCCACATCACAGCTGTTGCCGTAACTGGCCCCATGGCTGAAAAAGAGCTTCTTTACAGAACACATATTGATGAAGAGGTTCATGAGTGAACCGCTCTGGGTGAGGAAGGCTATTGAGCCGGAGAGTTTGGGCATGAATGGAAACGGGGCTAGCCCTGATGAGGGGGAATATATGCCCATGCAGTTGGGACCCACAATCCTGAACCCCCCTCTGTGTGCAATCTCATTCATACGAGCTTCATCCTGTCTGCCTTTGACGGTGTCTATTTCGGAAAATCCGGATGTATATACAATAACGATCTTTACTTTTTTGCGCTCACACTCTTTTAGAACACCCCACACGGTCTCTTTTGGGGACATGACAATCACCAGGTCAACAGTGTCCGGGATTGCGATGAGGCTTGGATATGCCTTTAACCCGTCGATTTCGTCGGCATCGGGATGGACAGGGTAGATAGGCCCCTTAAACCCGAGATCCAGCAATCCCATTAAGAAGACCTTTCCCGGTTTCAATCCCCTTGGCACACCGACAAGGGCGATGGATCCGGGATGAAACAGCGCCCGAAGATCCTGTCCGGCCAGAGAAACCTTCTGTGTTGATGAAACTGCATTATCAGTTGTATTCATGCCAAGAGCTCCCTCCTGTAAGAAACCATTTCATGGAACAACTCCATAAGAGATTCTCCCATGATACAAAACTCTCAGGTGAAATTCAATATATGCTTGTCCATAACCCTTAACCAGGCACCATGCATCAGGATTTCATCATGATAATTGCAATAACCGTAAGAATGATCCCAAAGGTTCTCTTGATCGTTATCTTCTCTTTGTAAATCAGCCTGGCAAGTAGTATTGCAACAACAAAATGCATGCCCACAATCGAGATTATTATGGACAGCGGTCCTATAGAGAGGGCCTTCAGGAAGGTATAGAACCCCGCAAGATTCACAAAGCCCATACAACAGCCGATAATGAGCGCATCTCGCTGGTTCGAGCCCTGAGCGCTTTCACGCATCCTCCCCCGTAACATCAGGGATAAGGCCGACCCCATGATGTAGGAGAGTGCGATGAAGGCGAGCATGTTCGTTGAAACAGCGGCAAATTTTGAAGATATGGCGGCGACAGCACCGCTGACGAGCGCCACCCCTGTATAGACAAGCCCCTTACGCACAAAGATGGGAGATTCTTTCCCCTCATAACTCTGCCGGGTCATCCAGACGAGCACCACGATCGAGAGAATGATCCCGGCTGCTTGCAACAGGCTGAGTCGGTCCCTGAAATAGACTACCGAGAAGAGGACGACGATCACCGTATTGAACCTGATGAGCGGGTAGGCAATGTTCGTGGGGATGTATTTTAAAGCCTCGATCTGCATGACTGTGCCGAGGGTGAACGATGCGCTGTTTACCGCAGCCACAACGAAAAGGTACCGGAGATCGAACATCTCGGGTTTCGAGAGAAAAAACAGCACAGAGCTGGTGATCGCGACTGTGATCATGAATGAAAATGTCGTCCACGCGGTGTTACACGCCCTGGCTGCAGAGACCTTGTAGAGGAACCTCTCCAGACCGAACAACACCAATGCGGCCAACGCAAGCACATACCAGCTGTTTATCACTTCCAGCTCCCTTGTTCTCCATCACTGTGAATTGGCAATTATTGCTTTTCTTTGTTGGCATATTATAGTTTCTTTTAACAGGAGACGGAAGGAATGAGTAAAAAAGACAGAAGAATTATACTCATCTGCCAGTGTCTGGTGAATCCATACTGCAGGGTGCACATCCTTGGACAGAATTTTCCTCTTTCTCTGGAACTGATGGATTATCTTTTGAGGAAACACGTCGGTGTCATCCAGTATCCCTGCCCCGAGACCACGGCCATGGGCCTGATGCGCAACCCGCAGGGCCGCCAGCAGTACGACA
>DAISYU010000208.1:0-2983 GCA_036825155.1 Thermodesulfobacteriota bacterium | reverse complement strand
CGTCTCGTGGGTATGGGAATGGCACCACTGGGCTTCCTGGTCACCATAAACGAGCCTGCGATCCTTGCCCTTTCATCCTATATGGCAGGAGAGCTTCCCCATGGCAGGTGGGGCTTTTCCGCCGCGCGTACGGCCCTGGACACCATGCTCATGGCCCATGTCATGCTGTATGACCGCATCCATGACCTCTACGAGAAAAACGGCTGGCCCAGACCGGTGGTCTGCTTCAATACCTTTGCGAGCGCAGTCTACGAGTTCGACCGTGCCCTGTTCGACATTGTTCGGGCCCGGGTGTCTGGTGTCGAGAAGAAAAGGCTCAAGGATTACCTCGCCGCGCACAGGAGCCGGTGGAATGAGAGGTTCGATGAACTGGCCGTCTTCCGGTGGGGTAGGTATTCCTATGCCCGCCGGCACTTCCTGAATTATCGATTCATCTGCTCGCTGCTCTTCGATCCGCTGGACATGAGGAGGACCATCGAGGCTCTTTATGATTCGCCCAGGAAGGAGAAGCTCGATGCCATCGCCCTGGACGTATACGACCCCTTTGTCATCGGCGAACCGTATCTCCGGCTGAAAAGGCCCGGCACCAACGAGCCCATGCTCCGGCGCCGCTGGTGGGATTGGCGGCATGACCCGGAACACTACAGCACTGTCCTGTCAGCCCACAACGACGGCAACTTCGGCCTGCCGATCCACATCCTGGAAACCACCATCGCCCACCGCCAGAAAAGGGGGAAACCGGCGATTCCCCGCCGGGACGGCCAGGGCAGGGGCGACTTCCTGAAATGGAGCATCCGCGAAGTCCTGAAGGCCATCGCCAGAGGCATCCCCGTGCAGTCCTACGTGTACTGGTCCCTGACGGACAACTATGAGTGGGGCTCCTTCGAGCCGCGCCTCGGCCTCTTAGAGTATGACTTCGAGAACGGACGAATCATGGAAAGGAGCGGCCTGGGAGAAGATGCGGGCAGTTTGTACGGTGACATCGCAAAGGCATTGCTCCATGGAGATATTGAAGGATCTGCTGTTCTCATCGGCATGAAATAAATGCCTGAGAACCGTATAGCAATTACCATTCCTCCTGAACCGCAGTCGGGGGGAACGGTGTAAATTCTTTATTCTTTAATACTGCTGTCATGAGATTGTCTTGTCGTCCGCTACAGCGGACACCTCGCATTGACAGGAGATGAAATTATTCAGGGAGGTAATGAAATGTGGGATGCTTCAAAGTGTGATCTATGTGGCGATTGTCTGGTAAAGTGCCGTTATGTCGATTACGATCACGACAAGGCTGTCAGCGAGATGCACCTCCTCATGGAGGGAAAGGCGGCTGATATCCTGGAAGCGTGCATTACGTGCAATGCATGTTTCCAGTACTGTCCGAGCGGTGCTGATCCGGCTGATCTTATCTATAAAATGCAGGAGAAGATCGGTACCGGCCCTATCGCAACAAGCTTCAAACCTGTTGTGGCTTCAGTGATTAAAACATTTGAACATGGCAGCAGGGATGTCCAGGTGATTGAAGGAGATCCTGACAAGCCTGCCCTCTCCTTTGATTCCTTCCCCTTCACCCAGTTCCCCGATGGTACGCTCGAAAGCTCCATGTTCAAAGGCATGACCGTGGTCCGGGGAAGAAAGTATGCGTCCCTGGTGGGCATGGCCCATATGGGCGGGCAGAGCCTTGCAGAAAAATATTGCCGCAACGTGATCGATTCACTGGCTGAACTGGGCAAGGATATCGTCTATATTCATAACGAAGGATATTTCCTGGCCCATGTCAAAGCAAGAGAGCTTGGCATTGATGTGCCCTACAGGTATATGCACCTGTTCGAATATATTCGCGACTACCTTATGAATAATCCGAACGGTATTATCAGGCTGAACAAAAGAGTCGCATACCAGCCGAACTGTGCCGTCAGGTGGTTCCCTCAGCAGAATGTCTGGCTGGATGAAATCTTCGAGCTTATTGGTGTGGCGCGTGTCTCGAGAAAATATGAAGGCGTGGAAGCCCTGTGCTGCGCAGGGCCGGCTCTGGTTGTAAACAGCGAGCTTGCGATGAGCATCCAAAACGACAATATCAAAGACGCGATGGATAACGATGCCGAGGCCCTGATAACGATCTGCCCCATGTGCGATGGTGTGCTGCGCGGCGAGACCTCAAAGGCCGGACTACCCCAGATATTCATTACCGATCTGTTCCGTATGGCCATGGGTGAGGTATCATGGCCCGCAGGCTAATTGGATAAATGGGGATAGCCTCTCTACGAAAGAAAAAGGGGGTGGCATGAGTATCTTATCAAGACTTTTGGCTGGTTGGTATATTCAAATATTTCATAAAACATTGATCGACAGGAACCGGGACCGACGGCATCCTGAATCGGGTCGTATCACCAAAGAGGATATAAAGACGATGACACGGGACACATTTGATAATTATCAACGGTTGATCGTCAACGTGGACCTATGGCAGCAGCGTGATGGTGAGAAACGGCGTCTTAAGTCTGTCGCTGTACCGGGCCATCAGAAAACTCGGAGCGGATAGGGACTATGCCACAGAATTATGCACTGATGTATTATGGAAAATCTATAAAAAACAGGTATGGATTCAGCGACTTTTAGCACGGCTCATGAGCCGCAATCCTCAAAAACAGATGAATAGGATTCAGATATTTTTTCTTTCCTTTCCCCTTGCCAGGCCGGGCTATGAATGGGAAATAAACGAAATCGAGTCAATTACATCGTACGATATCTTCAGGTGTCCGGTTTGCGACTATTTTAAAACCCTAGAACAGGAGGATCTTGAATTTTTCCGCAATTCATGGTGCACGCTGGATTATCCGTTGGCGGAATATTTGGTGAAGGGCGGTAAGTATGAACGGCAACATACCCTTTCAGCGGGTGATACTAGGTGCGATATGAGGTGGATGGCAGTTGCGTCCGGAGATCTTGGAAACTAATGGGCTCCTGCCAAGATAACTGGATGTAA
>DAISYU010000207.1:0-3017 GCA_036825155.1 Thermodesulfobacteriota bacterium | reverse complement strand
TCGCCGAGCTTGTCTCGAATGTTCTTGATGTGAACATCCACGGTTCTGTCGAGAACCGCCTTCTCATTTCCCCAGAGATGATCCAGGATCTTCTCCCGGGTGAAAACTCTGCCCCTGTCCTTTGCCAGCAGATGGAGTATCTTGAATTCCACGGGTGTCGTGGCTATGGGCCGGTCATATACCCTGACCTCAAATCGTTCCGGTTCGATGACAAGTATGTTGTCTATGGAAATCAGTTCATCGCCTGTTTTGCCTGTTCTTCTCAGTATCGCCCTGACTCGGGCCACCAGCTCTCCGGGAGAAAAGGGCTTGGTAATGTAGTCATCCGCCCCAAGGTCCAGCCCTGTGATCTTGTCGTGTTCCTGTGTCCGTGCCGTGAGCATGATAATGGGAATGGATGAATATGAAGGGTCCTGCCTGAGCTTTCTGCAGATGGAGAATCCGTCTTCATCGGGAAGCATAAGGTCCAGGATAATGAGGTCCGGCGTTGCCGCCTGCAGGAACATCATGAAGGAGGTTGCATCCGCAAACTCACGGACATCATATGACGCCTTCTTCAGGTGCAGGCCCACCAGATGGAGGATGTCCGGTTCGTCATCTATTACCGCTATGGTCTTGTTCATTATCCCTTCTTTTTGTAGTTGATTGCAAACAGTATCTCCCCTGAACGAAGGTGAATAAAGAATACGCTTATATATTAAACCACTGAAAGATAAAGTAAATGGTAAATACACGATCTCGTTGACTTGACATATACATAGGTTATCTTTTTTGCTAGGCTTGGTGTTACAAGCCCAGGATAGAACCTGCACAATTATACGACAAACACGAGGATACTATGGACGAGAAAGACTTAAAGTCATTGATCGATACCTTTTTCACCTGCAACAAAGAGGAAATTCTGCAGATTTTCAATGAGTTCCTGAATACCATGGAGGCGGAAGAGACGCTCGTTACGATCGAGCCCATGTCGAGGAATTATGAAACCGCCCAGTCCAATCCCGAGATCAATGTGATCCCGGGTAACCTCAAGGATGCCCGTGATGCCATTTTTCCGTTCTTCTGGGGGACTGACGGCTGGTATTCGAAGTTCCATCTGGAAAATGTCAAGGGTCCGGCAAACTATGCTTCCCTGATCGGTTCAATCGCATGTATGCTGAAAAATCCCAATCTCTGTGTCGATACCTACAGCCAGCGGTCCAATGAGCTGGAGCTCAAGGCGATCACCACGCTGGCTAATCTGGTCTTCTATCATACGCGAAACCCCTGGGGCATCTTTACCATGGGGGGGACCATATCCAACCTGTATGGCGGAAAGATCGGTATAGAGAAGACCGTACCGGGTGCGATGAAAAAAGGGCTCTCAGGCTCCCCGATTGTGGGGATCGTGTCCCAGGCAGCTCACTATTCCAATGAGACGTTGGCCGGCTGGCTCGGCATAGGGACTGACAACCTCGTCTCCATCCCCACGGACGATGCATGCAGTATGAATCTGGAGCTCCTGGACGACAAGTTGGAGAAGATCTATGCAGACAAGAAGCTCGTGGCTTTTGTCATTGCAACGTTCGGGAGCACCGACGCCTTCGGGATCGATGATATCGCTGGAATCAGGAAGATCATTGAGGACAAGGCAAAGAAATACTCTGTGCCGGTACCTCAGCTCCATGTCGATGCAGCCGCCGGCTGGCCGCTGAGTTTTCTGAATGAATATGATGTGGAGGATAATCCCTTCAAGCTGAACAAGGATGTACTCCCGGTGATCACCCAGATCAGGGAAAAGGCCATGAATATGCAGTATGCCGACTCGGTGACCATTGACTTTCACAAGATGGGATGGGGGCACTATCCGGCAAGCGCCTTTATCGTATATAACCGGGATGACATCAAACTCCTGTTCCGGTCCCTGGAACAGGTCCCGTACTTTTCAGAGGCGGACTACCGGCATGATCCGGCCCTGTTTACCCTCGAGTGCTCACGGCCTGCCATCGGCCCATACTCTGTCATGGCCTCCCTGAACGGGATCGGCCTGAAAGGGTACCAGATGCTGGTGGCCCATGCGCTCGAGATGGCCATTTATGCAAAAAAACAGATCGAGAAGCTTGACTACTGCAAGGTTCTCAACATGAACTCGCTCGGTCCCAGTGTCGTGTGGTGGGTTCTGCCCAAGGGCAGGGACGCGAAACAGATCTATCGTGATCTTGAAGAAGGCAAGGTGCCTCAGAAGGATTATGAACGATACTTTTACGAGGTGCAGCGACTGTTCGAGAAGAGAAAGGCTGTCATGGACCCCACAAAAGATGCCCGGTTGAGTTTTACCCGGTCCATGGGTTACCTGCCCGGCGGAGTACCGTTGCCTGCATGGAAGGCCGTGTTCTTCAATCCCAAGACGGATCATGAGGTGATCAGACAGATCATCACCAGTATCGAGGAACTGTAGCCGAAAGCATCCGGTCTATGTCTTGATGCACTATCTTGAGGGTGTTGTCACGTAACTGATCAGGTTAATTGCACCTAAAGGTGCCCCAAAAGAATGCTCTTGGGATGCTTTTGGCTTAGGTGTTTAGGCTGTAGATGTTTAGACCGTTAGGGATAGACGATGAGACAGAAGAAAAAAGCAGGCTTCAGTAGAAACAATATATGGGCTGGAAATGTATAACAGACCTAAATGCCTACAGCCTACAGCCTATCCACCTGAGTAGTTGTGTTTTCATAATATTGACAATCTTTTTTACAAAGTTTGACAATCAGGACCCTTCTCGTGTGGTAACAGACGAATTATAAACCAGTATAGGTATGCGGTGTTTTGTCTGTGTTGGATTATGAATATTTCAAGAAGCTGCCATAATGATGAAGAGATATTCTTCTTAAGCGTAGTGCCGGAGAGTACATAACGAAATGACATTTAAGAAAAAGGGCATTCGTATTGTTCATGTTCTCAGGGAACCGATAAACGGTCTGACTCATTGTATAGGTGCCCTGCTCGCATGTGCAGGGCTTGTGGTGCTCATCATCAAGGC
>DAISYU010000206.1:0-3034 GCA_036825155.1 Thermodesulfobacteriota bacterium | reverse complement strand
GCTGATACAATATCATTGAAGGAGGGAAACCTGTGGCAATTGAAGATTACCTTGGAAAGCCTTTGAAGGATTATGTCTACGAGGATCTCATGAAGCTGAAGCGTGGCCAGCTCATGGAACTCTTCTACCAGCTCGATGCCCCGGCCATGAACGAAATGCAGGGAGAATATCGTGCAGCGCTTCTGGACAGCGGTTATGTCATCAACAGCTTTTTGGCCTGGTTCTATCTCTATTTCACCTGGGGGACCTGGCAACACAAGGCATTCGAGCCCCTGGGGGAGCGGCACGGCCACGGATACAACACCTTTATCACGACACAATCCACTCTGTATGAAAACTACTTTGTGGCAACCCTCATGAAGATAGCGAGCATCATCCGGTCGCTCTTCAGGCTGAACTCCCCCCAGCGGCTGGCCCGCGTTATGCTGAATAAAACATCCATGGTCTCATCGGTCTTCGACGGCAAACCCTCGTTCCAGCTCAGCTACCGGGACTACAATACCTTCTACACCAACACCATGACCGATGAGGTGCGCAAGGTAAACGATACCCTGTATCTCGGTATCGGAAGGCTCACCATCACGCTGGGAAAGTTCAACCCCATGCCGTTTGTGCTCATGGGCCCGCCTGATCCCTGGTTCGGACCTGACATACCGTATCCTTAAGAAAGAATAATCGGGTATGTGCTTCCCAGGAGAGATCCGGTCAGTGAACTAGTGGCATCTGGTTTTGGTGTTCAGTCTCTTCCAGGAAAACAAATAGATAATACGTCATAATTTCATTGAGGTGCCCGTATCTGCTCTTTTACCTTTTGTTTTTTTACAGATAGCTTTTATAATAGCATTAACATGGAGGGCACATAATCTTCTGTAATTGAGCACCAGGGGGGCCTGTTCAGACATGGATAAATCTGAAATCACAGAGAGAGAAAAAACAAGAAAACGTCATTTTGCATACCTATGCGTTGGATTATTGCTTCCCATCGTTGTAGGATTCACCGTTGTCGATGTTATGGAAGGCAATCCACTGGAAGCCGCAATCAATATCCTGATGGGTGCAATTATCCTTGCGGGACTGATCAGTATAGTAAGATTTAACGCTGATTTGCTGGTGTACAGGTCGATGGTGACCCTGATGGGCCTGATTTTTCTCTATAACATATCCATTGGCTCAGGATCAGGATCTGCAATTTACTGGTTGTTTCCTTTTCCTCTTATTTTTCTGTTCATTCTGGGAAGAAAGGAAGGGGGTATTGCCTCAGCCGTCTTATTTATTCTGCTGTGTATTGTGATGATCAACCCATTCTCGTTTGAAATATATACCTACCCTATATACTTAAGTTTACGTTTCCTCCTCTCGTTACTGCTTGTGACTCTCCTATCATACGGACTCGAGGCCTCCCGGGAGAAATACGCACACCTGTTAGTTCATGAGCACACAACGCTCGTGAAAGAGAAGCAGAATCTCGAGCAGGCTTTGGCTGAGATAAAGACCCTGAGCGGGCTGATCCCCATATGCAGCAATTGCAAAAAAGTGCGAAACGACAAAGGGTACTGGGAACAGGTTGAAATCTATGTGCGAGACCATTCCATGGCGAATTTCAGCCATGGTATCTGCCCTGAGTGTTTCAAGAAATTGTATCCCGGATACAAATATCCGGAAAATTAACTCAGCTCAAGCAACCTGGGAAACAAGACCCGTAATGGAGCATGAAAGACAGGACAACCTATCGTAGATTCTATTTCGAAATTCGCAATTCGAGATCCGAAATCGTTTATCTTACATCCTACACCTCATACCCAGGATTTTTTTCGAACTCCGCAATTCGAATCCTTTCCCGGTGCACCCCAAGGGCATTTCTTTCAGGGCACCTAATGCCTGATTTTTTGCCCCCCAAAATCCGCCCCTTTAATACCCCCCTCCCTTTTCAGCAAATGTTCCTCAAATTGCTGAAAATTTCTCTTGACAGGAAGATGTATTTGCCTTAAAGAGACCCCTAATTTGTTTACTACAATAAACTATCAGGCATACTAAAGTGTCTCGGGAGACAAAGTGAAGATCGGCGAAAAGATTAAAAATCTCAGGTTAGCTCAAGAGCTTACACAGGAAGAGCTCGCCAACAGGTCCGATCTCACTAAGGGTTTCATATCTCTACTTGAGAGGGACCTCCAGTCGCCGTCCCTGGACACCCTGGAACACATCCTGAACGCCCTGGATACAAAAGCCAGCGAGTTCTTTACTGATGAGGGTGTAGAGGAGGTGGTCTTCCACCGGAAGCAGCGGATCACCATCAAGAATGAGGAAGAAGATGGTGTGAGGCGGGAGGTGCTCATTGCAGGGGCACAGGACAGAGAGATGGATCTTCTTCTGGTCACCCTTGAGACCGGTTCAAGCACCTACCCGGAAAGGGCACACTATGGCGACGAATGCGGATTTGTGCTTACAGGCAGAATCGTCATCATCCTGGGTAAGGAGGCATACACTGCCGTGGCGGGAGATTCGTTTTATTACACTGCGAACAAGAAACACTGGATTGAAAACAAATCAGATAAAGCGGCTAGGATCCTCTGGATCTCGGCCCCGCCGAGTTTCTGAAACATATTTTTAAAGAAAGGGGGACATACCCATGATATTCAAGACACCTACTACTTATTTTATTACATCAGGGACCTCGGAAGGTTTCACGCTCCTGAATGCTTTTGACGGCGCACTTATGGATGCCGGCATTGGTAACACTAATCTCGTGAGGATGAGTAGTATATGTCCCCCTCATACAACAGAGGTCTTTTCCGTAGACCTGCCGCACGGCGCACTGGTGCCTGTTGCCTATGCATCCATCACCTCCGATCAACCGGGCCAGATCATTGCCGCAGGGGTTGCCATCGCCTTCCCGGAGGATGAGGACCACGCGGGCCTCATCATGGAGTACTCTGCCAAAGACTCCAAGGAGGTCGTCGAGGCCAAGGTGAGGAAGATGGCAGAGGAAGGCATGAAGATGCGCGGCAAGAAGGTCCGCGAGATCAAGAGCGCAGCC
>DAISYU010000205.1:0-3112 GCA_036825155.1 Thermodesulfobacteriota bacterium | reverse complement strand
TCGGCCTCTTTTTTGCGCTCTGTAATGTCGCGGGTGATGCCCAGGAACCCTATCAATCTTTCATCCGCATCCCTCAAGGAGGAGAACATTGTTTCGGTCCAGATGGTGGACTCGTCCTTGCAAGTCAATTCGAGTTCCAGGACGCGCGTCCTCCAGAGATTTCCCGAGCCGGATTTCTCGAGTTCAAGTTCCTCTTCGAAAACCTCTATGGCTGTCTTCAGGGAGACGGGTGTAAGGATCTCGAAAAATGTCTGGGCCAAGGCTTCCTCAACAGTGAAGCCGCGGATCCTTTGAACCGAAGGGCTGATGTAGGTGAAGGCGAGGTCCATGTTTACGGTGAAGATGATGTCGCTGGCGTTCTCAGCGAGCAGGCGGTATCGAGCCTCGCTCTCCCGCAGTGCATCATCGGCCTTCCTGCGTTCACTGATCTCTTCCTGCAGGAGCTTGTTGGTCTTGACCAGCTCAGCGGTGCGGGCCTTTACCTGTCGCCTCAGCAGGATGCTGAAAGCTGCGAGGATGAGCAGGCAGATGCCGCCGACGGCAAGAACAATCCACACGTACTTCAGATAGAGCGGCGCAGGGATAGTCTCTCCCATCCATTTTCTTTCGATAGCAGCGTATTCAGCCTTTGATATCCTGGAAAACCCATCTTCAACCATGGCCAGCATGGCCTTGTTTCCCTTGGCAACGGCGCGGTGGAACTGCCCGGAATACAGCGGAACAGAGTAGTGGTAGTTGTGTATCAGGTTATACTTGTTCAGGAAGTAGAAGGCGGGCGGCTTGTCAATGCAGAAAACCCTCAGGTGACCCAATGCTGCCTCTTTGACGATATCCTCGTAACTGTCAAATTCTACGAGCCCTTTTTCGATTCCTCTTGCCTTGAACATGTCGATGCATGCATCACCCCTCTTGACACCGATCCTGAAACCGAAGAGTGATTTGATGCCCGTGATGCCGCTGATGGTATCATGGAAGAAAATGGGTACGTCGATGGTGGCGTACGGTTTGCCGTAGTCAAAAATTTTCGCACGGGCTTGGGTGAAAAAGATGGTGTCTATTGCATCGGCCCTGCCTTGCTCCATGGTCTCAAGAGCCTTGCCCCAGTCCATGGCCATGAGATGGACGTGTATGCCGGTCTTTTCTTCCCAGAGCCTCCACTGGTCCACCAGGATCCCCTGAATGTCTCCACCATTGTTGTCCCGGAAGATATAGGGAGGGTAGTTATCGTCACTGACCACCGTAATCTCCCGGACGGTAGGGTCATCAATCGTGGATGCGACACAGGGGTCAGGAAGTGCCAGGACCAGGAAGAACAGCGTTACAGCCAGGAGAGTTTGACGAGCCACGAATACCTCCGGGGTTGATCATGTGTGGTACAACCTCTTTCATCCTGCTTTCATCATAGATGACCTATCCGGGCTGCTCCAGCAGGGTATCTGTGCTCTTATACATCAGAGCGCTATATGAGTCAAAAATAAACAGGGAACTATCCATGAAATATGAACAGGTTGGATCAAATGGACTTGTGGCAACCCGAGTAAGTCGCTGAAATCAGAGCAGGAAAAATAAACAATCAGAAGGGAAAAGGGCCCGGTTTACCGGGCCCTTTTCTTTTCAGGATATCACACCGGCTCAAGGCTGGAGCGCGACCTCGGTGGTGTTGTTGGTCTCGTTGCCCTCTGCCACCACGTTGTTTGTATCAATGGTGGCGGTGATGGTGGCATTCTGCTGCAGGACATAGCCGGTTGCATAAACGGCACGGCCCCCTGTCTTGGTCAGTTTTTTGTACCGGTCTAAACTGGACAGGGAGATATTGGCCCAGCCGTTTCCATTCATCTTCAGGTTCAAGTTGGGCTGATTGCCGCCATTCCACAGCGCCGGATCGAGGCCTGCCAGGCCCACATTGGCCACCTCCACCAATACCCTCTTGCCCCCATCGAGCCGGATGGCGCTGACGGTCAGGTCGGGCTTGCCTGTAATGGGGCCCATCTTCATGAGAGTTGCTGTGGGCGGGCCGAGTTGCACGGTCTTGGCGTTGTTTGCCTCATTTGTCTCCATAACCTTGCCGGAGGCATCTACGGTCACGGTCACCTTGGATGACTTCGTAATCTTGACCTTGTCGAAGACATAGGTAATGGAGCTGTTGGGACGTCTGAGTTTGCCGGCCGGATCCGCAGCAGGCAGGGTAATGCCGTAGTTGCGGCCGTCCACGTTTGCCAGCAGGGTGATGGCATCAGGACCCTTCTGATTCCAGCGCGCGATATGGACCCCTCCGCAGCCTGAACGGTTGGCCACCTTGACACTGAGCTGCTTGGACGCATTCAGGCTCACGTCTTCCATCACCAGATCCGGGTAGCACTCGAAAAGCCTTTCGGCCTCGATGTCCAGCTCGCTGGTCTGTCCCGGGTAGCTGATGTAGATCGTACCGGTGGCCTTGAACGTGGATATGTTGCGGAAGATGACCACATAGCGGCCGCCGCTCTTGTTGAGCTCGGGCCGGTCCACGGCATGCCGGATGTTGTCGGTATAGCCGTCGCGCTCTCTGCCGCAGGCCATCTGCCCATGGTAATAACTAGGCTTCTTCTCCTTCTTGCCGAACAGTCTCTTGATCCCCCTGACCCATTTGCGGATTTCATCACCGGCAATGTATTCCAGTGGATTGAACGTGTTTACCTTGTTGATCCATTGCTGCCACTGGGACGGCTGAATGTTCTGGAAGGCCCGCGCATCCACCAGAATGATCCTGAGAGGCTCATAATTCTTGTTTGCAGGCTCAGGGTCGAGCCTGTTGACTTTGACGCTCACCGTGATCTCCCCGGGCTGGGTGAGCTCGATCGGATAGTACTCCGTGTAGGGATCTCCCTGCTGAGACTTAAAAAGGGTAAAATATTTGTAAATAACAGCATTTTCCTGAACGGTCGCCATTGACGTAAGCGGCAGACATACGAACACAGCCACGAGAACAAACAGCCTCCGGTTCATACATAACCTCCTTGAGATAATCTTTTTTTAAATCCTACCTGAAATCAGTACCATAGTACTTAACATGGATAACCTTTCAAATCAATGGTATGAACACCGAGGCAAGCCCTGGACCCCTTATGCGCAGCAA
>DAISYU010000204.1:0-3131 GCA_036825155.1 Thermodesulfobacteriota bacterium | reverse complement strand
GCCCCTTTGAAACAACTTCTCTTCAGAAGTCGAAGGAGATGACCTTACTTGCTGGTGACCCTCAGGTCGATCCGCCGGTTCTTGGCACGACCTTCCTCGGTGCTGTTGTCGGCCACCGGATGTTCCTGTCCGTACCCCTCCGCCTCCATGCGAATGGCATCAACACCCAGCTTGACGAGTTCGGCCATGACGGAGTCGGCCCGCTGCTGGGAAAGGGTGAGGTTGGCGTTGGGGTCTCCCGTATTGTCGGTGTAGCCACCGAGCTTGATCGCGACATTCGGGTACGCCTTCATGATTTCGGCGATGTTCTTGAGCTGCTCCTGAGATTCGGGTTTCAGGGTGGCCGTGCCGGTATCGAAGGTGAGTCGGTCAAAGGTGAACCACGTCTTGTCATCCACAGGGCGGTCTGCGTCCTCGATGAAGGCGATGAGCTTGTTTTCCACGCCCAGTTCCGGGATGTTGAGCTCGACGCCGTTGGGCAGCTTCTTGGCGAAGAAGTTACCCAGGGCAGACCATGTCTCGCTCACCTGCCCCTCTACCGTGCTGACGGTCTCCTCCACTTTCTGCGTGCTGCAGCTGCGCCACAGCCAGAGGAGCAGCAGTGCGATGATGAGCAGGATGATCCAGAGCCAGGTCTTCTTCTGCGGTCCGGGTCCGCCCGGCATGGCCTTGCGCCCGAGGTCATCCAGGTTACTCACGCCGAGCAGGCTGGTGAGCCCCGAGGGAAGCGCTGATTTTATGAAGTCTTTCTGGCCGAGGAGGAGGGACGTGAGGCCACTGGTGTTGAAGCCCCCCTGCGACTTGAGGGTCTTGCCCAAAAATCCCATGACGATGGGCGCCAGCATGCCCAGCAGAGAGGATCCGGATTTCTTGCTCATGCCGCTGGCTGAGGCGATAAGATCGCCGATTCCGCCGGACTTGTCCCCGAAGATCGAACCGAGCAGGTTCTTTCCCGAGGAAAGCAGGTTCGTTGTGGCAGAGCCTCCATCCAAGACGCTTCCTATATTGTCGAGTATGCCGGAGTCATGCTTTCCTTCCTGCAGGATCTTCATGAGACCCTCGGCTCCACCCGGTTCGGATCCCTTCTTCATGAGGCCGAGAAGGAGAGCCGGCAGGGCGCTGCTGACAGCCGAGGTCACACCTGATTTGTTCTCCCCGAGAAATCCGGCTATTTTGCCTATCAGGTTGTCGTCCAGTTGGTCTTTCAGTAATGCGAGGATGTTCTGTACCATTGTATGCCTCCTTTGTAGGTGCAATGGGCAGGATTTGATATGACTGTTCATTCTATTTCATAACGATCACAGAGTGTGGATGCAAGACCTCTACAATATATTTTCGATCCTGCCCTGTATTGTCTGTGAAAGATAAAAAAACGATTATGGTGTAAACTCTACGGGTTCGAGAAAACCAGTTCAGTTTCTAGCCACAGGGTTATTATCTTCGTTCGCGTTCATCCGTAACTGGTTATCACTTTTGAATATCACCTACCCCGACAAAGGGCATCGCACCGCCACCCGTGACTTGGGGGAGTATCCCATTCCATTTTTCAATTGCCTTGAGATTGGCCTCCACCTTTCTCAGTTCTATAAGATCCTGCGAAATGTTTGCCCTCTGCAGCCTCAAAGACTCCGCCTCTGCTTTCGCTGCCGTGATTTTCTGTTCTGCCTCAATCTTTATTCTCTGCAGGTCCCTTTGTGCCTTGAGTGCAAGTTGTTCTGCTGTCTGCTTTGACTCGATGGCCTCCATGAATATCTTTGAGAAACTGAACCCGACAATGGAGAACGCATCAACTGCTATGTTGTATTCCATGAGCCTTTTCGTGAGGTTCGCCTTCATTGCATCGCTTACAGCTGCCCTCTTTGTAATGAGCTCTTCTGCAGTATACCTTGCTGTAACAGCCTTCACCACTTCCTGCACTGCAGGGTCTATTATTCGCTCCTTGAACTGTGTGCCAATAGATTGGTAGACAGCATTCGCCCTATCAGGAACGATATGGTAGTTAATCGCAACAGTGGAGCTTACATCCTGAAGATCTGATGATGCAGCTGCCGCATCGGTGGTTGCCTTCTGCACCTTAACATCGATCGGGACAACAGTCTGCATTATGGGAATCCTGAAATGCAATCCTTCGTCTAACACATTCTTCTGGACAGCTCCAAAATTGAGGACAACACCCCTTTCGCCGGCTCCAACCAAAACCCATGGATGTAAAAACAGCAAACCGACCAGGATTGCCCCGATAATCACTGCCCCCCTCAAGGGTCCTTTCTTCATTGCAGCCTGCATCGTCTCCTGGGCTTTGTAAATATCGTGATCATTCATGTGATCTACCCCCATTTATCTGGTATGAATCTATGATACTACAGGTTCACTTGATGAATTGATAGCCTTTTCCGAAAATATCACGTGGAGAGCACCTTCTCATTGATATCGTGGTCCTGCTCATAGAAGAATTTGACAAATACCTTCTGAGCGTTAATCATTGTATCGATTCCAAGAATATATTCGATACATGAGGAGGTCGTTATGAAATCGATAGCCAGGGCCGTTCTGCTCCTTCTGACAGCATGTCTCACATTCGGCTGCGCATCCTTCAAACAAGGCATGTTTGACTTCATGATGTCAGCCGAGCGGTCCAAGTCGGATCTCAATCCTGGAATTGTCCAGATCCAGGGCCAGACCATGGCATATCTGGAGCGAGCTGGCAAGGGCGAGACCATCGTACTCATCCATGGATTTACCGGGAACAAGGATCATTGGACCCGGTTTGTCCGATACCTCCCCGAGGACTATCGAGTGCTCGCCTTTGATATGCCAGGCCATGGAGATAACGATCAATCTGTCGAAAAGACCTACACCGTCGATTATATGGCATCAACCCTTGATCAGGCAGTAAGTACGCTGGGGCTTTCCAGGTTTCATCTTGCAGGGAGCTCGATGGGTGGATGGATTTCCATGCTCTATGCTGCCCGTTATCCTCAAAAAGTGATCTCCCTATGCCTCTTGGATAGTGCAGGCCTCATGAATGTCTCTCCGCAGCCGAGTGATCTTCAGATGGAGCAGAGCAAAGGGCATAATCCGTTTATAATTACCTCACGAGAAGACTTTGAGGAGCTTTTTGAATACGCCTT
>DAISYU010000203.1:0-3193 GCA_036825155.1 Thermodesulfobacteriota bacterium | reverse complement strand
ACATTGCGGATGAGATACCCTGAGACGGCTGCATCAAAGGTCTTATCCGGAAAGGGCAGTCTCTGGGCATCGGCACAGCACCACATGATATCTTTGTGCCCGGCATGTTCTCGGCCGACCTTCATCATATCGAGCGTGAGGTCTGCGGCCACAATCTTGAGCCCGGGGTTGTGACTCAGGGCCTCCCGCGCGATCATGCCCGTGCCGGCACCAACATCGAGAAGGATGCCTTCATTGCGGAGCCCCGCCTGCTTCACCACCCTGCGCCGCCAGAGGCGGTCCTGGCCGAAGGTCATCAATGTATTGAGGAGGTCGTAGCGACGGGAAATGCTCCCGAACATCCTTTTTATCGAATAGTTCCATTCCTGCTGCCTCTGATGGTTCATGTCCATTATGTATCCTCTGGTATTAAGAGTACCGTATACCAGAAAATACCGGACCGGCCCATACAAACCATAGTCAATATATATTCTTAGCAGGTGGTGACCCGGTTTGTGATGTGGTAGTATGTAGTAAGGGTATTGTGGTGGCTGGTGTTCTTTTACAGTTTACGGGGGGACATAATTTTTGGATGCGATAATCGATGCGCACTGCCATCTCGGGGACATCCTCAACCGGGGCGGCGGCTCTTTGATCGAAAAAACCTCTATCAGGAAAAGAATCCTGTTCGATCCTTTGTGCATATCCGAGCTGAATCTGTATCGCAGCTGCGGCCTGGATGATCTGCTCTTTGCCTTGTTCCCGAACTGGGTCACGAAGGCGGAACAGGCCAGAAACGCTACGGCAACCAGGGAGAACCTCAGGAAATCAATGGACGAGGCCGGCATAATGTACAGCGTGTGCATGCCGGTGCCTCCTCATGTGACCTTCACGGACCTTGTTCGTGCCGCGGCTGAAGACCCCGGGATCATCCCCTTTACGGGCATCGATTTCACGCAAGAGTATGATCTGGACACTGCGCTGGCAGATGATGTCAAGTCAGGGGCGAAGGGTCTGAAACTCCACCCGATTATCCAGAATGTCTCTCTTGATTCGCAAAGGACGTTTGAGGCAGTGGAGGCCTTTGCCCCCCATGGGCTGCCGGTCATGCTCCACACCGGGGTGACGTCGTATTATCTGAAACAGGAGAAAGCCTGGGAGAATCCTCACTATGGTGAGATCCGTTATGTTCGTGAACTGGCGAGGTCATTCCCGGGGGTGAATTTCATCGCAGGTCATGCCGGTCTGGATGAGGTGCATGATGTGATGGAGATGCTTGGCGGTTTTCACAATGTATGGGTTGATATATCGTTTCAGTCTCCGGAAAAGATCAGGGATCTCATCAGCGTTTTCGGGCCCGATCGGATCCTGTACGGTTCGGACTGGCCCTGGGGGAACAGGATAACCGCGTTGAAGACGGTTTTCAGTGCATGCCGTGGGGACAAGGGTCTCGAGGCGAGAATATTGTCGGAGAATGCAATCGAACTCATGAATCTCCTCTGATACCAAGAGAGGGATGGATAAGGCAGGCACCTGCCGGACCCGACAGGTGCCTATGCAGCTAGATGGCTTCTTCTCCCCGTTCGCCGGTCCTGACACGGATAACATCTTCTATGTCGTATATGAAGATCTTGCCGTCACCGATCTTGCCGGTCCGGGCTGCTTCGGTAATCTTTTCAACAACCAGGTCCACCATATCCTGACTCACAATGATCTCAACCTTGACCTTGGCGACGAAATCGACAATATATTCCGCCCCGCGATAGATCTCCTTGTGACCCTTCTGTCTGCCGTAGCCCTTGACCTCGGTAATGGTCATTCCTTTTATGCCGATCTGGCTCAGTGCTTCCTTCACCTCATCGAGTTTGAACGGCTTAATGATGGCTTCAATCTTTTTCATACAATCATCTCCAGTTTATCTCTAGATTATTACCTATGCAGAGTATGCAGTCTCACTGTGCTCGCTCAGATCCAGGCCCTGATCTTCCGTATCATCAGAGACCCTGAGACCAAAAACCATATCTATGATCTTCAGCATTACCCAGCTTACCACAAAGGCATATATGAGGACTACTGCTACTCCAATGCATTGTGATACGAGCAGAGAAGGATTGCCCGAGATCAGCCCGTCGGCGCCTCCGGGATTGAACGCGGTGGATGCAAACACACCGACACAGAGTGTGCCGATCAAACCGCCGACACCGTGTATGCCAACGACATCGAGACTGTCGTCATAGCCGAAACGGTTTTTAAGGGCGACAGCTGTGTAGCAGACGATACCTGCCAGGAGCCCGATAATGATCGCTGAGTTGGGACCGACAAACCCCGAGGCGGGAGTTATGGTTGCCAGTCCGGAGATGGCCCCTGATGCGGCACCGAGGGTGGTCGGCTTGCCCCGGTGGATCCATTCAAGGATTACCCACATAGCCATGCCCGACATTCCTCCCAGGTGGGTTGCAACGAATGCATTTCCTGCTACGGCATTGGCGGCAAGTGCACTACCTCCGTTGAAGCCGAACCAGCCGAACCATAAGAGACCGGTTCCCAGAAGCGTCATGGGCAGGCTGTGCGGGAGAAAGTTCTCTTTCCCATACCCTTTGCGCGGTTGTACTACCAGTACTGCTGCCAACGCTGCAGCTCCACATGACAGGTGAACGACAAGTCCTCCTGCAAAGTCCAGAACGCCAAGGCGGTTCAGCCAGCCGCCGGAGCCCCAGACCCAGTGGCAGATGGGATTGTAGACGATAACGGCCCAGAGTAGACTGAAGACAAGAAACGGGCCGAATCGCATGCGTTCGGCAAATGCACCGGTTATGAGTGCAGGTGTTATTACCGCGAACATGCATTGGAATATCATGAAAACGATATGGGGAATTGTACTGGCATACACTGCACTTGGTTCTGCACCGACTCCCTTGAGCCCGATCCAGGAGAGATCTCCGATAATGCCTACTATGTCAGGCCCAAAAGACATACTGTAGCCGATATAGACCCACTCTATGCTGATCAGGGAGATAAGGATAAAGCTCTGCATGATGGTGCCGAGCACGTTCTTGCTGCGGACCATGCCTGCGTAGAATATGGCGAGCCCCGGGGTCATAAGTAAAACAAGTGCAGATGCAATCAGGATGAAGGCCGTATCAGCCCCCTGTATGTGCGGCATGTTGATTCCTCCTCTGTGTGTTCAATTCAGCTTTGTTCTTGAAAATTGAAC
>DAISYU010000202.1:0-3317 GCA_036825155.1 Thermodesulfobacteriota bacterium | reverse complement strand
TGCCGAAGCTGCTCTTCCAGCCGAGGCCCTGCTCCTCGATGCCGGCGGCTTCGGGTTCAGGGCCGACATGCGCGGCATCACCGGCGCCATGGCACTTGCCGAAGGTGTGCCCGCCGGCGACGAGCGCGACGGTCTCCTCGTCGTTCATGGCCATGCGCCCGAAGGTCTCGCGAACGTCACGGCCGGAGGCGACCGGATCCGGGTTACCGTTCGGCCCTTCCGGGTTCACGTAGATCAGCCCCATCTGAACGGCGGCGAGAGGATTCTCCAGATTTCTCTCGCCGGTGTAGCGCTTGTCGTCAAGCCACTCGCTCTCAGTCCCCCAGTAAATGTCCTCTTCCGGCTCCCAGACGTCCTCGCGCCCGCCGCCGAAGCCGAAGGTCTTGAATCCCATCGACTCCAGAGCGCAGTTGCCGGCCAGGATCATGAGGTCGGCCCACGAGATTTTCCTGCCGTACTTCTGCTTGATAGGCCAGAGCAGGCGGCGCGCCTTGTCGAGGTTCACGTTGTCGGGCCAGCTGTTCAGCGGCGCAAAGCGCTGGGTGCCTGACCCCGCGCCCCCGCGGCCGTCGCCCATGCGGTAGGTTCCTGCGCTGTGCCACGCCATCCGGATGAAGAGCGGGCCGTAGTGACCCCAGTCGGCCGGCCACCATTCCTGCGAATCTCTCATCAGCGCATAGAGGTCCTCCTTTATGGCCTTCAGGTCGAGTTTTTTGAATTCTTCAGCGTAGTTGAACTCCTCGCCCATCGGATTGCTCAAATGAGAGTTCTGATGCAGGATCTCGAGATTCAACTGGTTCGGCCACCAGTCCCTAACCGACGTGCCACCACCTGCAACGGGTTTGTTGACGCTGCCCTTTACCGGATTTTTATTATTTTCACTCATAATGCCATCTCCTTTCGTTATTAAAGGTTATGCACTGTGGTGCTATGAATAGATCGTTTCGTTGGCCATACAGCTGACGGGCTGCTCACCTACCAGGAGGGAGAGTCAGCTCAGCACCGGTCAGAATGCAGCAGCAATGTTTGATGAAATGTGCTCGGTGAATTATCCTGATTTTGCCGCAATGAATTTTAATTTTTTAAATACCAGGCCAACAAAGCTTATAATAGCAGCCAAAACGTGGAATACAACCTTGATAAAGACAGGCGCTGGGTGTTAGGTGCCCTGAAAGAAATGCCCTTGGGGTGCGTCAGGCACTGGGAAAAGATCTATAAATTGTATTCAGAATTCAGAAGCCAGAAGCCAGAAGGAAAAACCTTAAAACATATCAAAGAGCTCACCGCGGCTTGTGATTTGGCACATCCGCCGCGGCGGATTGGACCGTATACCTTGCACCCTTGTATCGCCGAGACGACAACTAATAATTAAACCTCTATAAGGAAACACAAGAAACGCCCCCGGCGTTAGAGCCGGGGACGCATGGATTGGGAGGATAATGACTTCTCTGTTCGCTAATTGGTCTTTTCGTTCGTGGGCTCATCGACAGGCGCTTCGGCTTGCACATTCTCTGCCCCGACATCTTCCTTGTCAGGAGCAGCAGCCTGAACCTCGTCCTGTTCCTGGACACCGCCGGATGTAGCTGTTTGGGTCATTGCCTCAGCAGCAGGCTCATTCGCCGGTACTGCAGGTGTTGCATCCTGATTCTGTATGGCGGATTCCGAAGAGGCCTGAGCTTCCGGAACGGCATTGTTCGACTCGCACCCGGTTGCTAAAAAACAGAATAAGACTATCCCGAACATCAGAACCACTAACCCCGTCCACATTGAACCATTTCTTGTTTCCATTGCTGTATTCATACATGTATCTCCTTTTTTTTATTATGCTGGATTTTCATTCAGCAGGTGTTAACGTTGTATCGATGATGTGAATAACCCCGTTTGGGCACAGGATGTCCGGTTCGATGATCAGGGCGTCATTCACCAGTATGCCCCGGTTGTTGCTGTTGACACTGAGCGTGTCGCCATTGCTCATCAGTATAGAATCCATTGCTGCGATATCAGAGGCCATAAGCCTTTCGGGGATTATATGGATTGAGATTATCGAGGCCAGCTGATCGGCGTTGTCAGGGTTAAAGAGCGTGGTGAACATTTCCGGAGGCAGTTTCCGGAAGGCCTCGTCATCCGGGGCGAATATGGTGAAAGGACCATCGTTCTTCAGTATGCCGTCAGTCCCGGTTTCTTCTATGGCCCGGGCAAGGATCCGGAGGGATCCATTCGCATTGATTGTATCGAGAAGATCATGTTCCTCCGGCTGACCCGTATATCCCAGGGATACCAGCAGGAAAATCACGAGAGCTGTTACAGTCCACATAACCACACATTTCATGAATTCGTTCATATGATCTTGCTGTTTCTCAATTACAGTGCAATCCGGGATGGTTCCTGTCGTTCCCCTGTCTCTTTCCGGGTTTATTTCTCGGGGGAAGAGGGCAGGTCATTTCCCACGCCTGCTTCCCCTGTGTATGATCCTACAGTTGTGCGCTGAAGACGAACTGACCCCTGCGGTTCCTGGCCCAGTCTTCCTCGCTATGGCCTGCCATCAGCGGTTTTTCCTCGCCGTAACTGTTGGTAGTGATCCTTTGTGAGTCGATGCCGAGTGATATCAGGTAGGTTTGTGCCGCCCTGGCCCTTCTGTCCCCGAGTGACATGTTGTACTCGCTGGTTCCCCGTTCATCACAATGCCCCTGGATCTCTACCTTGAGATAGTTGTGCAGATTCAGAAAGTCTGCAAGCTCTTTAAGGACTTGAGCATCCTCGGGACGGATGTTGAACTTGTCGTAATCGAAGTGGATCATTTTGTCGCCAAATTCCGCGGGTTCAACCGTTGTATCGGTGGTTCCCTGTGCATCCTGGCCGGAATCCAGTGAAAACCCCTGCATCTGCTCGTCCTGCGGCTGTACTGCGTCCGAGGAAGTGTCTACAGGATTCATGACTTTTTTGGAGCATCCTGCAGATAAGAGAAGCATTGCCACAAAAACAAACACGATAAACCTGAAAGCCTTGATCATTTAAGTTATCCCCCTCATATTTGAGCATATGAATCGTAAGCGCTTTCATACTCTTTCGGTATGAAAACACAAGGATGGCCTTTGAACATCCCGGGCATCGGCAGGAGACGGCCGGCAGGTTTCGTCTGCCCTGTATCCCCAGCCCATGGTTTCTTCATCTTTGTGTGAGTTTCATTGTTTTTCATGAAAAATCAAAAAAGGTGATTTTGGAGAAAGCAGGAACAGAGAAAAAAGATCGTAGAGCACTCTTTTGTATCCAGTATCCAGTATCCAGAATTCAGAAGGCAGGACAGGATTTGGGGAGCA
>DAISYU010000201.1:0-3336 GCA_036825155.1 Thermodesulfobacteriota bacterium | reverse complement strand
CTTCATCGCATCCCAGATGAAGAGCGCGGCATACGACCAGACCACGGTGGATATCAAAGCCGGTGAGTGCGAACTCAGGGCAAACGGATCGATCATGAAGTTTGACGGCTTTCTACGGGCGTACAACATCCAGGAGGAAAACGACACCCTCCTGCCTGAGAGCCTTGCTCAGGGAGACCGGCTCACCCTTAGCAAGATGGACGAGAAACAGCACTTCACCCAGCCGCCTGCCCGTTATACAGAGGCAAGTCTGATCAAGGAACTTGAAGAAAAGGGAATCGGCAGGCCGAGCACCTATGCCCCGATCATCTCAACGATCCAGGACAGGGGGTATGTCAGACTGGAACAGCGGGCCTTCGTCCCCACCGAGTTGGGCCGGGACGTCAACGATCTTTTGGTCAAGCACTACCCGCACATCTTAGACATCGGGTTCACGGCAAGGATGGAGGATTCCCTCGACGAACTCGAAGAAGGCCACATCGATTATTTAAAGACCATGAGCTCGTTTTATCAGACCTACAGCAATGAGCACGAACTCGCCACGGACCGCATGGAGAATCTTCGTGCCATCAACAGGCCTTCAGGCATTCAGTGTGAAGAATGCGGGAAGGACATGCTCATAAAACTCGGAAAGAACGGGCATTTCCTCGGATGTTCCGGATACCCGGACTGCAAGAACACGAAAGAGTTCACCAGGGATGAAAACGGCAAGATCACGATCATTGCATCCCCGGAGCCCGAACTCACCGATATCTCCTGTGACAAGTGCGGATCACCCATGGTGTCCAAGCGGGGCAAGTACGGGATGTTCCTGGCATGCAGCAATTATCCGGCGTGCAAGAACACCCAGCCGCTCAACAAGACCGAACCCACCGACAAAACGTGTGACAAGTGCGGATCGACCATGGTAATCCGTCACGGCCGCTTCGGCCCCTTCCTTGCCTGCAGCAACTATCCTGAGTGTAAGAATATCCAGCCCTACCCCTTGGGGCTGAAATGCCCGATGCCCGGATGCTCCGGTGAGATCGTCCAGCAGCGCTCGAAGCGGGGAAAGATGTACTATTCCTGCACGGAAGAAGACTGCAAGTTCATCAGCTGGACAAAACCCGTCGAGAAGAAGTGCCCTGTCTGCCAGGCAGATTTCCTCGTCAAGAAAGGCAGCAGCGAATCATGCCCGAACCCTGATTGCGACTATGAAACCAGCAGCTAGGGTCAGGGTAATAGGCGGCGGCCTTGCCGGGGTTGAGGCGGCATGTAAGCTTGCTGACAGAGGTGTCCATGTCGACCTCTTTGAGATGAGGCCTGAGGTGTCCACACCCGCTCACAAGACAGACCTCCTGGGAGAACTCGTGTGCAGCAATTCGCTCAAAGGCACTGATCCTGCAACTGCCCATGGCCTGCTGAAGAAAGAGATGTCCGTGCTCGGCTCTGTGGTTATGGCCGCGGCAGACGAAACAAGGGTCCCGGCAGGCAAGGCCCTGGCAGTGGACAGGGAAGCCTTTGCCCGGGCCATAACCCGCCGCGTGCGCGCGCATGAACTCATCACCCTTCACCACGGCGAGGTTGAAGAGGTCGATCCGGCCTTTCCCACAATCATAGCCACAGGCCCCCTTACCTCGGAAAAGCTCGCCATTCATCTCGCGGGCATTACCGGCGGTGAACGGCTCTATTTCTATGATGCCATCTCCCCAATCATCGATGCCGCAAGCATCGATTGCAAGCAGGCATTCTTCGGCTCCCGGTGGGACCCGGAGAGTACCGACTATCTCAACTGCCCCATGGATGAAGAGCTCTATCACACCTTCATCACCGAACTGCTGAAGGCGGACCAGGTAAACCCCCGCTCGTTTGAGGATGCGAAATTTTTCGATGCCTGCCTGCCCATCGAAGTCATTGCTTTGCGGGGCAGGGATTCTCTGCGATTCGGTCCCATGAGGCCGGTGGGGTTCACTGACCCACACACGGGAAGGAGGCCCTATGCCCTGATCCAGCTCCGCAGGGAGAATCTCAAGGGAGAGGCCTATAACATGGTGGGGTTCCAGACACGGCTCACCTACCCTGAGCAGAAGCGTATCTTCCGCATGATACCTGCCCTTGCCCATGCAACCTTCGAGCGCTTCGGCAGCATCCACAGGAATACGTTCTTCGACTCACCCAGGGTGCTGAACCAGGATCTGAGCATCAAGGGATACCCCTTAACATTTCTGGCAGGACAGATAACCGGGGTGGAGGGTTACATGGAATCTGCGGCAACAGGGATCCTCTCCGCGCTGTCAGTGCTTGCAAAGATCTTGGGGGCCGACTTTTCCCCACCGGGGGCGGACACTGCTCTTGGTGCACTCGTGCACTATATTACGGATGAGAACACTGCCGGCTTCCAGCCCACGAATATCAATTTCGGCATCATGGAATCACTGGATGTCCCCAAGAGATTGAGGAAACAGGCCCGTCTCGACAAGGCCGTCAGCTCTTTTACGAAATGGACTGGTCAGATGCAGGCATTGATGAAAGAATAGGCAAGAAGCCTCTCGCGATGGATCATGCGCCGATCATAATCCTCCGCACAGGGCACCATCCAGCAATGAACGGGATGAACCCCAGGGCAAACCCCGGACTCTATTCCTTAAGCCCCGCAAAAATAACGGGATCTTCGACAAGTCGCAGGATATGAACCCTGAGCTTCTTTCTCCGGCGACGTGTGATTCGGCACATTCCGCCGCGGCGGATACCTCACCCTGCGGGTGCACATTCAGTGCATCCAATTCGGCTGTCCTGCCGAATTGTGATATCGGGCCATCCATGGCCCTCTCCCTGCGGGCGAAACTAATGTTCGTCCAATTCGGCTATCCTGCCGAATTGTCCGGCGTCTTGTCGGACCACTTGTCAGGGCGTAGTTGCAAACGAAGCCTGATGCGCCATCGATGTACACGATCTTGAGACACAACTACGCAGGAATTTTGATAGGATATTATTCACCAGGATACCGTATGCCCCTCTCCGGTATCCCCATACACCAAAATCCTTTCGTACGTTGCTACGTTATACTCGTGCGCCCCGGACTTTGCTGAACGTATGAATAGTATATGAAGGAGCAGGCGAAAGCCTGCTCCTTGATCAACTAACCTTTCATTACGTTTGAAGCCTGAGGACCCTTTGGCCCCTGTACAACCTCAAACGTGACCCTCTCTCCCTCTGTAAGCGTTTTAAACCCCTCGTCCTTTATTGCTGAATAATGCACAAAAACATCTTCGCCGCCATCTTCTGTGATGAAGCCAAAACCTTTTTTCTCATTAAACCATTTTACTGTTCCTGTAGCCATGAATATACCTCCGTTTT
>DAISYU010000200.1:0-3423 GCA_036825155.1 Thermodesulfobacteriota bacterium | reverse complement strand
ATGATGAAGCGGGCTGAAAGTACGTACCGGATGCAGAAGGTTGCCGCGCTGCGACAAGGCTACTTCGAAGGTCTTGGTGATGAACTGGCCGGCAACAAGGATTTCCTGAAGAGGGCTGACGGGGTTCTCTGGAGGTTGTTCTCGAATACACCGGTTGTCTTTGCACATGAAGCGAGAGCAATACCGGGCAGTGAGAAGGCGATCCTCGATTCGGTACAGGTGGAGATAGACCAGACAGGCGCCCATGAAATGTTCAGCCGTTTTGACAAGCTGCTCTATCAGAGCCAGACGCAGAGCCTCATCCTGGCTTCCATAATCGTACTGATCATGATCTCGCTGACCCAGAAGTCTTTCCGCAGAGGAGTGATCTCGCTCCTGTCCGTCCTTGTCCCGCTGGAGTTCACCCTGGGATTCATGGGTTGGGTGGGCATACCCCTGGATTTCGGGACCGTGTTGTGCAGCGCGCTGATTATCGGACTCGGCGTTGACGGGTCCATCCATTTTCTCCACTACTACCACAAGCAGCACCTGGAAGGACTGCGGGGGAAGGGTTCCCTGCAGGCAACTCTGGGACATGTCGGCAGGGCCGTCATAACGGCAAATTCAACGTCCTTTCTCGGTTTTATCGTGCTCATGTTTTCCAAGACCACCGAGCTGAGGAACTTTGCCATTATCAATGCACTGGCAATCTTTCTGGTGACCCTTTCAGTATTGACGCTGCTGCCGACCCTTGCTTCCCTTGTCCGTCTCGAGGACAAATCATGGCGCATCGTGATCGGTGTTGAGGAACATCAGATATTCGACAACATTTTCGAAGAAGAATAGAGGAGGTATCTATGAAATATCGGTTACATGTTGGTTTTCTCCTGGTAGTGGTTCTGTTATGTGTGTTTGCCGTCGCCTCGACCGGGATGGCGATGACAGGCGATGAGGTGCTTGCCAAGGTGGATGCAGTACTGTCTGCCTCTGATAATTCTCTTGGTGAGGCAACCATGACCCTGATTGATAAAGATGGCGACGAAAAAGAACGCAAACTCAAGATATGGACCAAACACTATAAAGACAAGGATGACTGGTCGATCCTGAAATTTCTCACCCCTGCAGAGATACGCGACCTCGGTTTCCTGAGCCTTTCAGACGATCAGATGTACCTGTACCTCCCTGCCTTTGACCGGGTGAGGCGCATTGCTTCCCATGCGAGAAAAGAGAGCTTTGCCGGAAGCGACCTGTCGAATGACGACCTGAGTACCGGGAAATACACCGATCACTATGATGCACAGATCGCCCAGGAGACCGAAACCCAGTACGTCCTTGAACTCACGCGGAAGCCCGGCTCTGACCGTATCTATCCCAGGGTAGTGGCATGGGTGGACAAGGGGGAGTTCACAGCCTCGAAGATGGAGCTCTACGACGATCAGAACAACCTCTGGAAAACCAACGAGATCGAGAACGAAAAGATTCAGGGATACTGGACCCCGAGGCAGATCACAATGAAGGATGTACAGAAGGATCACACGACAATCATGAAAATAACGAAAATCCAATACGATACCGATCTTGATGATAATGTGTTCACAAAACGGTACTTAAAGAGGAGGCTCAAGGGTGATTAGACCCGGCCGGATGCCGCTGCGCATCCTGCTCTTTTTTGCTGCTTTTATCATCTGCGCAGCTCAGGCGCATGCCGCTGATGTGAGGTTGGAGGGCACGGTCAAGCTGTTCAGCTCCTTTTATACCACGGACAGCGCAGAAGATGCCTTTCGCCCTCATGATGCCGGAGATTACTCCCTGAACCGTGGGGAGCTTCACCTCGGGCTGAACGGATATGTGTCTGATAATGTGAGCTTCCGTTCAAAGGTGTATTTCATCTATGATGCCAGGCCGGAGTACGACGACCTGCAGGAGCTGGAGTCGGAATCCGGCTATTCATCCATCGTCCATGAACAGGATACCTATATCAAGGAGGCGTCCTTTACCCTCATGGATCTCCTGCTCGAAGGCCTCGACCTCAAGGTCGGGCGCCAGCGTGTGAGGTGGGGGACGTCTGACGAGTACAATGTCGTGGACAACTTAAATCCGGTGGATTACCGCAATCTCTATTCCTTTGATCCGGATTATTTAGTTGAGCACCTGAATATGGACGGTTTTGACCTGGAATACCTCCTTCCTGTGGATTTCGAACTGAAACTGCAGGCGGCCTACTTTGTCAGCTTCAAGCCGTCTACCCTGCCGCTCGGATTCAACGAGCAGTCTCTGGCCATGCAGCAGGCACGGGCGGATGAGCTTACCTCATCATATGGGTTCTCAAGAGCCGATGTGGATATGGTCGTCAGGGATGTGCCGGATTACCGGGTCTCAGGCGGGCCTGTGGGTATACGTCTCAGCGGGGTGGCCTTTAATTTCGACTGGGGGCTCAGCTATTACCATGGCTACCAGTCTCTGCCCATGCTCTACAGGATCCAGACCGATGTCGGGCTCGATGCCACATCGGTAACGAGTTTCTATGACTACCCCAGGCTCGATGTGGTGGGATTCGACCTGGCAGGGGAGGTACATTCCATTGGTGTCTGGGCTGAATTCGGGGCATACTTCCCTGAGGAAAAGGATGTGGTTGTGGTAACCAACCTCATATCGAGCTCGAACGGAGAAGTTTTTCCGCTGCTGGAAGATATCTATTACAAGTATACCGTCGGTTTTGATTACACCTTCGGCATCGGAAACGGCATCTACTGGAATACCCAGTTCAACCACGGCTACTACGATGAATTTGACTATACCCCGGAGGCTGAAGGTTCCCTGGGGGTCGGGAACGCCGGCTTTATGGGAAAGCTGGAGGACTACTATATCACCTCCATTGAATACTCCTTCTTCAACGACGAACTCACCACCACCCTGAACTTCATGCTCGAGGTGTCAGACTACGAAGACTTCTCCGATAATACCGCACTGGTGATCAAACCGGAGATAGAATACAAGCCTTTTGACAACACCTCTTTAGAGATCGGCTATGTCGCGATCTCAGGCGGAGATCAGACAAAATACGGCGGGTATGAAGACAATGATGTCGTCTACCTCCTCATGAAGACCTATTTCTAATTCAATGTATACATATATGTAATGAGCATATAAACCCTGTTTAACCTATGCCATGTGATAGTGATTGACATCCTTTCACCGGGAACCAATTGTATAGTATAGATATTTGCTCAAGTGCCTGGCACCACAGGCACGAAACGATATTGTACAATGGGAGGTGAATAAACGGTCCAATGAAGAACTCACAAAAAGATTTGCAAGGCGGGTGGAAGAAGAGGCTCGCCCGTATTATCTTCGAGGCGGATACGCCTTCCGGGAAACGTTTTGATGAAGTGCTGATCGCATGCATTCTCCTGAGCGTCGTGGTGGTCATGTGCGACAGCGTGG
>DAISYU010000199.1:0-3695 GCA_036825155.1 Thermodesulfobacteriota bacterium | reverse complement strand
GACCGACTATGAGTTCATTTCACGCTGGATGGAGCGCGAAGGCATCTACTTCTTCTTCGAGCAGACCGAAGACTATGAGAAACTCGTTATTACAGACAGCTTCACTGCCCACCAGGACATAAAAGGCGATGCAATGATACCCTATGCCCCGCCTTCGGGGCTGGTACCGGAAGAAGAGCTGATCCAGGCATTCATCAGCCGTCAGAAGATGCTGCCGAACAAGGTCATCTTAAAGGACTACAACTACCGCAAGCCCTCACTGGAGCTCAAGGCGGAGGCCATAGTGGACCAGCAGGGCCGTGGTGATGTTTACCTCTACGGCGAACACTTCAAGGAGCCCGAACAGGGAAGTGCCCTGGCAAAGATCAGGGCCGAAGAGATCGCCTGCAGGGCGAATGTGTTTCACGGTGAAGGTACGGCCACAAACCTCTCTTCCGGCTACCAGTTTGAACTGGTTGATCACTACCGGGAGGGTTTCAACCGGAAATACCTGATCCTCGACATCGAGCATGAGGGTATCCAGGCTGCCTCGTTCCTGTCCGGCCTTGGAGAGGATCTCACAGAAAAGGAACAGACGCGCACGTACACGAACCGTTTTACCGCCATAGAGGCAGGCGTTCAATTCCGTCCCGAGCGAACGACCCCCAGGCCAAAAATACAGGGTACCATGAATGCCCTGGTGGATGCCGCAGGCGACGGGAAATACGCGGAGCTCGATAATCAGGGCCGCTACAAGATAATCCTGCCGTTTGACCTGAGCGGCAACAATGACGGCAGGGCCTCGCGCTGGGTCCGCATGGCCCAGCCCTATGCCGGAGCGGAATACGGCATGCACTTCCCCCTGCACAAGGGGACAGAAGTGCTGCTCACCTTCATAGACGGCGACCCGGATCGGCCTATTATCGCCTCTGCCGTACCGAACCCGGCAACGGCAAGCCCGGTGAATACGGAAAACCAGAGTGAATCTGTGATCAAGACCGGTGGTAACAACAAGATCAGGATCGAGGACAGGGAAGACTCCGAGCGGATCATCATGCAGAGCCCCAAGGTGAATTCATTCATCAGGATCGGGACGCCGAACGACCCCATAGCCCCAATATCGGTGCCCGGCGACATTATTTATATTGTTCAGAACGAAGACTTGCCTACCGGATGGAGTGATTATTCGGTCAATCCAGGATTTGTTGTGGACCCTTCTATTTATGACGGTGCCAGTGCTACAGATGCTGACAGAGGAACAAAAAAGATCAAGGTCACATATTCATCCTCTGATGTACACACTGGGACCCCTGGTAAATACAACATTTCCTTCACTGCTACAGAATTCCTTATGCGACAGGACCCAATAAGTGGGACGTGGACGTGGAGAGCCTTGACTCCTCAAACATACACCCGGTCCGTTCATGTCATAGAGGAGCAGGAGAAGGAATTCGTAAAGGATGTAAAGGAAGGCGACGGCATCAAGATCATGACCGACGGCGGCATTGAATTGTATACGGGCAATCCCGGGATGCAGTTAAAAAAGGCCCAGGATATCAACATCATGACAGACCAGAATGGAGCCCCTGAAGGGGATATTAACATCGAGGCATATAATATAGATACGTCATGCAGGGGAAGCTTATTTGAGTCTGTAACAGATAATCAGGCATCATTTGTCGGGGGAAATACATTCGAGACCGGTATCGGAAACACCCTGAGTATCAAAGGAGGGACTGAAAACAGCATCTTAATTGGGGGGAAATTGGAAGCGGGCTTCCTGACCAAGATGGAAACCTTTGTAGGGTCATCATTCGAACTGGGACTCGGGGCAAAATATGAACTTTTTCAAGGAGCTGAATACGATGCCGGATTTGCTGACTGGAAAAAGCATTCTGACAAGGAAATATCGATCGATGCAACGAATAAAATAGAGGTGATTGGAGGGAAAAAGAATAACTCTAAAATTACAGGGTCAACAGACTCTCTTGAAATACAATATGGTCAATACGGAGAATCTATCGCTGACAATCCCAAAGAAAAATTTGTGAAGTATTGTGTCCCTACCATGCTGGCCCACCTTGTATTATCCAGTATCACCTTTTTCATTACCTCTGGCATAGACAACGACCGGGGCAATAAAGCAACAGATGCCGGCCTTGGCGTGGGGACAGGAGCTCTTGCAGCATTATCCGGTGCAATAGCATTAATTTTATATTTATCTTTCAAGAAAAAGAAGGAAGCAGTTGAAGAAAGCATGGTTCCGGATGAGACACATTCTAGAATTTATCTAGATAAAGAAGGGCTGACGCTTTCAAGCGAGGGTTCTAGGATAGAGATAGAAAAAGATGGGGATATCTCATTAAAAAATGATAAAAAAATAAGGATTCGCACGTCAAAGGATATCTGGTTGACAGGCAACAAAATAATGGCTCATAAATCCGCAACATTTAAAACAAAAAATATTTTAGATAAAGGTTAATATTATTTATCTGTTAGGTTGTTTTATTGGAACTTGTAAACCTCTCTGACCTTCAGTTCGCCCCATTTACCGGGAGGATCAATTTCTCCGGGTACAGCCTTACCCTGATTGTAAAAGGGACCTTCGACCTTTCGCCGGATAAGAAGGCCACGCCTTCAGTCGAACAGCTCTACCCCACCGGCGACGAGTTTTTCCCTGACGATGTGGACATGGTTGGCGCTCCGCGCTATGAATCCGACTTTGCGTATTACAAGCCCTGTGCAGACCTGCTCCTTGCCGGGCACTGCCACTGCCCGGGGGGTAAACCCATACCTGCATGCCCTGTCACCTTCAGGGTGGGGCCGGTGAGCAGGTCCCTGTATGTATTCGGGGACCGCTTCTGGAAAACCATTGCCGGTCTTCGCACCATCACCGAGCCCGAGCCCTTCACAAAGATGGAGCTCCGGTATGAAAACAGCTTTGGCGGAGTTGGGTTCAAGAATAACCCGATTGGGAAAGGCGCGGGGGCAGAAGAATCAGACAAAGGCAAGACATGGCCTCTACCTAATATTGAAGACCCGCAAGACCTGATCGACTCTCCCGGGAAAAAGCCGGAGCCTGCAGGGTTCGGCTCCATGGGCAGGATGTGGGAACAGCGATATTCCAAAATGGGGTCATATTCGGGCAGCTACCTGAAAGATCGCTGGCCCTGGTTTGCAGAGGATTTTGACTATGGCTATTTCAATGCCGCTCCTGCCGGCATGCAGATGGAAGGCTATCTGAGAGGGGATGAAGCGCTTTACTTCGAGAACCTGCACCCGGAGCACCAGCGATACGAGTCGAGCCTGCCGGGCATCAGGGTACGCTGCTTTGTGAACAGAGGCAGCGGAGCGGATGGTAACGGGGCGGATTTCCGTGAAGTCTCTATAAGACTCGACACGCTCTGGGCGGACATGGATGCGGAAAAGCTGGTACTTGTGTGGCGGGGCGTCACAGAAATAGCCTCTGAAGATTATGAGGAGGAGATTGAGCATATATTCATCATGTCGGAATCTCTTGATCAGGAGAGCGAATCCCTGATGCGCTGCCACGAGCTCTTCCTTGCGGCATTGGCTGAAGAAGATGAGGAGCGGGTGATGGAGCCGGAAGAGCCCCCTGAAGAAGAGCAAGAGGTGAAAGCTGAGGCCCCCAAAGTTACCGAGCCGGAGATCCCGGGAGACGAGCTGAAAAAACAGATTGAGGCCCAGACAGGAAT
>DAISYU010000198.1:0-3847 GCA_036825155.1 Thermodesulfobacteriota bacterium | reverse complement strand
GATGCGGAATTATCCCACTGCTCTAAGATGTCCTATCCTATACGGCAAAGACCCGACAGAAGCAGCCCACGCAGGATTAAACCTGAGAGATTGGATCATAGCAGCTCTGGCCGGTGGAGCTGTAAGAATGACTGGATAAACGGAACCTATAACACACACTTTTTTTATCCCCGAATATATCCCGAAGCAAAGACACGCGCTGGACTTTGTATTATCTGAGAATCGATCTTTCAGAAAATATCATCAACTGGACACCTTGGACACCCTTGGATGCTAGGTATCCAAGGAAATAATCCATGAATACAGATAGATAGAATAAGTATGGATACTTGGATACTTTCCAAAGAAAAAACGTATATAGGGAGAGAATATTAAAGCAGTTATATATACATATGTATTATTTCTCTGAAAAGTGTCCAGGTGTCCATGGATGATTGAAAGTAATTGATATTAAAAAGGAAAGAGCCTGGACACCAGGGGTTCAAAAGGTATCCAGTTTTGAGAATTCAAAACGGATCAAAGCAATCAAAGAGCCAAAATAACACGCTGCTAAGCAGAAGATTGGGGGAAAGGGGAAGCCTTTCTATATAAAAATTCGAATCCACTGCCAAATTCAATGGTTATTGTACTTTCAATTTGTCTTGAACCTTTTGTAAAATACCTCTTTCAATAAGACCGGTTGAAACACAGGTTAAAGGCCTATCCTGCTCAATTTTTCCTACATTGTAATTTCCGGTAATATCTGCATTCACCACTATTAAGTTATTCTCGATTGCCAAGCACAATGATATTTGAGTCTGTGTTCTTGTATCCTTGATATAGGGCAACCCCAAAGTAGTTCCACAATCACATTCTTGGGCGCTGAGCTTTATATTTCTTTTTGCTGTGGTTATGGTCCCTGTATGAATATCGCTATGAATAATTTGATATCCCTCTGAGTATAGAACTTTGATAGATGTATTGAATAAATCCTCGTGACTGCCGGAGATGTTCTCTTTTATAGGTTCATATGATGCTGTAGGCATTTTATAAGTTACTGCACAGCCTGTTAGCACGAGATGAAAGAATACAATAATTGAAACCCTTAGTAAGACATTCAACATAATAGCCCTCCAACAAGGTATTCATTAAATTTGATGATGGTAAATTTTAAGATATCCCAGTTTGATTACAAGGTTAAAGAGTGTGCTGATATCTTCTGTTGGGGATAATATCAGCCATAATAGGATGTGTTCAAGAAAAAACATTATATTTGATATATTATGTGATGTATCAATTTGTCAGCGCTATAAACAGAAGATATATTTTTAAAAGTGGTACTTGAGTGGTACAGAAATGCCTTTCGAGAAATATAATGGAATCATAAGGCCTGTAAACTGGTGCCCGGAGCCGGAATCGAACCGGCACGGCATCAAATGCCGAGGGATTTTAAGTCCCTTGTGTCTACCAATTCCACCATCCGGGCAGACGAAAAAGATGTAATAGCAAGTGGGTGGAGATGTCAAGTGTGAAGAGACAGGTGCGTGCCGTATTCATTGGATGTCTGTTCAGGCTATAGGCTGAAGGCTGTTAGTGAACAAATATTTTTCATATCACGCATGAAACCCAGAAACTTAAAGCCTACAGTCTAACCAGAATGGCCAGTTGGGCACAACGAAAGATGAAAAAGTACTAGGTTTGCTTCATCTACAAGTATAAAGTTTTAAGGTTTTTATACTGGGTTCTGAATTCTGGATACTGGATTCTATTTTCATATAACAGTCTGTCTCTCGTCTCACGATCTGAGATAACCCGGGATGCTGTAAGTTTCAATGCCGTCACGACAATTCGGTTATCCACAAACATGCAGGTGTGGTATACATTCGATAATACACTGAAAAAACCTTTCATCATGCAAGGAGTTTATTATGATTAAAGTGACGTGTCTCGGCGGGGCAGGGAGCGTGACCGGATCCAACTACCTGGTGGAGAATGTTCTGGGCAGGAAAGTACTGGTGGACTGCGGGATGTTCCAGGGGGGAAAGCAGATGGAGCGGCGCAACGTCCGGCCGTGGGATTTCAATCCATCCCAGATCAGCACCCTGTTTCTCACCCACGCCCACATCGACCACTCGG
Source organism: Thermodesulfobacteriota bacterium (assembly GCA_036825155.1). GTDB lineage: Bacteria > Desulfobacterota > Desulfomonilia > UBA1062 > UBA1062 > DSAD01. The sequence goes on along the minus strand of DAISYU010000198.1, from coordinate 1,732 downwards.
GCAGGATCCCCAAGCTGGTCAAAGACGGATTTGCGGGGCGGATCATCACGTCTCCTCCCACGGCAGAGCTCTGCGAGATCATGCTGCTGGACTCGGCGCATATCCAGGAGATGGATGCCCAGTGGCAGACCCGCAAGAACAAGCGCAGGGACAACAGGGAAGTGCAGCCGCTCTACACCACCGAAGACGCCGTGAAGAGCCTCCAGTACCTCTCGCCGGTTGAGCGTGACGAGATCATAACCGTCGAGGAGGGGATACGGGCGCGCCTGAGAAACGCCGGGCATATCCTGGGATCCTCCATCCTGGAACTGTGGGTGACCGAAGGCAATTCCGAGATCAAACTCGTGTTCTCGGGAGACATCGGCAAGGCAAACCAGCTCATCCTCAAAGACCCGCACGAGGTATTCAATGCCGACTACCTTTTCGTCGAGTCAACCTATGGCAACCGGCTGCACAAGAACTACGAGGACAGCAAGAACGAGCTGCTCGACGCGATCAAGTATGCAGTCTCGAACAATGAGAAGGTGATTATCCCGGCCTTTGCCGTGGAGCGCACCCAGGAGATCATCTACATCCTGAGCGAATTCTACCGCAGCGGTGAACTGCCGGATATCCCCATCTACCTGGACAGCCCACTGGCGATCAAGGCAACGGAGATCTTCAAGCGCAACAGGAAGTACTATGACGAGGAGGCGACAGAGATCGTGAAACAGGGGTTCGATCCCTTTGACATGCCGGGGCTCCACTATACCCCTGACACGAAAGACTCAATGGCCATCAACGAGCGGCCTGGCTCGGCGATCATCATTGCAGGCAACGGCATGTGCACGGCAGGAAGGATAAAACACCACCTCAAGCACAACCTCTGGCGTGAGGGGGCCAGTATCGTGATCGTGGGTTTCCAGGCCCAGGGCACCACGGGCAGGCAGATCGTGGAAGGCAAGAAGACCGTGAAGATCTTTCGTGAGGACGTCTCTGTCAGGGCGAAGGTGTTCACCATCGGCGGGTTTTCCGCACATGCAGACAAGAACGACCTCCTGCACTGGGTAGGCAACTTCTCGGAATCAAAACCGCAGGTATTCGTTGTCCACGGCGAGCCGAGCGCAAGTCTGGAACTTGCCGAGAGCATTCACAATCAGTTCGGCATGAAGACCTATGTCCCGAGCTGGCGGGAGAGCCTGATCCTGAAACCCAAGGAGATGCCCATCGAGGTTGCAGCGGCACCCGAAGAGGTGGTGAGCCTGGGCGAGGACATGCTCCAGGTCTACACCGAGGTGGAACATGAACTTTCCCGGCTGAAGTGGCGCATCAAGAGGGTGGAGAACAGAGAAAAGATATCGGACGAGGACGTCGACCGGCTCAGGTATATCCAGGAGGAGCTTCAGCAGATACTTATTTAGAAACTCAGGGTGTTCGGGATGTCAGGCAGAAGGCAGAGCATGACTTGGGGAACATGATCCCAGGCATCAGGCTTCGTTTACAACTACGCCCGACACGGAAGGCAGAAGGAAAAACCAAAAACCCATCTTTGGAGAATAAGATTTGAGGCAGGATGAACTGGTAAGATAGAGAACCAAGGCATCCCGCTTCCTGCTTCGTTGGGCAAGCCCTACTACGCAGGACACGTCGCCTTCGGCTACGCCGGACAATGAAGGCAGAAGGGAAAACATTCCGAATTTGGAATTTCGGATTTCGAATTGTGAAAACAAAGAACAAAGGCAAAAACCATAAC
>DAISYU010000197.1:0-3850 GCA_036825155.1 Thermodesulfobacteriota bacterium | reverse complement strand
GCCTCCTTGTATGACTGCGGCACGGCAAGGATCGCCTCCTGAGACGCTGATATAATCCCGGGCAGGGCCATGATGCCCAGGGTGAGGCTTCCGGATAGGATGGACACCCCGAAGCCGAAGAATTTTACAAACACCGCAAAACCGAAAAGACCGAATACCACTGATGGGACACCTGCCAGGTTGTTGATGCTCAGACGGATGATGTTTACTGCATAGGTTGCAGGGCTGTATTCGCAGATATAGATGGCGCATGCCAGACCCAGGGGTACGGAAAAGAGCAGCGCTCCGAGGGTAAGGTAGAATGTCCCGACAATTGCAGGGGCCACGCCTCCCTGTGTCATGGCCCTTCTCGGCACCTGGGTGAGGAATTCCCATGAGATGACATGGATGCCGCGGACCGTGATGAAATAGATGATGGATCCAAGGAAGATCAGGGCCAGGACAATACACAGCGAGATCAGGACAAAACCGATGGTCTGGCCGAGCCTTTTGCTGTTTGTACGGGAAAACGCCATGGTCTGAACCATGGAGCGAACTCCTTTTTGCGTGCTTTCAGTTGAAGAATCGCTTGATTGAAGGTTCCTGGCAGAGTTCATCTTCCGAGCCCCAGTTTCAGTCTGAATCTTCTGCTCACCATCTCGGCAATGACGTTGAACAGGAGCGTGATCAGAAAGAGGATAAGGCCGATGGCAAACAGCGTCTGGAAATGCAGGCTTCCCATAACCGCTTCCCCCATCTCGGCGGCAATGGTTGCAGTCATGGGCCGCACCGGGTCAAACAGAGATTTCGGGATCATGGCGGCACCGCCTGCCACCATGAGCACGGTCATGGTCTCACCCACGGCCCTGCTCATGCCCAGGATTATCGAGGTGGAGATGCCGGAACCGGCGGCAGGTACAACCACTTTGACCAGGGTCTGCCACCGGTTTGCGCCCAGGGCGAGCGAGGCCTCTCTGAAACTTGCCGGGACAAAACTCAAGGCATCTTCGGCGATACTGCACACCGTGGGTGTAGCCATGATCCCGAGAATGACACTGGCGGTAAAGGCGTTCAGACCTATAGGAATGCCGAATACCCTCTGGATGAACGGTGCCACGATAACCATGCCGAAGAATCCGAATACAATGGACGGGATGCCTGCGAGGATCTCGATCAGGGGTTTGATTATCGTGCGCTGCCTGTGTCCGGCCAGTTCGTGGATGTACAGTGCGCTGCCGATACCAATGGGTACGCAGACGACCATGGCCCCGAATGTGACCAGGATGGATGCCACAACAAGAGGGAATATCCCGAACTCAGGCGGATCATAGGTGGGGTACCAGTGGTGTCCGAAGATGAACTGGGTAAGATTGAGCTGTATCAGTGCCGGAAGGGCATGAATGAGCAGGGTCAGGACAATACCCACGAGAAACACCAGGGATGCAAATGCGAGTACGGCAAAAATCCATTTATAGAGTCTTTCCCTGAACCGGATCATGGTATCTTCCTGTCAACAATCATATTTTCTGCAGGTCAGGTACATCATGCGTTGGATCAGCTGCCGGAGAGTTATTTCAAACCGACAAAACCTTCCTCGTCCACCAGTTTCTGCCCCTCTTCGCTCAGGATGAAGTCGATAAAGAGCTTTGTCCCGCCTTCAGGTTCACCTTTTGTATACATGAACAGGGGTCTTGACAGGGGGTACGCTCCTGAAAGAATCGTTTCTCTGGTGCACTCAACCTCGTCGACTCTCAGTGGTTTGACCTTGTCGGTCAGATAGCCCAGACCAGCATACCCGATGGCGTTCGGAGAGCTCGCCACGGTCATGACCACTGCCTGGTTCGAGGCGGTGGTCAGGGCATCGGGGCGCACCTTCTCCTTGTCCAGCGCGAGGTTCTCGAATGCCTCAAAGGTCCCGCTTGAGGTATCCCTGGATACGACAACGATTTTCCTGTCCTCACCACCTATTTCCGCCCAGTTCGACACCTTTCCGGTATAGATAGCCTTGATCTGTTCTTTGCTGAGATAACTTAGTATGTTTGACGGGTGTACAATAACTGCGATGCCGTCCATTGCAATGACGATCTCATGGGGGGTCATACCCTTTTCTTCTGCCTTGGCAATCTCCTTATCCTTTATCTTCCTCGAGGAGTCCGCAATGTCCGTGGTACCGTCGAGCAGTGATGCTATGCCGACCCCTGAACCTCCACCCTGGACGGAGATATCGACATCAGGGTTTCTGTCCATGAACACCTCGGCCATCACCTGGGCCACCGGCAGTACGGTTGTGGAACCCTTGATGGTGAGCTCGTTACCGGCTGCATCGGCGGAACCTCCTGTTGCCACTGCAAGCACCAGGGTGAGGATGAACATGATACCGGTTTGTCTTAATAGGCTGAATCGTTTCATACATGACCTCCTGGTCTTTTTTCGTGGAGGATAACCAGGCAGTGTTAATGTCGTATAAAGATAATGTTAATTTTGGGTTAAGGAAGGGGATTCGCCGGTAACGTGACGGTAAAGGTCGTGCCTCCATATGGAGAGCTCTCAACCGAGACATCTCCGCCATGCAGCTGAGCAATATGCTTGACAATCGCCAGTCCCAGACCTGTTCCACCGAGGTTCCTCGATCTGGATTTGTCGGCCACGTAGAACCGTTCGAATATTCTGGGAACGTGTTCCTTGGCTATTCCGATGCCGGTGTCGGCTATCCTTATAACTATCTTGCCCGGCTTCTTCTCAAGGGAGAGCGTTATGGTGCCTTTTTCGGTGTATTTCACGGCATTGTCGATAAGGTTGCTCAGGAGCTGTTCCAGCCTGAAAGAGTCCCCCTGAATGACAGCAGGTTCTGCGGGTCTCTCGATCTTCAGTTCGAGGTTTTTCTGGTTGGCTCTCTGTTCGAAGAGGATCATCACCTTGTCGATCAGCGCCATGAGGTCGACATCTTCTGTTTTGAGCGTGTACGCCCGTTCTTCAAGTTCAGACAGATTGAGGAGATCGCTGACGATATTGATAAGCCGGTCGGTGTGCCTCAGTATTATATTCAGATATTCCCTGTGCTTCTCATCAGCATCATCGAGCAGGGTTTCGGTGAATCCCTTTATGGCCGTCAGCGGGGTGCGAAGCTCATGAGAGACGTTCACCACGAGGTCTTTCTTGATCTTTTCGATCTGTTTCATCTGCGTGATGTCATGCAGCAGTACAACCTTTGCCATGCCCGATGGTATGGGTGTGATGCTGCACAGGTAGTGTTTGTCTCCCATTTGAATCTCATGCCGGACAGGGGATGTTACGGCCTTGCCGAGCAGTTCGCCCAGCTGTGGCGAGCGAATGACTTCCCAGTAGTATCTGCCCTGGATGTTTTCCGGATCCATGATCTTTGAAATGCTCTCGCTGAACAGCTTCACCCGGCCTTCCTTGTCGAGAACCAGCAGTATCTCGCTCAATGATGCGATGATGCTCTCAAGCTCCGCCTTTCTGGCTGACAGCTCGCTGAAGGAGGCATCGAGTTTTGCAGTCATGTTGTTAAAGCTGGCTGCAAGCTCTCCAATCTCATCGTTGCCCCGCATGCTTACCCTGGTCTTGAGGTCGCCGGATGCCACTTTTTTCGATGCCCTGTTTATCAAACGTATCGGCGAGGAGAGGATGTGTGAGAAGATAAGGGCAATTACCAGGGAAAAAAGGATAATGATCGATGCCGACTGCAGTATGTTCCTTTTTACCTTGCCGAGCAGTGTCTCGATATCCTGGAGGGGGAGGCTCAATCGAAGAACCGCTTTGATCTTTCCCCGGATCTCCATAGGCAGCGCTACGTAGATCATATCCTGCCCCAGTGTGGTGCTGTATCGTATGGACCGTCCTGTATTGCCGA
>DAISYU010000196.1:0-3903 GCA_036825155.1 Thermodesulfobacteriota bacterium | reverse complement strand
TTGCAGTGTATGGAATTGTTTATTTACTTTATAACCGCCCTGATCAGCTTTGCCGGAGGCATGGTGATCCTTGCGCGCAGCGGCGCCAGGTACGGCCGGATCGTGGCCATCGGCCTCATATTCCTCGCGCTTTTCGAGCTGTGCTACTTCCTGAACCTCCTGCTGAATTCCACAACGGCCCTGCGCATCGCATCACTCTTCGAACTCGCCTGTATCAGTGCTTTTATCCTTTCCGTGACCTCCATGGAAACGCGGCTGTCGCAAAAATCCAGGATCACAGCATGGGAAACACATTCTGCCATCATCGTTTGCATCCTCTTTGGCGCAGTGCTGGGCTTTTTCCCGGAATCGTATCTCACCATAAGCCCTGAAGGGTACATCATCCTGGGATGGCTCGGGAAGGCCCACGCGATCATAGTGCTCATCTGTTGCGTGGTCTTCATGTGGATGATGGAAAACATCCTGCGGGCAAGCAGCAATGAACAAAAACGAATCCTGAAATATCCTGCCCTCGGTATCATCACACTTGGTGTCGCCTTCATCCTCTCGGCCATATACCGTCTCAGCTCGCTTACTATCACCCATGAGGTGCTCCTGCTCAGTTCCCTGATCTTTCTGGTGGGCATCTCCTTCCTTATCTTTTTCTCCATCCGCTTCCGGCTCTTCGAGATGGACATATTCGTATCCCGTTATGTCGTGTATCACTCCATTACCTTCTTGAGTATCGGGGCATACCTTTTTGCCATGGGGCTCTTTATACTGGGGGTACAAAAGCTCGGCATCCAACTTTCCTTCGTGACCATAGGTTTCTTCGTGTTCCTGGTCCTTCTCCTCCTGGGGATCATTATGCTCTCTCAAGAGGCACGGGCCCGTCTGAGATTTTTCGTGGATACCCACTTTTTTGCGAACAAGTACGACTACCGAAAAGAATGGGGAGAACTGAGCGGATACCTCACGATAGCATTCAATGAAAAACAGATCATTCATGTCACATCCCAGGTCATACTGGACAGTATGTACATCCATGAGCTCTCCATCTGGCTCCAGGATAATGAGATCTTCAGGTGCGTCTATTCCTTCCCTTCACCGCTGAAAAATCAGACGATTATAAGGGACGAACTCTTCGTCGTATATCTTGAAAAGAATCCGTACTTTCTGCGAAAGGCCCCGTGCATCAGCCAGGATATGCTCTGGGAAAAAACAATAAAAGACAATCAGGACATCCTTGAACAACACAAGATCGAGCTTGCCGTGCCCATGACGGCAGGGAACAGGGTGATCGGATTCATCGCAGTGGGCAAGGAAAATCCGGGAACCCCGTACGGAAAGGACGATATCGACCTCTTGAGCGCCATAGCATCACAATCGAGTGCGGCGATCATGAGCGCACGGTTTGCTCAGGAACTCGCTGCGAACAAGGAGATGGCGGCCTTCAACCGCATGTCCGCCTACGTACTCCATGACCTGAAGAATGCCGCTGGTAACCTCTCTCTGATCCTTCAGAACGCCCCGAAATACATGGACAACCCGGATTTCCAAAGCGATATGCTCGAGACCATTACCCAGACGCTGGCCCGTATCGACAAAGTCATGGGCAGGCTCGGGGAAATGCCTGCGAAAGAGGAACTGGACAAGCAGCGGATTCAACTGGGCTCCCTTGTAGACAATCTGCTCGGAAATCTGCAGCCCCGTCTTGTCAATATCGAGGTTGTCCGGAATATAGATGGGAAACTCGAGATACAAAGCGATCCGGACATGCTGGGAAAGATCCTGGAAAACATCATTGTCAATGCCACCGAGGCAGTATCGGCCAATGGGAGGATCACGATTGCTGCAAAAAAAGACGGGGACGGCTGCACAATCTCAATAAAGGACAATGGTACCGGGATGAGCGAAGAATTTATTCGCGACAGGCTGTTCAAACCTTTCCAGACAACAAAGAAGAAGGGGACAGGCCTTGGCCTGTGGCAGGTGAAGAACATGGCGGATAAATTGGGGGCAGTAATCGAGGTAACCAATTATCCGGCGGAAGGGGTCATGTTCAGTATCACTATTCCCGAACATTCAGGTGACAAAAATACGGCGACAACCCCTTGAAACCTGCATGGTCGGAGTATTCCGGCCTGTTGAATCGAAATATTCTCAAAGGAGAAGGAATGAACAAAGAGAGGATACTGATAGTTGAAGACGAATCGAGCATGGCAAAACAGCTCAAATGGGGCCTTGCCGATATATATGAATCATCGGTTGCAAAGGATGCGGCTGAGGCAAAAAGCCTGATCGCGCAGGAATCTCCGGCAGTGGTACTCCTGGATCTCGGACTCCCCCCGGATCCTGACGGGGCCGAAGAGGGGCTCAGACTCCTCAGGGACATATCCAGGGAGACACCCGGCATGAAGGTCATTGTCATAACCGGCAACACTGACAGAGACAATGCCGTCAAGGCCATATCGCTGGGTGCTTACGACTACCATACCAAGCCGGTGAATATAGACGAACTCAAGATTGTCCTGAAGCGGGCAATCTATCTTGCAAACCTGGAGCAGCATGTTTCACAGCTCCAGGGCATGCTCTCGGATGAAACGCAGTTTGAAGGAATGATAGCAACGACAAAACCCATGATGACGCTCTTCGATAAGGCGAAAAAGGTTGCCCGGACAGATTATCCTATTCTGATCCAGGGAGAGAGCGGTACCGGCAAAGAACGCCTTGCCAGGGCTATTCACAATCTGAGCGAGAGAAGCGATAAGCCTTTTGTGATCGTCGATTGCGGCGCAATCCCGGAGAACCTTCTGGAGAGCGAGCTCTTCGGTCACGAGAAAGGATCGTTCACCGGAGCCCATGCCAGACAGATAGGAAAACTGGAGCGCGCACGCACAGGTTCTGTCGTTCTGGATGAAATTGGTGAACTGCCGCTGATGCTGCAGGTCAAACTTTTGCGGTTTTTACAGGAACACACCATCGAGCGTATCGGAGGAAAAATACCTATACAGGTGGATGCACGGGTGATTGCCATCACCAATGTCGATCTGAAAAAGGCGGTCCAGGAGGGCAACTTCAGGGAAGACCTCTACTACCGGCTCAATGTGGTTCCGCTGTCTGTGCCGGCACTTCGGGAACGCAAAGACGATATCCCGGTGCTGGCGAAGTATTTTCTCGAGACCTACTCCCAGGAGATCGGACCGAGATTCAAGGGATTCAGCCCCGAGGCTATGGATGCCATCATGAATTACGACTGGCCGGGCAACGTCAGGGAGATACAGAACAGGATTCGCCGCGGGGTCGTCATGGCTGAACAGGACCATATCGAAGCACGTGATATCGATCTCGAACCACATGAAAGAGCCGGGAAGACTCTGAAAGAGGCCAGGGATGAGGCAGAACTGTCAGCGATCAACCATGCTCTGGCCAGGCACAATTACAATATCACCCGGGCAGCTCATGACCTCGATATCAGCAGACCGACACTGCATGATCTCATCAGGAAACACGCAATCGAGATACAGAAATGACTTCTGTGGGGTCAAGCCTATACGGATTTACCCGGGCAGCAAAGAGGAATCCGGCAGAATCAGGTATCCTCAGGGAACAGGGTTTTTAAATCATCTACTGCTGATCGCAGTTGCTGTTGCTTTTTCAGGTAGGCCTTCTCGAATTGTTCAAGTCGACCGGCAAGATCGCTTACTTTGTCTTCCAGTGACTGGATGCGGCTCAACAGTTTTTCCAGTTCTGTTCGGGTGTCTACATCCGAGGAGATATCTTCCATGAGAGAAAGAAGATCCGTCACCTTCTTTGACGTGTCAGGATCCATACACCTCTCTTTTTGCCTTCAGACGAATGTGCGCCAGCGATGAATACACTCTGTCGAGCGCATCCTTAAGCTCCACAATCTCCTGCTCAAGC
>DAISYU010000195.1:0-3931 GCA_036825155.1 Thermodesulfobacteriota bacterium | reverse complement strand
CAGCAACAAGGGCATTTGCATCAGTGGTGATGATGGTACTGGAGAGCAGCTCGCGGCCGTTCTCCTTGTCGGTCCACCTGTCCCACAGACCAGCGAAGGCGAAGGGCTCTCCATTCTTCATCCGGATGAGAAAGGGGGTCTTTGCCCTTTCCTCTTTCCTCCACTCGTAGAATCCATCGGCGAAGATGATACACCGGCGCTTTCTGAAGGGGTCCCTGAAGGATGGTTTCGATGTTAGGGTCTCGGCCCTGGCGTTTATCATCCGGCTGCCGATGCTCATGTCTTTCGACCAGGAAGGTATGAGTCCCCAGCGGGTAAGGGTGAGCCTGGGAACGGGGGTATTGATGACCGTGAGGATGTCTTGGGTGGGGGCAATGTTGTACCGGGGATGAGAGGCGCCGGCCGCAGCCTCTTCAATCTCGATGTCCGGGAGCATGACCTTGATCTTTTCGGGGTTCAGTATCTGAATAAAGCGGCCGCACATGGGAATGCTCCTTTGTGATCATGATATAAAGGCTTTCCGTAAAAAGTCCATACATCCATGAGCCGCCCCCCTCTCTTCCTTTACACCCACCCGGCCGAGTGATAGAATCCATTCCCCCTGCCTGCAGGGGGAGGAAAAAGGGAGAGCTGGTACACCATGGACAGGGTCTTTGCTCTTGTCGACTGCAACAACTTCTATGCCTCATGCGAGCGGGTGTTCAATCCCTCGCTCGAGCACAAGCCCGTGGTGGTCCTGTCCAACAATGACGGCTGTATTATCGCTCGATCGAACGAGGCAAAGGCCCTGGGGATCCGGATGGGGCAGCCGCTCTTTGAGTGCAAGGACCTGATCGCCCGGAACAAGGTGCGTGTCTTTTCCTCGAACTTCAGCCTGTACGGGGACCTCTCCCGCCGGGTGATGGAGGTCCTTTCCATGTTCACCCCTGAGATGGAGGTCTACAGCATCGACGAGGCCTTCCTGGATCTCACCGGCATGCCCGGGGACCTCACCACCTACGGCAGGAGCATCCGGCAGCGGGTAAAGCAATGGGTGGGGATCCCGGTCTCCATCGGTATCGGAACGAGCAAGACCCTGGCCAAGGCCGCGGCAAAGGTGGCGAAGAAGGCCCCGGGGTGTGGTGGCGTGTTCGACATCACAGGTCAAGAGGAGGAGGTCCTTGCCGGCGTCGAGGTGGGGGACATATGGGGTGTGGGACACCGGTATGCCCGTTTCCTCAGGGACCATGGGATCCTGAATGCCCGGGATCTCAGGAACGCACCGGATGCATGGGTAAGGAAGCGCATGACCGTCCAGGGCCTCCGCACAGTCACGGAGCTCCGGGGAGTCTCCTGTATCCCCCTGGATGAGGCGGAACAACCGAAAAAGGCAATCATGTGCTCCCGGTCCTTCGGTCGGAAGGTGTACCGGATCGAGGAGCTCGAGGAGGCGGCCGCCGCCTATGCAGCCCGGGCAGCGGAGAAGCTCCGGGACCAGGGATCGGCAGCGCAATGCGTCCAGGTGTACCTCATGGAGTTCCCCTTCAACGACGGCTTCCCCAAGACGCGCATATGCTCCACAGCGCTCCCAGTGGCCACGGCCTACACTCCGGAGCTGATCCGTGTGGCCAAGGCCCTGATACGGCGCATCTACCACAGGGGCCCGGCCTATCGGAAGGTGGGGGTCATGCTCTCCGGCATCGTGCAGCGCGGGCAGGTGCAGCTCAACCTCTTCCAGGAGGGACGGGAGGGGGAGCGGGAGATCCGCTTGATGGATACCGTGGACAAGATGAACCGGCGATGGGGGCGCGGTACAGTCTCCTTCGCCGCCTCGGGGTTCGAGCGGCCCTGGTGGATGAGACAGACCCACAGGTCGGCGCAGTTCACCACGTCATGGGCGGAGATACCGGTGGTGAAGGCGTGAGGAGGGGGTGGTGAGTTCGAGATCTTAGGGGGAGACTGGTAATATTAGGTAAGATTCACATGGTAGAATAGCACGTCTTTCAGTTATCTTATGTAACCTTTGACAAATTGGAATATTTTTCTTATACAATTAAATAATTTTCATAGCACATATACGCAGTGTGTGTTACTAAATAATGTTGACATATGGTTCCACATATGGTTCCATAATGGGAATGTCATGGGTCGAAAAGAAAAGCTCTATAGAAAGGCCAGTGAATCTCCGAATAATCTATCATTCAGTGAGTTATGCTCATTAGCAAAGCAAGTTGGATTTGTTTATAGAAATACAAGTGGTGATCATGAAACTTACAAGCATCCAATTGGTGGAAGGATGATGAATTTTCAACCCATTAATGGAAAAGCTAAGCCGTATCAAGTAAAGCAACTTCTCGATTTTATCGAGGAGAACGACTTAATGGGAGCATAATAATGTCAAAATACTCTATGAATACAATGTGGAGTGATGAAGATAACTGCTACATTTCCACAATCAAGGAATTTCCCGGCCTTTCTGGCCTTGGAGAAACTCGTTCAGAGTCTATCAAACAAGCCGAAGTTGCCCTGGAAGGTTTCTTAAAAGTATACGAAGAAGATGGGTGTCAACTTCCCGAGCCCAATATTGTCAAACAATATAGTGGGCAAACCCGCGTAAGGCTGCCAAAGAGCTTACATGAGTCATTAAGTAATGAAGCCGAAATTGAAGGCGTCTCGCTAAACACTCACATTATTCACTTATTGTCTGAAAGGCATTATCTTAAGAAGATTGAAAAAGAATTGCGTGATGTTAAGACCTGCATGCAACTTTATGTAATTGATTCATTTATGCAGGATGAGTGGGCAACCTCAGATGCAACCTCTAATACTGTTACTATGCCTATAGCAAATCTTGGTACCGGGGCCTGGGATATAAGATGAAACTCGCAAAAAATATAAAAACATTAGTGTGTGATGATGTCAGAAATGAAGTGGGTGGGAAAATATCCCTAATGGGCATCTACTCAAGTGATATGTATGTGGCGCAGACTCCAGCCATATTGCCAAGTGTTTATCTTGTTATAATGCTTGAAAAAGTGAAACAATCTTTCACCGAGTTATATATATCGCTTTATATGCCTGCTGAACCGAACCCGATTTCTTTCGAGTATCCTGCTGTTAAAGGTGTAAAAGTTGGTAGCGATACAAATATGGTTGTTGGGGTTACTCCATTCAAAATAAATGCGGTGGGGGACTGTAGATTTGAAATACGATTCAAGAAGGATAGCGATCCAGTAATAACACACCCTTTCTCAATAAAAATAAGAACACCCCAAAACTGAGTCATTCAGCACAATAAATATATCACTGTCTAATACTAACATGGCGTATACCCATTATGGCCCAGGTATCTCCACCTGGACTTTCTCATATATCGATTACTGAAGGATAGGGCACGATCGAGAACCTACTACACAGACCGAATCCCCACGGTGCGTCTATCCAAGCTCAGCACCTCACCGTATATGAAACCATGGGACAATGCATGGGTGTGGGGGAGACAAGCAGTTTGAGCGAGAGCATCCAGCCTAAGCTCATCCAGACTTTTGCCATAAAAGCCAAGGAGATGCCGACGATGAAAGCATGAGATCGGCGTGGAATGTCTCTATAAGCCAATGGAGGGTCTTTCCCAGGCAACACGGAAGAGCTGATAAAATCTTTTTTTGTTACCCATGTGTTACCCATGAGATCTTGTCGGGATAATATTTCAGGAAATCTTGTTTAAAATCAAGTGCGCCCAGCAAGACTCGAACTTGCATATTTTTGTTCTTAGCGATAATTTTCCAAGATCAAGAAATTAATATTGGGGGTATATTTGGAGGTATATTATTGTTCGCTATGACCGCATCAGCAAACATAACAAATGGTTAGATATGGCGTTCGATTCCCCCCGCCGATTGATGTCTTTTTTATAACAATCAACAACTAATAGCGCCTGATGTCAATGGGCGTG
>DAISYU010000194.1:0-4154 GCA_036825155.1 Thermodesulfobacteriota bacterium | reverse complement strand
AATACTCAAACCCGTCTTCTCTTTCAATCAATGTTCTTCTCTTCTTCGATCCTGCCGGACCGCTCGGTCTGATCGAAATCCGATTAGCTGTAATATGACCATATTTCTTATGCATTATTGGACTATTATGACATTTATTTTCCTGTTGACAATGCGAGGCTATCATGTTTAATCAACATCGAAACACGCCTTACAAAGGTGTATTTTTAGTGTGGCGACGAGTCCCTTTACCCAAGGGACTGTCCACACTGTTGATCCGACAATCTTCGCTTCTTTGTATCCATTACGCCGGATGCCACGGCAAAAACCCAAGAAGGACAAGACACCCGAAGGCTGATGTACTCCATGTGCTGCCCCCCTTTCGAACAACGAGCAGGCTCAATAATGGATACAGCCAGCTGTGGATGTATCACATCCGGGGTAAAGATATTATACTGCCCGTTAAAGAAAAGCGGCGATTTCATCTTTTCGCTCATCCCCGGGATCCTCTGCAGGGGTTCCTTATTATATAAAAATTTATTGTTTAAGTATCGATATTCCGATAATGGAGATTACCATGGAAAATGTGTTCAAGTTGGATGATGTCACCTTCCCGCTTTTGATGAAGGATACGATTGATTCACAATTCACCGGCATCATTTTTGTATCATCAGGGCAATGGAAAAAAGGACTTATCTTCAAAGACGGCCTGCTCTGTGCCATCCAGTCGAACAAGACCGAAGAACTTCTCGGCAATATCATGGTGAGTATCGGATCCATAACCGAGGAAGAAAACAACCAGTCCCTTGAACTCTCCCGCATTGAGAGAAGAAAACAGGGAGTGATCCTGCTCGAGATGGGGATCGTGCAACCAAAAGAGATCAGCCAGGCGCTGAAACGACAGCTGGAGACGCGCTTCCTGGACATTTTTTCCTGGGAGGACGGCCGCGTACACAGGGTCACAAAAGACCGGATCGAAAAGATCCCCGATATAACAAAGAACGAGTTCACCTATCTTATAAGAACAGGGGTGATGGAACATACGCCGTTTTCAACCGTCATTACCGCACTCTCACCGTATGCAGAGGCCATTCCCAAGAAACTGGTGGAAAATCTGCCGAAAGACATGGGAGTAGCTATTGATAATGTCCATGAGTACAAGGTTTCCGAGCTCCTCCTTCTCGGGCAGGATCCGCCCCGCGCCCTGCTCTCGCTCTACTGTACCGGCTTTGTCTCCTTTGAGGAGAGCAAACACAAGGCACTCATTGACAAACTGCGCCAGATGCTCAGAATGATTAAGGATCAGGACCCGTTCGATACCCTTGGGGTTGATCGATCCATTTCAGACGGTGGTCTGAAGCGTGCATACATAAAGATCGTAAAACAGAATCATCCGGACATCTATTCCTATGCGGATGACCACGAGGTGAGACGGTGGGCAAATGAGGTGTTCACCGAGATTCAGAAGGCCTATACATCTGTGCAGAGGATACGGGAAGGCAAGCCGGCAGAGGAAAAAAAGGGGTTGGATGAAAGCCTTCAGGCAGAGCTGATCTACAGCCAGGCCACCGAAGCGATGCGGGAAAAAGACTATCGCAAGGCCCTCGATCTCTTCAAGATCTGTGTCAAGATGAGGCCGGACGAGCGGATCTTTGTCGAAACATACGTCAAGACCATGTACCTGAGCTGGCAGAATACCGGCAAGGGCAACACCCTCGAAATCAAATCAATGATCCGCGAAGGGACCAAAAAATTCCCGAGTTCCGACACGCTCTATGTCATTTTGGGGTGGGTACTCAAGAAAGAAGGCTCAAAACGTGCAGTGGACGCATTCAGAAAGGCCCTTTCGATAAACAAGGACAACGTGGATGCCCAGCGCGAGCTCAGACTCTACCAGATGAGGTCAAAGAAGTAAGGACTTCCCCGGGCGACTTCCCTGTTCACCCGGTCTGCAATCCATGCATCCCCTGTTATGTCTCGGTGACGGTTTTAATCCGTGCTCTCATCCAGGATCTGCCGCACCTTCGGAGGCAGGTAGACATAATCGGGATTCATCTGAGAAATTGCTTCAAGGATGAGCCGGTTGCGCTCGTGCACCGGAGCGTTTGCGTCATAGACAACCACGAGCCTGCTGTTCAGCCGGCAGATTCCGCCTTTGCGGTTTATCTTGTCCTCGATTATCTCGATCCCTGCATTACAGGCCGTCTCATAGAGCAGGCCGAAGAGTTCTTTCTGCTGTCTTCTCTTTGTCTTATCAAAAATCATGCTCTACCAAAGTCATCCTCAAGCCGGATGATATCATCCTCGCCAAAATAATCACCCTGCTGGATTTCAATAAATACCAGAGGTTCGTCTCCGGTATTCTCTATCCTGTGAACCTCTCCGAACGGAATATCGACAGTCCCGGAGGGCTCCAGGATAATTTCATCTGTGCCGAGGGTTACCAGTGCCCGTCCCGATATTACAATCCAGTGTTCCTTCCTTTTTTTGTGCATCTGCAGACTCAACCGTTTCTTCGGCCATACGGTTATTCTCTTGACCTTATGATCCCCCCCGTCGCCGGACAGGATTTCATAGAATCCCCATGGCCGATGGTCCTCGCAGGAGCACATCTTTATAATCTGTTCATACAGCCCCCTGTAGGAACTGCCCGGGTGTGCCTGTAATGGATCGAAATCCAACAGCGTGGTTAATCCTTCGATGGCTCCCAGAGACGGTGCTGCAATAAAGAAGCAGTTGTGAGGGGATGAGCGGTAGATATTCAGGTCCGTCTCAGTCGGCTCCTTCACAATGGTGGTCAGTATGGGTGTATTGACAAACCCGCTGAAGAGAAGCGGGGCGGCGCTGCCGATATTATGAATGAGATCGTATCTACTTGAATCGTTCATGAATAAGGCAATTGCCTTGTATGTATTCAGAGAGGGCTCGGGCCGGATCGTAACGGACATGACGTCGATTCCCTCTTTGCAGAGGTCTTGTGCCATATCATTAAATGAATCAGTTACGATAACCCCGACTTTCATGGACAAAACAACCTCCCATTTATTGGAAATACTATCTCCTTGATCGGTCTCATAGCAAGGAAAAACAAGAAAAAAGAGGAGACGAAAACGTCTCCTCTTTTAACAGATTCAGGGTATGGCTCCGGGTACAACAGAGTATTATGCCGGGGTTTCCTCTGTTGGCTCCGGTTCTGCCGCCTCTGCTTCGGCCGGCTCAGCCGGTGGTTCTGCAGCTGCCTCGGCTTGGGGCTTTTTGTCCAGACCGGCTGCCTTGGCAACCAGCACGGCTATATCGACTGCCTGGAGCTCTTCTTCCAGCTCGAGTTCCTTGATACCGTCTGAGAGCATGGTGTAGCAGAACGGACATGCAGTACACACGGTCTTGGCGCCTGCTTCCTTGACCTCATTTGTTCTCTTCTGGTTGATCCTGGTGCCGAGGTCCTCTTCCATCCACATCCTGCCGCCGCCCGCACCACAGCAGAAGCTCTTTGCATGATGGCTGGCCATCTCAACGAGCGGACTGGTGGTCGCTGCCTTCAGGATGTTCCTGGGCTCCTTATATACGTCGTTGTATCTTCCCAGGTAGCAGGAGTCGTGATACGTGATGGTCCCGAGATCGGAAATAGGTTGTTTTAAAGTGATCTTGCCCTGCTTGATCAGCTTGTCGAGGATCTCGGTGTAGTGGTACACGTCGTAGTTTCCGCCGAGATCTCTGTAATCATTCTTCAAGGTTGTATATCCGTGAGGACACATGGTGATGATCTTGGTTACATTGTATGCATTGAAGGTTTCGATATTGGCCATTGCAAGGGCCTGATAGACATACTCGTTGCCGATCTTCTTTGCTGAATCGCCGCAGCAGCCCTCCTCGGTCCCGAGGATAGCGAAATCAAGACCGGCGGCCTTGAATATCTGTGCAAGCGAGACGGCTACTTTCTTGTTGAGATCGTCGAATGCCCCGGCACATCCCACGTAGAAGAGATACTCAGCCTCTCCTTTTTCCGACAGGATCGGTATATCGTACCCCTTTGCCCAGTCCGCTCTCATATGAGCACCGATGCTCCAGGGATTCGAATTGTTTTCCATTCCCTTGAATACATCCAGAACCTCGGCCGGGAAGTCGGATTCCATCATGACCAGATAGCGTCTGAGCTCGATGAGTTTCGGGAACTG
>DAISYU010000193.1:0-4183 GCA_036825155.1 Thermodesulfobacteriota bacterium | reverse complement strand
TTCTATGTTGATTAAGGAACAAGAATAATCCTACTCGCCCTTGTTTACCTTGATCGTGTCATCTAATCCAAGCTCCTCCAATGCTGATTTCGTTTCTTCAACATGTAGATCGTGAATGCTTTCCTCACTTGACGTTTCAAACATGACATTGATCTTGAGTTTTCCACTCTTCACGAACCGAGTCAGGACTCTGGTGTAGAAGTTCATCCATTTCTGGGCAGGAATTTCGCCGGACCATGACAGGGTACAAGCCCTTATCGGCTTGGGCTGCTCAGGAGGCTCGTGTACCTCTCGTTCTCTGGAAATGGTGACAGTTGCTTCACCGCATACCTTTCCTGATTTTACAACTATGAGGAAATTGCCCTCGTCATTACCGGCACGGTATACTCCCTTACTGTCTATCTCCCCTCCCGTTGCAGACCAATCCAGCTTGCTGATGGGAATGTCACGACCGAACTGGTCAAAGCCCTTTGCAGTGACTGTCTGCCTGTTACCCGGTTTGAGGGAAAATGATGTCGGGGTAACAACAATACGGGTAAGCTCCGGTGGTTTGATATGTTTCTCAGCCTCTTCAGCCTTTATGATGAACATATCATCCGAGATCTCAACCTCGAGGGCATTGATCATCTTCTTGTAGTGGAATGGAACATAGCCGCCCTTTGATGATTTCCCTACATAGGCCATATGCCCTTCTCCAACACCGCGGGCAATGGAATCCTTTATGGCTTCCTGGCTCAGGATACGAGGGAACTGAGGAGAAGCATAGAATGCATCACGAACAGCCTTTATGCTCCACTCGATAAATGCGGGAGGCCAGTTCTTTACCAGGGATCTGGGGCTTATGTCTTTGGCAATCTCATCTGTCTGTCTGAGATAGTTTACAACGAACCTGCTCATCGATTCTGCAGCGCTCGATGTCACCAACCCGAGTTCCAGAACCCGTATGGAATTGTCCTGACCAAGCAGCATGATCTTGTTGTAAGACCGCCAGATGCTTTCTTTGAGATCCCGGGCAGATTTCTTTATATTCTCCTGCAGCTGTCTTGCCTGTGCATCATCAAGCTTCAACCCCTCTGCATCAATGTCGGTCCATGCCAGGTACTTTCGAGCTTCATCATTCATGGTCGCTGATGCTTCAGGTACTATCCAGACAAGGGCGCTCTTGTATGTGCGTGCCGAGGTGCCATGCTCTTTTGTCATGACATCGACCTTCTTTGTAACAGATGGGTCGTCCTGTAAGGACTGCTCCGGCCCCATGATGATGAATGTAATTGCCGGTCGATCAGGTATCTGATTGCTCTTTTTAGGGAAGAAGATCCGCTCGATTCCTTCGATCGCCGGGAACACCTTCTGGATCTCCTCATGGACCAGTTTCTCAATGTCCTCGTTCTTGACTCCTGCACGGCGATCTGCAAACCGTTTGTTCAAATTTTCTTTGAGACTGAACCGGTATTGATTGCGCTCGACTCCAAGGTAATAACAGGCATCCGTCAGGGCTTCCAAGGCTGTTTCCACATTCCCTATATCGAGGCCCGGCTCCGCCACCCCGAGACGAATTTCCGGCACAGTGGCCGCATTCTTTGTCTGACCCCCGTTTGATTCAAAAAATATTACGATAGCGGTTTTTCTGTGTATGCGGGCCTTCTTCAGAGTGTCCTCTGCCTCCTGGTCCAGCCTCAAGGCATGAGAGTCCTTCTTGCCCGTGATGTCAGTGGTCAATGCACCTTCAAGGCGCGATTCACCAAGTTGTTCAAATACTGCAGAACGGAACTGTGAGTCTTCGAGTGGCGCTGATCCAAGACAGATAAGAGGTTCTTTCTGCGCCCCTTTGAATCCCTGTTGATATGCGTGGGAAACCCAAAGCGCGAGAAGGCGCAATACTCCACGGGTCTGCTGGAACCGTGGGAGTTCCTGCCACTTACGCTCAAATACAGACAGTATCATGGGATGGAATGGGTAGGTGGCTTCGAATGCCTCCCTTGCATTATCCTGAAACCAGCTCGGTATCTGCTCCCTGTGATCTGCGACCCATGAAGCATATTCGGCGCATGATGCTACTGCATCCTTGGGCAATAGAACACGACCTGCTTTATTGACAGCCCTGGGATCCCATTCGAATAAGCGCCTGCGGATGATCTCAGATGTCTCTGATTCAGCTGACATGATAACAGCCTTGCCCAAACGATCGAGCATCTTTTTGAACCTGCCGTAGTCTGCCTGATCTTCCGCAGACATCTCCATTTCCGATGCAGGAATGGAAGCGACCAGCACGACGTTATCGTTCCCCCTGGCTTCCTCCGAGAGATTCTGGATAAAGTTGTAAAGCTGAGTTGCCAGGCCGCTCTTACGGTTTCGGCTGATATAGTTGAGCAGCTCGTCAACAAGGATCAGTGCAGGCTTATCCTTGGGGAGAAATTTCCGGATAACCTCACCCGCTGGTGCAACCATTTCCTTCTCGTGTTGTTCTACAACCTTAAAGCCTTGCAGCCCTGATAACTGGAATGCAATTTCTCCCCAGGGTGTCTTGCGGTTGGGTGTCCCGTCATCACCACCTCGACCTTGGATGGAATCGAATTCAGTGCCGACAAAGACCGCAACTGCTGATTTAGGAACATCCTTAATCTTGGCCTGTTCGAGAATACGATCTACTCCCAGGTAATTTCTCGCCTTGGGGCCATTGTTTGCCAAGTGGTACAGGAGGGTCAGGGCATGCGTCTTGCCGCCCCCGAACTGTGTCGTCATGTTGAATACAGCGGATGTCTCGGTCTTCTCTCCTGACAATCGCCGTATCACTTCCGAAGCAAGGGCCTGGAGGTTTCTGGTCAGAAAGGTTCTCTCAAAGAATCGTTCGGGCTTCTGATAATCCTGGTGCGCCCTTCCATCACGGACCTGATCGAGATGCACAGCGAATTCAGCGGCATCAAGGGGTTTCCCCTCTCGGAGATCTTCTCGGGGTGTGACTACCGTATACCATGGTTTCAAAGCCATCATCATCTCCTGTGGATGAGAGTATATGCCTTGCCGGTCTTCATGACCGTGCAGAATCCTTCCTCCTGAAGCACAGCAGAGAGGTAACTCAATTGCTGAGGGGATTGATTCATCTCACGAATGTAATATCCGAGCGAGCCCCTTGGGGGTGCATCCCGTGATGCCCCCATCAAGATTCTGCCTATGTCTCTGACCTTCTGTCTCACAAAATTCTCCATGAAAGGTGTTATGACAAGTGCATACCTGTCTTGGTCTTTGTTCTCCAGGTCAGAAGGATACACAATAATCTCACCACCATCGCATCGCTTATAGAGGAATGACTTCCCGCTTGGTGTGGTAAGCCTCTTCATATGACCTCCTAGAAACCAAGCCCTTTCTTTCTTGCCAACACACCATCAACCCAACGCTTTTCGTCTGAGGACGATGGATACAGAGCAGAGAGTGCCTGAGCGAGGCGCCAGAATAGGGGATTCCTGCCGACTCCATCCTCAACAATAAGCCTTTTTAAGGCCTCTGCTCTATTTGATGCAAAGAGGATCATGCACTGGTGGAGTTGGTCCAGGGTTGTGCTGCCAGCTCTTGCTTTGAATTCCCCACCCCACGTACCTGACTCCTCTTCTATCTTCTTTATCTCACCATCGAAATCGAGCTTAAGCTGTGGGTCCTTCTTCTTGGGTTTTGGTCTGGGGCCTTCTGAGGCCTCCTTGCCAAAGAGGTATCTAGTTCTGGCTGCCACAGGAAGGAGGGTTGCAGTTTCGCCTTGAACTGCTACAAGATGATCCAAGCTTTCTAGGTGAGCACCGAGGCCTTGGGCTATTTTACGGGCAGCGTCGAACTCAAGAGAAAAGCCAGTGAGCTTGCTTTTCTTCGAGCTTGCCTCATCTTCATCAGTGTCTTCCTCTTCATCTTTTCCATTGTCACCATTCACATCACCGGTCTTGAGGGTCCAAAGCCACATGGCGGTGAGTCGTGCATCCTCCTCAAAGCCCGAGGCATCTGCCCCGGTGAAGATCATGGAAAGTGCTTCCTTGGAGACAGCAGCCCAGACCTGCTCCAGATATTCCCGGAGAGTGACGATCTCACCGCTTGTCTTTTCAACATGAGAGTATCGGGAGAATATCTCCAGAGCAGGGCCAAGGCAGGCGAAGATTGCATCTGCTCCTACAACACCTTCATTAGCAAGACGTGGCATCCA
>DAISYU010000192.1:0-4200 GCA_036825155.1 Thermodesulfobacteriota bacterium | reverse complement strand
ATGGGAGGACAAGGTATTCCCCGCCGCTGCACCTGCACAGGGTGATGAGTACCACAAACCGCCAGTTGAAGTACTGAAATCACGGCTTACCGATCTTCAATGGGAAGTGACCCAGGAAAACGGCACTGAAGAGCCCTTTAACAACGAGTATTGGGACAACAAGGCAGAGGGAATCTACGTGGATATCGTATCAGGCGAGCCGCTCTTTATCTCCAAAGACAAGTTCGAGTCGGGAACCGGCTGGCCGAGTTTCACCAAACCGCTGGTACCGAACAATATTGTTGAGAAAGAAGACAACAGTTTATTCATGAAACGCACCGAGGTAAGAAGTAAACACGCAGATTCACACCTCGGACACGTGTTCACTGACGGTCCTGCACCTACAGGCTTGCGTTATTGCATGAACTCTGCGGCATTGCGCTTTATAGCAAAAGAGGATCTCGAAGAACAGGGATATGCCGAGTATCTGAAATATTTCGAATAGAGACCTCAAGGTCTTGAGTCCACGGTCTGAATAAGGGGGCATTGAAGGTCTGAAAGGTCGTTTCGATCAGGTTTGGTTCAATTTTGTTGCAGCCTTCAGAGCCTTAACGACTTTTCAGAGATATTTGCTTGCAGCATGCGGCTGTTCAACTACTGTTTCAATAGAATTAATATTCTTTTAATATATTGATTATATATGTTAAATTAATTTCTGTATACAGTTATGTATCAGACCGGCACATATAATTTCCGCCTGAATCCAAGTTGGAAAACATTTTGCATAACCACTCCCATAAAAAAGCCCGTCTTCCGGGACAATAACACATAGATGGTATACTCATTACCATGAGGGAGAGGTCATGTGTGGCATAGCGGGAATTCTGAACTATCGCTCAGGCGACATTGACAAAGCGATCATCGAAGAGATGCTGCCCTGTATGGAGCACAGGGGCCCGGAAGACTCCGGTACGTATCACGACGACAGCATCATCCTCGGACACAGGCGGCTTGCAATCATCGACCTGACATCCGGGTCTCAGCCCATGGCAAACACCGAGCGAACAATATGGGTCAGTGCAAACGGCGAGATCTTCAATTATATCGAACTGAGAGAAGAACTGATACAAAAAGGGCACACATTCTCCACCACGTGCGACATCGAGGTCATACCACACCTGTACGAAGAGTACGGCCTTGACTTTCTCTCCCACATGAACGGACAGTTTGCATTTGCCTTGTGGGACACCGTACGGAAAAGGCTTGTCCTTGCCCGCGACAGGTTCGGCATTGCGCCGCTTTTTTATGCACAAAAAGGGGGCTCGCTGATATTTGCGTCCGAGATCAAGGCTCTTAAGCCCCTGCTGGGCAGCCTTGAGTTTGACCTGGAAGGATTGTCCCAGGTCTTCACCTTCTGGAACACCATTGCACCAAAGACGGTATTCACCGGTATCAGCCAGATGAAACCCGGTGAATGCCTGGTGTGTGAGGGGGACTCATTAAGGTCGTTCACCTATTGGGACATGACGTTCCCCGCCTGCGGCGAACACGATATCGTGGATGAAAACCATGCCGTTGGAGAAATCAGACAGGCCCTTGATAACGCCACCTCCATACGGCTTCGCTCGGATGTCCCTGTGGGGGCATATCTAAGCGGAGGTCTGGACTCGAGCATTCTGACGACCCTCGTGAAACGGCATGCGGACCATATGGAGACATTCTCGGTCAGCTTCTCCGACCCGGTCTATGACGAGGCCCCTTTCCAGCTGGCAATGGGTGACATGCTCGGGACAAACCACCACGTAAAGAAGGTGTCTTACTCGGACATCGGTGAGGTATTCCGGGATGTCATATGGCATTGCGAAACCCCGGTGCTCCGGTCCGCTCCGGCTCCCATGTTCATGCTCTCGAAGCTGACCCGCGATCATGGCATAAAGGTGGTCTTAACCGGTGAGGGTGCTGACGAGATGTTCGGCGGGTATGATATCTTCAAGGAGGCAAAGATCCGACGCTTCTGGGCACAGGATCCGTCATCGAGACTGCGTCCGCTGCTCCTGTTCAAACTCTATCCGTATTCTCCCGTTCAAATGAAGAGGTCAGGCCAGCTTCTGTTATCCTTCTACAGGAAAGATCTCATGGACACAGGCCACCCGGGATACTCCCACCTTCCGACGTGGAGAAACACTGCATCCATTCAGAACTACTTCACGGATGAGGTAAAGGATGCACTTGGGCACTATAATCCCATTGATGAACTCGAGAAGCTTTTGCCCCGGGAGTTTTCATCCTGGCACCCGCTCAATCAGGCGCAGTATCTGGAGATCAAACTGCTCCTGGCAGGCTACCTCTTGTGTTCCCAGGGTGAGCGTATGGCCATGGCCCACAGCGTGGAGGGACGCTACCCCTTTCTTGATCATAACGTGGCGGAACTGTCCTCCCGTATCGATCCGTCACTCAAACTGAACGGCCTCAAGGAGAAGTACGTGCTGAAGAGGGCGTTTCAGAATGACCTTCCCCGTGAGATATTCTCGCGGACAAAACAACCCTACGGTGCCCCCAACAAGGAGAGTTTTTTCACAGACGGGATGCCGGCGGAGAACATCAGGGAGTACCTGGATGGTAATGTTCCGGCCGGTGCAGCCCTGTTCGACGCTCACGCCGTGGAAAAGCTTATGAGCAAGTGCGCAACGGCGGGAAAACTCGGATTCCGGGACAACAGCGCATTCATGGGCATACTATCCAGCCGTATCATTGCGGGATTATTCTGCAGCTGATCTGCCCCGAAACCAAAAACCGGCGGGATCTGTAAGTGAAAATCGAATCCGTGTTAGGATGAAGACTGTTGTCTTAGCCCATTAGGCTGTAGGTGTTTAGACTGTTAGGGATAATGCAGAAGAATAAAGTCAGCAATCAGGAGAAACAATGTATGGGCTTGGCACTTATAAAAGACCTGACAGCCTTCAGACTACAGCCTAAAAGGCTCGGAAAAGGGCACCCAAGGACGTTTCTTTCAGGGCACTAGAGACTGAATCCCTTTACATAGATTCCGGCACTCTACTACTCCGATTCTTTTCCGCGGTTCCACTCAGATCCATTTTGCCATGACACCAAAGAGGAGAATCCACACAGCATCGATGCAATAGATACCAAGGGTCACGGCTGCCTGTTTCTTCACCGAATTCATATCGTACACCCAGTATGAAACGACAAACAGCGGGAAGTATCCCAAGAGAAAGAGGAACACCGGGAACCTTGCGCTCCAGTACCAGTACTCCCAGGTCAGCGCCCCGATAGCGTTGAGAACGGCCTCCACCAGAATACAGCACACAGCAAGAACAGCGGCAATGACAAGACGGTTCGGAAGACCGAGGATCTTCATCCTTTTATCGTCAGGAAGCACCTTCACTGCAGCAATCCCCATGATGAGAAACATGAAGGAGATCTCGATATTCAATCCGATCAGGATCTGATATGCCGTATCACCAGGCGTTGCCCACAGGGGGGCATACCCGCTTACAAAGAAATAGACCGCATTGATGAGCTCGGCGTTCCATTCCATTCCCCAGAAGGCAAGCCCTGCAAAAATCACGTTCCAGTTCTTTCTGCCGATCTCCTGAAAATACATATGGACAACAACAAGCAGAAAGGGGACGAGGTACCACTGGAACAGAGACGGATCCCTGAGTATTGAGAGCGCTTGTGAAGCAGATGGTGCCACAAAACACCTCCTCTCATCGATTCGATATCCATCAGGGCGCCTCAGGTTATTGAGCCGGAGACGCCCGTAAATTCAGCTTTACGCGGAGGCACCCCGCTCCTGTTCCCGTTGCTTCCTGTCAAGCTCTTTGAGCTCCCGGCGCAGGATCTTGCCCACTGCGCTCTTAGGAAGTTC
Organism: Thermodesulfobacteriota bacterium; assembly: GCA_036825155.1. Classification (GTDB taxonomy): domain Bacteria; phylum Desulfobacterota; class Desulfomonilia; order UBA1062; family UBA1062; genus DSAD01. Next base: position 329 of record DAISYU010000192.1, on the reverse strand, counting down.
ATCGATAAACTCTATGAGGTGCGGCACCTTGTAGGCGGCAAGTTTCTGCTTGCAATGAGCGATAATCTCTTCTTTATTCAGCGTCTCGCCCTGCCGGAGTACCACGTATGCTTTCGGCGCCTCTCCCCGGTAATCATCGGGCACACCGATGGTGCAGGCCTCCAGGATCTTTGGATGCTCGAAGAGGACCTCGTCGATCTCCTGCGGAAATATATTGTACCCGCTTGCAACGATCAGGTCTTTTTTCCGGTCTACAATTGTCAGGTACCCGTCCTCATCCAGGAATCCGATATCTCCCGTGTAGAGCCACCCGTCCTTGAGGACAGCCG
>DAISYU010000191.1:0-4247 GCA_036825155.1 Thermodesulfobacteriota bacterium | reverse complement strand
CGATCTTATATTTCATTATCTCGATAATTATTGCCCAACCTCAGCGCTGGTTTCTAAAACACACGAATGCCAACAGATCCTTGCCGGTGTTGATAAACTGATGATCCTCTGTGGCGATTTCGATGAAGTCATTGGGTTTGATCTCTTTACGTTGGTCTCCCAACTTGAGTATGCCCCTTCCCGACATAACCACGATCCGTTCTTTATCATCGTGTTTATGGTCGGGCGTATAACCGCCTGGCTCAAGTTCAATCCAGGTAGAATCATCGGAGAGAATTCTGAGCTTCATTTTTTCAGTACCTTCCAGTCCCAGAGCCGGTGCGTCGTAACCTTCTACTTCAGTGATCTGTAAGTGTTTCATCTTTTCCTCTTTTGCTATTCATTTTGTACTTATGTACCCTCTACTTTCCCTCAAGGTGGTAATCGTCCGGGATGACCTTCATGTCCACGAGCATCGGGTCATGTCCAGGTACAACAATATCTGCCATGAGGTCGAGCTTGTGCATACCGCGCATGTTATCGCCCGGGTTGATGATGTTCGGGCCGAAGTAACCGCCGTAGCGGGAGGTGAAGATCTTATCCAATGTCCTTGCCACTTCCGGGTCCCCGAGGTTCACGGGCTCTTTCGCACTCTGGGAGGCCTTGGTCGCCAGCTCGAAAAACTGCATGGGGAAGCGTTTGGCAAGACCGGCAAAGAGGTAGCAGCAGTCGCTGAACATGATGGCCCTGCCCTTTGATGTATTGACGGAAATCGCCTGAAGCCCTGCAGTGTGGCCCGGGACATGGATAAGCTCCAGCCCGTCCCTCAGCTTGAAGTCACCGTTGATCAGCTTGAACCTGGGCACGAGATCCATCCAGTTCTCCGGTGCGTATCCCGGGGCGACAGGACCCATGGGATAGTATGCCTCCAGAAGCTCTGCTTCCTGAACATAATAGCTGGCATTCTTGAATAGGTTCAGGTACCCGGTGTGGTCGTGGTGCAGGTGAGTTACGATGACCGTCTTGATGGTATCGGGGTCGACTCCGTTGTTCTTGAGAACCGTCGGCACTTCCAGCTCGGGAGTTCGTCTCGGCTTCATCGTGAAGGGCACATAGGTATAGCTTCCATCCACGATGATCTGCTCGCCGTCTTCACCTTCTATGAGGAACATAAAACACGGTAGATCGGCATGGTAGCCTTCTGCAAAGGGGAAGATGAGCCCTCCCCAGTTCATATAAAACCAGCCGGTAAGAAGCGGTTTGATCGTGTACTGCCTCATGGGTGATTCCTCCTCTCATTTTTCTCCTATACATCAGCTTGATTTATCTGGAGACACATTGCTGTCTTCTCACCACAGCACTGTCCCGCCATCCACGTTCATTGCCTGGCCGGTAATGCCTTTCGCCTCATCCGACGCAAGATAGGCAGCCATGTATGCAATCTCCGAAGGATCGAGCAGTCTCCGCTGGATGCTCTTGTCCACGATCCGTGCGTGGATTTTATCCGTATCTTCATTGAGCAGGGGCCGGTAATATTCGGTTATTGCATCTATCATGGGCGTAGCTGTAGGTCCCGGGCAGATGGCATTCGCAGTGATGCCCTGCGGGCACAGCAAAGCCAGCTCAAGCGCCAGTGCCTTTGTCAGGCCTATGACGCCATGTTTGGATGCCGAATAGTCCGCATTCAGGGCAGCCGGCAGTTTCCCGGAGGTAGAGGAAATCATGATGACCCTTCCGTTCTGCTGCTCCATCATCTTGGGAAGAAAGGCCTTTACGCAGTAGAAACCTGCATTGAGGTTGATGTCTATGGTCCTGCGCCAGCCTTCATCCGTCGTGTTGACGATAAACGTGCGCTCGCCCATGACCCCGGCACTGGTGACGAGGATGTCCACCCTGCCGAGCTTCTTGATGACTTCATCCGCCATCTGTTTCACTTTCACCGGATCAGTCACATCCACCACATAAGGAATCCCTTCCCTGCCCAGGCTGCTGACTTCTTTGGCAACACTCTCAACCTCTGCCTTCACATTCGAAGCCACCACCACGTGGGCACCTTCCTTGGCAAACTGCAGACTGATCGCCCTGCCGATGCCGGTCCCGCCTCCTGTCACAACAGCCACTTTGTCCTGTAGCCTGGTCATTTCCCCTCCTTACAAATGTGATCCATCTATTCCACTCTGAAGATTATAAGGAAATCCGACCTCTTGACACTTGCAGGGAACGACAGATATATTGTCATCTCACGCCAAGGGGGCATGCATGGAGAGAAATCTCGGGAAACATGCTCTTCACATATCATCGAGGAGATCCCTCCCGTTGTACCGATCCATCAACAGTCTGGCGGTCCTGGCCCGGTATGTGGCAGCGAGAGGCATCGAGGTAGCTTCACTTCTGGCCGGCAGCACAATACAGCCCGGCGATCTGGATGATCCCGACGTTCTGGTAACGCCCGAACAGGAACTCATGGTCATGCGTAACATCGTTCGGCTGGTTCCGGAGCCTGGCCTGGGGCTGTCCATCGGCAGACAGTCTCATATGGGGATCATCGGCAAGCTCGGTGCTGCCGCGATCAACAGCGATACTCTTCTCGATGCAATACGGATCATATTCCAGTACAGCGAACTCCTTCTGACCTATTTCCACTTCGACCTGAAGGTGAGAGACGATCTCGCGTTCATCAGATTGAAAGAACTCGTGGACCTGAAAGACATCCGCCTCTTCGTGTGCGAAAGAGAGTTCGGTTCGATCCACAGGATAGCCAGCGATCTGATGGGTTCCCATATCCCGATAAACGAAATACGCTTTGCCTATCCAAAACCGAAGCATGCGTCACTCTATCAGGACATCTTCAAGTGTCCACTTGTATTCGATGCCAATGATCACATGGCCGTCTTTGACAAAAAATATCTCTTCCAACAGTTGCCGCTGGCAGACCCATTGGTAAAAAAGATCTATGAGAAGGAGTGCAGACTGCTGTCTCTCAGGATAAACGGGCGAGGGACGATGGCCAGGAGAATACATCAGGAGATCCTGTTTCACAGTGAGGGATTTCCGAGCTTTGATCAGTTGGCTCGTTACTTGAATCTTTCACCACGAACTCTCAGCCGACGCCTGACAGCAGAAGGGACATCATACAAGGATCTTCTCTCAAAGATCCGCAAGGACAAAGCGATAGATCTCCTAAGAACAACAGACCGCCCCGTCGAGCAGATTGCCACGGAGCTTGGGTATAGCGATCTGGCGAATTTCTACCGTGCCTTTAAAGGTTGGACAGGTCATACTCCCGGCAGATACCGTAATAAAAACTGACGTCAGTTTCGCGATAACAGATCCACTCTTAAAGAAATAGAGCTATCTGTAATGGATGGAAGTTCTTCAGATGCCTGAGAAGTGAGGATCTCCAGATGCTATCGAAAGGCATCCTTTGCTGCGTTCAGGTGTCGAGATCCTCACGCAATCCGTATTGATCAATTCTCGCCGGTTACAGTCTACCCCCATTTTCGTTTATTCACATCTCGGTTGTGATGGGACATGCAAGGAGAGAGGTAATCGTCCATAATTTTACACTGTGCAAAGTTCAATTTCATTATGTCGAAGCAGAGCCCATGCGGCGATCATCACAAAGCCGGGGCAGCAAAGCCACGCAAACAGATCGCCTATCTTTGAGTATATTGTTGTCACTCCTTTCATGGGAACATCTGAGATGATCACTGGTTCCTTGTTTCTGAAATCATCCGTCGCTGTAAGGACTCGACCCTGATAATCAACGGACATGGTCAGACCCTCGTATGTGCAGCGAACCAGTGAAAACCCATTTTCGACAGCCCTGAAAGTGATCGCCGGTGTATGTATAGAGAGTATTTCTCGCCAATCCTCGGAAGGCCCAAACAGAATGTCAGCCCCGGACTGTCCGGCTTTGCGAATAAAACCAGGAAAATCCTCGTCAAAGCAGATCACGGCAGCAATTTTTCCGAAGGGCGTGTCAGTGACTGCCGGTGCCTTGTCTTTGCTCTTCACTACATAGGGCTCTTCGATTACCGGGACAGGGCGTGGCTTATGATATTGCCACAGCACCCTTCCCGATGGCTCGATAAAAACCAGCTTGTTTTCACCGCGCGATCCGGGTTCTTCGTCAAACACTCCCAATGCCAGCAATAGATAGATGTTTTCCTCGACGGCAAGCTTACATGCATGCTCGACGAATGTTGCCTCATCGCGCTTGGCCACTATGAGACCATACTCATGCCAGTTGACGATTTTAGCGCCAA
>DAISYU010000190.1:0-4277 GCA_036825155.1 Thermodesulfobacteriota bacterium | reverse complement strand
GCCTTTGGAAGACCTGTGGTGCCGCCCGTATAGGGCAGGGCAGCAATGTCATGCGACGGGTCGATGGATACCTCAGGCGGGCTGGCCGGGTATTTTTTGATGAGGTCCTTAAAATGAAGGAGGCCCTCCTTACCACTGTGCACGGAGGCAGGGACCTGCATTTCCGAATAGATCTTTCCCACGACACTTTTGCCCACAAGCCGTTTGAACGCAGGCAGATACTCGTCAATGCCGGTGAGTATGATGTTTTTAAGGGTAATGCCGGTTTTCTCCACGTTATCATAGAGGATGTCGAGACAGACCAGCGTCGTCGCGTCGCTGTCCTGAATCTGGTGCCGAATCTCATGGCTTGTATAGACAGGACTGATCGGGGTGACTTTCGCACCAATCTTCAAAGCCGCGAAATAGGCGATGATAAACTGGGGGCAGTTCAGGAGATAGAGTGCGACGGTGTCACCCTTCTTTACTCCCAGATCGTCCAGGGCCGTGGCAAACCGGTCTATCAGTTCCTTCAGTTCCGTATAGCTGATCTTTTTTCCATAGAAGATCAACGCCGGTCTGTTCCCGAATTTTTCCGCCACCTCGTCAAAGATGTCAGGGACCGATTGCGCGGGGACATCGACGGTAGGGGAAACACCTTCGGGATAGTGTTTCAGCCAGGGCTTTGACAAATAGGCTTCTTTTGCATTCATGGTTTTGCCTCACAGTGTCTGTATTCCATTTCATCTCCTTCGCGCAGGAAATGAGTTGAAGGACTGCCGTCAGTCCAGACGCGCCGTACATACCCGGCATGTGGTACGGCTGGAAATATTTCTTATCTTACACCGGGGACACTCCGTTTCTATTTTGTCCCGCAACCAGGGGAAAAGCCCGTCGGGCATATAGAGAAGAACCACAATCAGGACGCAGGCGAACATCAACGTACGGTATTCCTGCCAGAATCGCAGGAATTCCAGTAATGGAAAGAGGATGAATACCGCTCCCACGGGGCCATAGATGGTGGCAACGCCGCCGAATACGGCCCAGATGACCACCAGGAAGGACATGGAAACTTCCAGCGTTGAAGGGCCGGCGATTCTCATGAAGTGGGCATAGAGTCCCCCGGCAATACCGGCGAAAAAGCCGCTCAGGCAAAATGCCATCAGTTTATATCGTGTCGTGTTGATGCCGGCGGCCCGCACGGCCAGCTCGTCCTCCCGGATGGCATGAAAGATGATGCCCGTATTGGAGTCGGTAATCTTCCACATGATTGAGCAGAGACCGAACATGAGACCTGCTGCGATGTAGTAATTGGTCACGCTGGACCGTGTTATCCGTTTAATGCCCGAAATCCCCAGCTCGCCGCCGGTCAGATCGGGAAAGGCGAAAACGAGGCCCATAAGTATGATGGGAAAGGCCAGGGTGGTCAGTGCCAGATAGGTTCCCTTGAGTCTGAGACAGGGAATCCCGATGATAAGGCCTGCCAGGACCGCCACGAGTCCGCCGAGCGGGATGCTTCCCCAGGGAGGAATATGGGCGTGCAGATTGATCATGGCCGCCGAATAGGCACCAACGCCGAAGAAGAGGGCGTGACCGAAATTTATCTGGCCGGTAAATCCTGAAAGGAGGTCCCAACTCGCCGCCAGTATGGCAAAGATACAGGTGAGCGTGAAAATGCGAAGTGTATATTGATTGCTGGTGAACACAGGCAGGAGGAGCAGGAAGAGAAAAAAGACCACGACAACGACCCGTGAAGGCAGCACAATGACTTCATTCTTCACTATGGTAACGAGCTTTCTCAGGTAAAATCGAATAAGGTCCATGGCTATCGTTCCTCCTCAAAGGTTACACCAAAAAGGCCTTCCGGCCTGATGAGCAATACCAGGATCATGATGGACAGCGCTACCGAGCCCTTCAGAAAGGCACCTGCGGGGAGTGCAAATACCACGATTGCCTCGGCAAAGCCCAGGATATATGCACCGATGAAACTCCCCTTGAGACTTCCCAGTCCGCCCAGTATGACAACGGCCATCATCATGATCAGCGGGTGCATCCACATGAGCGGATCGAGTATGGTAAGCGGCACCACAATGGCGCCGGTGAACGATGCGAGTCCTACGGATATGCCCATAGTCATCATGGCGACCCGTGCCTCGTTGATTCCCATGAGATTGGCCACCTCCTTGTCCTGGGCTGTGGAACGGATGGCCAATCCAAGCCGGGTCTTCATGAGAAGGACCCAGAGCGCACCCAGAACAATTAGGGCCACAATGAAGGTCAGGAGCTGCTGATAAAATACCTTCACGCCCACGATAACAAAATAGCCCTTGACCAGCGAAGGCACACTCAAATACGTGCCTGTGAACATGATGGTCATGATCTCCTGAAGGGCCATGGCCAGGGCAATGGTCGCGATAAGGACGGCGCCCTCGTGCTCCCGGATAGGGTTTATGAGGAATTTGTAGCAGACCATGCCGAGCGCGGTGACGAGTATGACGGCGGCGAACATGCCCCAGATTGGATGAAGCCCCATCTCATGGCTGACGTAATAGATGCAGTAGCCTGCCACCATGTAGAAGGCGGTATGGGCGATGTTCACAATGCGGGCCACGCCGAAGATAAGGGAAAACCCTATGGCGAGCAGGGCATAAACACTCCCGCTAATGAGGCCGCTGATGGTGATATCCAGAAACATATGCCTCCAGTACATGGGCGCTACCCGCCCCTTTAGGTCCCTCACGGCAAAGGGACGGGGCTGCACCGATCAGTATATAGCACCTATTGCTTATATGCCTCGATAACCCAGGGCGGTATCTTATAGGGCACGATCCCTTTATAGGTCACTTCCGGTGCCTCCGCATCCAACTTCCACTTGTTGGGCCAGAAGCTCTTCAGTTCACCGTCCTGCCATTGAACACCCAGGGCTGTGAGATACCCCGGTCCCCATCTCAGCTCATGCATGGGATTGCCGTTTTCATCCTTCAGGTATTCTACCCTGCCTCCGGGTACCATGTACGAGGCATTTTCCAGAATGGGCACCAGCGTATCCGCATCGAGGGTTCCGGCCTTCTCAATGGTCGGCTTCAGGGCGTATTTTATGGCAGTGTAGGTGTCGGCGGTGTAGGTCGGTGTTTCGCCGAATTTTTCCACATAGCCGTCAACAAACGGCTTCGTCAGCTCATTGTACTCGACACCGCGGCAATAGGTGTTTATGGTCGAAACATAGTTGCCCATCTGCTGTGTTGCCTCCCAGAAGCCGTCTTTCTGGGCCTCTACATTGATCCCGACCTGAACGGCGGGAATCTTGAGTTCGCCCGCCTGCCTGGCAAAGGGAATTCCCACGGAAGAGGAAAAGATTGTGAATATGATATGGGCCCCTGATCGCTGGATGGCCGAGAGCTCAGCCGTTACATCGGTAGCGACAGGGGAGGGCCGCCAGATACCTACCAGCTCCATGCCCATCTTGGGGATGACACCCTCGGATGCCTTGATCATGGGCTCAGTCCATATGGCTTTCTCCGCGGCAATGGCGACCTTTATTTTCTCTATGTTCAAGGTCGCTTTCATGATAGCCGCAACAGTGCCCAGGTGGATGAAGCTCGTTCTGCCGAGGTATGAGGAATTGAAAGGGGAGCCCCGGAAAAAATATTTGTAGGTATCGTAGTCTTTCGCCACCCGCAGGCAGAGTTCATTGTGGGCAGCCCCCACACCGATGAAGATCTTCTTGTTTTCCATGGCGATGTCCTGCATGGGCAGGACCGCCTCCGTCCTGAAACCTCCGACGATGAAGTCCACCTTGTCGTTCGTGATGAGACGCTCCATGGCATTGGTGGCATCGGTGATGTTGATGAATTCGTTGGAATCTGCCTGGACAAGTTCGATGTTCATTTTCTTGTCGCCGACCTGGACGCCGCCTGCGGCGTTGATTTCATCGGCGGCCATGTTCGCCCCGTTCCAGTGACCTATGCCCTGCACAAACTGCATCGGACCGATCACTCCGATTTTAATGGTAGGAGCGACTTCGGGCGGTCTCGTGGCATAGTAAATAATCGCGGCCCCGACAATCACAATAACCGCTATTATGATGTTCACAATGGGTTTTTTCATGTGACTTACCTCCTCCTAAAACATTCAAAATTTTATTTCTGGTTACAACATTTAGAACATGTTCAATGGCCCGACCCCTTCAATCATCACATGATAGCGGGAATCTGGATGCGGTGTTGTCAATAGTTTGGATGTTACTTAATTTTTATAATAAGAAGCAGTTATCAAGAGTCAACGGCAGACGTGACCCC
>DAISYU010000189.1:0-4377 GCA_036825155.1 Thermodesulfobacteriota bacterium | reverse complement strand
TTGGAATTTCGGATTTCGAATTGTGAAAACAAAGAACAAAGGCAAAAACCATAACAAGTTGTAAGCCTTACGTGGTGACAAACTCAGTTCCCCGGCGAGAACTCTAATCCCGACTGAAGCTGCTCCCACAGGATTTATTTCTTCTCTAACATGAATATTATTGCCAGGTAGCTCATCTACGATCCGCAGAGTCTCAACCCGGACTACAGGTTTGTGTAATAAACTCAGGATGTTCGAGATCTGAAAGGGTATGAGGTATAAGGCTCAAGGTGTAAGGTAAAGGAGCTATTCACCCTTCTGCCCTAAACCTTATACCTTAAACCTTACACCTCAAAAAACTCAATTCCGGTGGTCGAAGACGCGCTGGGATTTTCTGCCGGACCTGGGAAGGGCCCCGTAATCCACGATCTCCACACTGCCCCTGACCAGGAGAGACTTCCTGATATCGACCTCGATCTTCTTGCTGAGTCCTGGATCCCCTTCTGCACCGGCGCCGTCGGCACGCTCCACCTTGATGGTCATGTAGTCCTTGCCGTCGTCTCCCCGGTCCAGGTGGATCTGGTACTCGCTGCCGATCCCGCCCTCTTTCGAGAGGATCTCGTCAATGTGGCTCGGATAGACATTGACTGCCCGGATGATGAACATGTCGTCCGAGCGGCCGCTTATCCTGTCGTGTCTCGGCAGGGGCGATCCGCACGGGCATTGTCCAGGAACCAGCCTCGTGAGGTCGCGTGAACGGTACCTGACAAGCGGTGCCCCTTCTTTTCTCAGCGTGGTGTAGACCATCTCGCCCACTTCGCCTTCTTTGACCGGCTCCAGGGTCTCCGGGTCAAGGATCTCCAGGATATAGTAGTCGGCCCAGTAGTGAATGCCGGTGTGGTGTTCACAGTCCAGGCCGGTACCCGGGCCGTACAGCTCGGTCAGGCCTGGGATGTCGAATACGTGCTCTGCCCTGAAGAGTTCCTGGACTTTTTGGCGCAGGGCGTCGCTGGCGCGTTCCGCACCCATGATAACCTTCTTCACGTTGATCTTGTCCATGAGGCCGTGTTTTTCCACCTCTTCGGCCAGCAGCAGGGCCATGGATGCAGTGGAACAGATCACCGTGGGCTGAAAGTCCTCCAAGAACTGAAGATGCATCTCGGTGTTGCCGGGGCCCACGGGCAGCGCCATGGCACCGAACCGTTCGCAGCCGTTCTGGAACCCCACACCTGCAGTCCAGACCCCGTAGCCGACACAGATCTGGATCCTATCCTGCCTGGTCAACCCTGCCATCTCGTAGCAGCGGGCGAACATGTTTGCCCAGTCGTCCACGTCTTTGGCCGTATACACAAGGACCTTGCGTTTCCCGGTTGTCCCGGTGGAGGCGTGAAGCCGGACAATGTCCTCAAAAGGCACACTCCGCAGAGGGTAGGGGTACCCGTTCTGAAGGTCCCCTGCCGTGACAAAGGGAAGCCTCTTCAGATCGTCCAGGGTCTTTATGTCTTCAGGCTTTACCCCTGCCCTGTCAAAGCTTTCACGATAAAATTCAGAACCGTGATAGGCATGGTTTACCGTCCATTTCAGTCCCTCGGTCTGGAGCGCCTTGAGTTCATCAGCAGTTTTAAATGTTGGCATAAATGATTGCATACCTAACGTCCTCCTATTCAAAAGCAGATTCCGGGCAATTATAGCCCGTTTCAATTCCCTTGATATTCTGTGATGCCCATTTTCCAGGAGAGATCTCCCGGACAACACATCTAACCTCGTCAATGTCATAGCCCATGATTCTAGAGACAAGTCCCAGCATGATCATGTTCGCACTGCCGGGTGAACCCATTTCAAGGGCCATGCCGGTTGCATCGATGGTGTGGTCGAACTGGCCTTGTTTCCGTGCATTGACCACTGCGATACCGCCGTCTTTGAGCATGTACAGGTAGTCCCGGGCCTCTGTCTCCTCGAGGCCGATGAGCATGTCGGCAGAGCCGGCAGGTATGAGCGGGCTCTCAAATGAGCCGATCTTGAGGCTTGCAGTGACCGTACCGCCTCTCATAGCCATGCCGTGGGTCTCCGAGGTAATGAGATTCCTTCCCTCTTTGAAGGCGATCTCAGCCAGCGCCTTGGCCAGCAGCAGGATGCCCTGACCCCCTCGTCCCACCATAATGATCTGTTTGTCGCTCATGTCTTCTCTCATCATTTTCCTGCCTCGGCCTTGATTGCGTTTCTGGGACAGATGTCCACGCACACCCCGCATCCGATACACAGTGACCTGTCGATCCTGGCCGTGTCCTCCCCCAGTTCGATAGCAGGGCATTCGAATTGTGTGACGCAGTAGCCGCAGGCGTTGCATTCTTCAGATATGCTCATGGAATAGGATGCCTGATCCTTCATTGCCTGCCGGTCCCTGATGCAGGGATGTCGGGCGATGATGGCAACAACACCTTCCTGTTGAGTTTTTGCGTACGCCTCTTTTGTTATTTCGATAAATCCTTTGACATCATAGGGGTCGTGAACAAAGGTGGTCTTGATGCCGCAGCCTGTCAGGATTTCTTCCAGTTGCAGTGTTCTGCCGGCATAGTCGTTGGTCACGCAACCGGTTGCAGGGGTGGGCTGCTGACCGGTCATGGCGGTGGTAGCATTGTCCAGAATCACGAGAACAAACCGGGCGCCTGTGACCAGGGCGTTGATCGTGGGCGGGATACCGGCATGGAAGTAGGTGGAATCGCCGATGATCGCTGCAATGGGAGGAGGGCTGGGAGTGTCCTTGTATGCGTGATAAAAGCCTGCTGCCTGGCTGACTGCCGCCCCCATGCACAGGCAGGTGTCAACCCCGCCCAGGTTCAGCCCCAGGGTGTAACAGCCGATGTCAGAGGTGTAGATTCCCTTGGGGAGGGCCTTCTTTATGGCATAAAAGGCACCTCTGTGGCCGCACCCGGCACATAGTGAGGGCGGCCGTTGTTTTTTAGCTGTCTCTTTTTCTTTCTCGCGATGAATCCCGGTGACATCGTCGAGCACCTGCATTACGATCTCCGGGGTGAGCTCTCCTGCATTGGGCACTGCGGAGTCGAGACGTCCCGACACGTTTTCCCGGTTTACAAACTGCATCTCGATCACCGGCTCTGTCTCCTCGACCACCAGGACCTTCTCATGGGTGTTCGCAATTGCCTGGAGACTCGACGGATCCATGGGGTAGGGCATGTCCACTTTATACACGCAGATGTCGTCCCACCTGTCAAAGGCCTTGAGTACATCCATGATATAGGCACAGGCAACACCGGAAGATACGATGGCAATGCGTGCATCCGGGGTGCCGTACAAGAGCTTCGGCCGCGCCCATTCGTGCCTGGATATATCCTGGAGCTTCGCGTTGAGTTCCTTGTGCAGTTTCAGTCTTGGTCCGGGTGTCGCAGCCCAGCGGTACGGGTCCTTCTGGAAATCAGGCTGTCTGTTCAGGACGGTAAGTTCCGGGAGATCAACCAACTGCCGGGCATGGCATACCCGTGTCGTGGGCCTCAGGATCACCGGGGTCTTGAATTCTTCCGAGAACGCAAAGGCCTGAATCGTCATCCTCATGGCCTCTTCGGGACTGGCCGGATCGAGTACCGGGATCTTTGCATGCATGGCGAAAAAACGGGTGTCCTGCTCGGTCTGGGACGAGTGTGGGCCCGGGTCGTCAGCGACCACGATGAGGAATCCGCCGCTTGTTCCCATGTAGGCGGCACTCATCACCGGATCGGATGCCACATTGAGCCCCACCTGTTTCATGATGGCTGCAGAACGCCTGTTGGCAATGGCGTTCGCATAGGCGACCTCCACGGCGGTCTTTTCGTTGATGGACCATTCAACATGGCAGGGGGAACCGTTGCGCTTTACCAGGCCCATGGCGGTCTCGCAGACCTCAGAGGCGGGGGTGCCGGGGTACGATGCCACAAGATTCGCCCCGGCTGCAAGGATGCCGTATGCGATCGCCTCATTTCCCAGGAGTATCTTTTTGCCCATAAAGTTGTCCTCTCATGTGCTCAAATCAAAGACGTCTGTATGCAGTCCACAATAAAAAAGACGGCCAAAAAGGCCGCCTTTCGCTTTATATCGCAGAGGTCGAGCCTTTTCAGCCTTCTTTGAGCCACCACCAGTCATGTCGGTTCATTTTTTTCATCGCGCATATACAACAATAATCCGATGGATTTGTCAAATAAAAAAATAATAAGGATATCAAAGAAGTACTAAATATTAATTCTTTACGGAGAAACAGCTGAATACAGGCGCGTTTCTGTTGATAGTTGCACAAGTGCCGTTTTTAAGGGATTCAGGATATGATCGCACCCAGGTACTGTCGTTAGAGAGCGTGCCATTATGACTGCGGGCAGATAAGGGCCCTAAGAAGCAGAACCTTCCAGGGAC
>DAISYU010000188.1:0-4480 GCA_036825155.1 Thermodesulfobacteriota bacterium | reverse complement strand
TACTGGATTCTGGCTTCTGAATTCTTTTTATCAAATTTGCAATCCGAGATCCGGAATTTAAAATTTATTAATCTTTCCCCAAGCATCTTATGCCTAATGCCCCAGGCCTGACATCCTGTGAGCTTTTTCTATTCCACCTCAATGATCACCCCGCAGTCCTCACACCGGTAGCGGGTCTTTTCATTCTCTGCTTCAATCTCTTCGAAATCGGAATGTTTCTTCCCGTACGCTTCATAACATTCAGGGCAGTAACTCCCCTGAAGTTCCTCGGCGGTGATCACCAGGTGGCAGTGCCTGCACCTCAGTCTGTTTTTCTCAACAGGTATCAGAACAAGATTCATATGCCTGCAACTCTTCATAATACAGACATTGTAAAGAATTCAGCATATCGGTTCAATCAAATATCATTGCAGACTCATTTTCATGTGACATTACCTGCCGTTAACCATCTTCTCTTCTGCGATGAACTCTTCTTCAACTGTTTCAGAGTCTCAGCTTTCTGTCTTTTATTCAATACTCCATTACTCCAATACTCCATTTTTTCGTGCACAGCGCCTCACATTATCTATTCTTTCCCAATACTCCAATACTCCACCGCTCCAGTACTCGGTTGTGCCATGCGGTGATGTATGCTAGGCACTTCTAAGATTTTTACCGGCAATGACAGGTACCAGTGATGATGAATGGCAAGGACTCGAACCTGATAAAACACAGAGAGAGGCTCTACAATCTTATAAAATAAGGGCTCAGGCCCTTGTTTGCCGTCATCATGAAAAAAATATAGAGAGCGGCTGTTATGAAAACATACATCGAATGCATCGGATGCCTGGTAAAACAATCTGTGGAAATCGCCAAGGCACATATCCCCGAAGACAAACAGGATGCTTTTATTCGGACCATCCTCAAGAGTATCTCCGAGATGGATTACTCCAACCCGCCGCCCATCATGGCGACAGAGATGTACCTCCTGGTAAGGGAACTGACCGGCGTTACCGACCCCTATGCTGAGATCAAAAAATATTATAACGAGAAGGCCCTGAATCTCTACCCGGAGTTTGCCCGTCTTGTGAACTCGTCGGATGACCCCTTCGATACAGCCCTGCGCATCGCTGTGGCAGGCAATATCATAGACTTCGGCATGGGAACAAAAGACAGCATACAGATCAGGGAAACAGTGGACAGGGCACTGAGTGCAAACTTTGCCGTCAACCATATTGGCGAACTGAAGGAGAGACTCGAGGAAGCGTCACTGGTGCTGTATCTCGCCGATAACGCAGGGGAAATCGTCTTTGACCGGCTGTTCATCGAACAGCTTGGTCCCGAGCGGGTCGTATGTGCAGTCCGACATGCCCCCATTATCAACGACGCAACACTCGCTGATGCCGAACAGGCAGGGCTTTGCGATTTATGCAAGGTGATCTCGAGCGGAAGCGGTGCACCGGGAACACCTCTTGTCATGTGCTCGGATGAATTCAGGGATCTTTTTGAAGCCGCACCGGTGGTTATTGCAAAAGGCCAGGGAAACTTCGAGACCCTCAATCAGGCAGACAGGGATATCTTTTTCCTGTTCATGGCAAAATGTCCTGTGATTGCACGGGAAGCGGACGTTCAGGTGGGAAGTTTCATTGTCATGAACCAGGCATGATCTTTGGAATATCAGCCGACACACATCGGCTGATAATTGTTCCTGAATACTTGATATGTTATTATCACGGGGTAACTTGTAATCCCTTGAGGAGGAAATCCATGAAGAAATCCTGTTTCTGTTCATTCATCCTTGCATGCGCAGCGATCCTGCTTGTCGGATGCGCAGGGCACCATACCAGCTATATCAAGGATCCAGGCACCATCGAGCATACGGATGCACAACCTCCTAAAGCAATCGTCATCTTTGACAGCTGGAGCGGCAATACCCAAGCTGTCGCACAGGTACTGGCAGGAGAAATGAACTGCCCGGCTGTCCGAGTCGATGATGCAGCAGAGTATGTTCTGCAGGACTATGATCTTGTTGTCGTCGGATCACCGGTTCACGGGGGAATGCCGACCTCCAAGATCAGCGACTTTCTTTCAGAGCTCGAGCCGCCTTGCGCATCGGCAGTCTTTGTTACCTATGGGGCTCCTTTGTTCGGTCCTGCCGTTGCAGATATCTGTCTGTCCTCCATGGAGAAGAAACTGCACAACACCTCGATCGGCAGATTCAGATGTCATGGATTTCACCAGATATTCAGGACCTATCCGAAACATCCGGACCAGGAAGACAAGGCCGATGCAGTCGAGTTTGCCAGGGGTCTCATGATATTGTGCAGCGAGCAATGATGGGGCAGGACAGTTACATCCCTTCCCCCCCTATAGTAATTCCCGCGAAGGAGGAAATCCAGTCTTATCAGTAAGTTCTGGGTCGCCGCCTTCCTACTTCACCCCTGGCTACGCAGGACAAGCCGCGGGGACGACGGGAAAAAGGGCACATCAATCATTCCCTTGAAGGAGGAATTTCATGGTTTTTTGGGTTTAGTTTTTTCCTTCTGCCTGGGATCTGGAACCCGATTTCTTGATCTGCCTGAGATCCTGAGCTCACTGGTTTTACTGCCTCAAGTCTGGAACTACCCTGCTCGATCTGCCTCGGTTCTTGTTCCCCAAGTCTCGCTATTGATTATTCTGTCTTTTTGAATTCTGGATACTGGATACTGGATTCTGTTTTCATATAAACAGCCTTCAGCCGAATCCCCTTGTATTCTGCTCCCCATAGGTTTTACTTTCGTCTCTTACGCTGTTTTTTCAATTGCTGTGTTTTCCCCTCTTTCCTGCTTGTTTCCTGTTTCAAGCACCCCCGGGATTCTGTTCGCAATCCGCATCCACAAACCTAAACGTCATACATGTCTTTACAGGTAACATACACTGGAGTGCTTAGTGTTGATCATAACGCTCTATATCTGTTACATTAAACAGCTGAATCTATACTCAAGCAGGCATGACAGGCGAGAATGTGAGCTCTTTCTCCCACCGGTCCAAAAGTGTCAGTGTCTTCAGTATTGGATTCGGACGGATCACAACCACAAGGAGGTTTAGTACATGCGAATGACTGCTTTGATTGAAAAGAAACAAAAGCCTGTAGTGTCTTTTGAATTCTTCCCACCACGTGATGAAGCCGCTGCTGATAAACTCGAGGGAGTGATCGACAAGCTGGTATCCCTTAAACCCGATTTTGTCTCGGTAACCTTTGGTGCCGGCGGTTCCACCAGGGAAGGGTCCTATCATCTTGCCCGCAAACTCATACAAGAAAAGGGCCTGGACGTTGTCACATATTTTGCCGGCTATGGCCTGGCTCCGGACGATATCACCTCTGTTCTTGATGCCTATGCAGGACTCGGAGTGGAGACACTCTTTGTGGTGCGCGGAGATAAGCCGCGTGATGCTGAAGGATTTACCCCACACCCGGAGAGCTTTCAGCATGCGTCAGAGCTGCTGGATTTTATCAGGCCGCGCTATAACTTCTGCCTCGGTGCAGCAGGATATCCTGAAGGGCATCCGGAAGCCCAGAGCAGGGAGAAGGATCTCGAATACTGCAGACTCAAGGTCCAAAACGGTGCCGAATTTATTATTGCGCAGTACTGCTATGACAACGAGTGCTTCTTTGATTTTGTTCAACGCGCACGTTCTATCGGCATCACGGTCCCGATCATACCCGGGATTATGCCGATCTACGGTGTCAAACTCATGGAAGGCCTTGCCAGAGTCTGCGGAGCGACAATCCCTGATACGCTGCGCAATGATCTCGCCCAGCTTCCGCAGGATGATCCAGCCGCTGTCGTGCGCTACGGTATCGATTTTGCCTTCAGCCAATGCCGGGACCTGCTCAAACACGGCGTTGACGGCCTGCACTTCTACACCATGGACCGCAGCAATACAATAATCGAGGTTGTCAACCGACTGAGGGAGGAGTCCCTGCTGCCATAGAAACTATAGGTCAAATCCTTATGAAATCTTCGAACCGGAATGCCACGTTTTGTAAACATGGATGAAAAGTTCGAGGATTTCATACATCAGATGACAACGCTTCGTTATCAATGATGCAGAACGCAAAACCTGCCCTGTCCTTACTCGTTGTTATCCCCTATTTCTTCCACCCGTGATCCCGGTAGTATCGAAGCGTTCCTATATGTCCCGACATTCCCGCTGAGCGCTGTGACGCCAGGAACACTGCGAGCTCAGCCACATCCTGTGGGTTCTTCAGGACGTTCTGTTCTTTGTATTCCACCATCCTGTTGTAAAGCTCTTTACCCAGGACAGACGATCCCATGGAACGTATTTCTTCACCCAGGTTCGTGTCCATGAGCCCGGGGTCAATGCCGTTCACCCGGATATTATAGGGTCCCAGTTCCTCTGAGAGTGAACGGGTAAGCTGTATGAGGCCAGCCTTTGAAACGGAATAGGCACAAAACCTCGGAAAGGGCATCTGGCCGAGCCCGGAAACGATATTGAT
>DAISYU010000187.1:0-4508 GCA_036825155.1 Thermodesulfobacteriota bacterium | reverse complement strand
ATATCATCAATTTTCATAAGTTGTCTCCATATTCGTAGTTGTGGTTAAATCCAATGAGCTACTAATTAGCACAATCCATGCCATTTATTTGCCCGGCAAAACATCAATAATATTTTCATGTAAGCAGAAAGGGGTCTCTTTGGTGCATCAAAAAAAATTACAATATCTTCCAGATGAAATACAAAACTGTTCGATGAGAAAGCAATGCCCGCCAACCTGTATTTCATCCATCCATATAGAATAAAGGTAATGATGTCTGGCAGATATGTCAATACAGCTGCAATCTATCAGCTCTTTGCCGCTATGTGGGCTGTCGACAGGACATACCCGGAACATCTTCAACAGCTGTATGCAGGGGGGATATATGTATCATAAAAACATCTTACGGGGAGTGGTCAACAGGGTACTGCACCTTGTAGCGAGATTTTCACCCGGAACGATCACGTTGCGCCCTTTTTTACATCGCATGCGGGGTGTCAAGATATCAGGAAGGGTGTTCATTGGTGAAGAAGTCTACCTGGAAAACGAATATCCCGAGTGTATAGAGATACACGATGAAGTTGTCATCGCCCTTAGGGTCACTATGGTTGCACACCTGAGGGGTCCTGGAAAAATCATCGTACAAAAGAAAGCCTGGATCGGATCAGGATGTATCATTGCAGCAGCCGGGGGACAGACTCTTACCATTGGAGAAGGTGCCGCCCTTGCCGCGGGCAGCGTAGTAACCAGGAGTGTACCCCCCTATACCTTGATGGGTGGTGTTCCGGCGAAACCGATTGCCAGGATCACTGCCCCGCTCACATTGGATACCAGCTATACAGAGTTTAAAAATGGGCTGATTCCCCTGGATGCCTGAGGATAGAGAGAAGGAATAATGCCGTCACAAGTATTGATGCTGTGCCTGCAGGAGCTTGACAGGAACGATCTGAACCTGTTGAAAATCATCACCTTTCTTGGCTTGAAATCCCAGGTCATTTTTCTCAATGATTTCGAGTATGCACTGAATTATCTGCGCGAACAGATCATGGAGAACGATGTTTGTGCAGTGATAAACTGCAGAGCCCTGTCCAAAGCTCATAAAAGCGGGGACATTGGGAAACTCAAAGAATTCTTCTTCAGCAGAAGCACCTCCATGTTTATCTATAACTTGAGCCCGAATCATGAAGTTGCCCAGACAATCAGTTCACTTAGCGAGGGAAAACTTCGGTCTGTGTATCATCTTGCCAGTGATGATCGCAGGTACACCATAAGCAATGAGAACATATACATCACCAGGCATTTTCATGGTCTTTCTTTCGGACCAATTCACAGTGAGTGTGACTTTACCTTCAACACTGTCTACGATCATGAAGACATGCTGCCGCTTATTTCCATAGATGATCATCCGTTCTTCATCAAATACAGGAAATGCAGGTGCGAGGTATTCTTTGTGGCAAACAATCAGATTGTCGATATCGACATGAAGATCGACGATCCGAAAAAGATACGCGACTACTTCTCTCAACTCATACCGCACGTAATGTTTCTAAAGTATGTTTTCGGGGATAACTGCTGGCACACCCCAAGCGTCACGGCGAATTTCATGGTCGACGATCCGCTACTGAAGAAAAAGTACGGCTTTTTGAACTATCGAATGTTGCTCGAAAGAATGGACAGGCACAACATCCATACGACCATTTCATTCATCCCGATCAACTATAACAGGACTGACCAGGACATTGCCCGTCTCTTTCTTGACCGGCCGGAGAGGTTCTCGCTGTGTGTCCACGGATCCCAGCATACCTATAGTGAATTCGGGATCAATAATCTTCAGGAACTGAACAATAAGATATCCATGGCATCCAGAAGGATGGATGAGCATGAGAGCATAACAGGGGTGCCTTATGATAAGGTGATGGTATTCCCCCTGGGTGTCTTTTCATGCAACACCATGAAGATGCTGAAATATCATAATTATCATGCCGCAGTGAATACAGAAGCCGTGCCCTATAACAACGACAACCGATTGAAGATATCGGCATGCCTTGAACCTGCCATTATGAATTATGCCGGATTCCCTTTGTTTTTAAGAAGATATCCAGAATATATTGAGGATTTCGCTTTTGATTCTTTCTTCGGAAAACCGCTCCTCATCGTTGAGCATCATACCTTTTTCAAGGAGGGATATCAAAAGTTCGAGGATCTTGTCACAGGGATACGAACCCTTGACAGTTCTATACGCTGGGAAGGACTTGGCTCCATAGTAAAACAGTCTTACCTTTTTAAAAACAGGAATGACGGCAATATTGATGTCAAGATGTATGCAAATCCGACCCTCATCACGAATGCCTCGAACAGGAAAAAAACCTTTTATATAAAGAAGTCGGAAACTGATCACAACCTTATCGAAGAAATCAGGATTATTGGAGGAGAGATCATTTCTTCCGAAAAGAATACAGACACCATCTATGTTGTAGCGGAAATACAGCCACGAACACGTGCCGAATTGACCATAGAATATACAAACACATACTCGAAGAGAATCCAGGGCCCTCAAGATATTGATTCGGCGAAGGTTATGCTCAGGCGCTATCTTTCAGAGATACGCGATAATTACGTGTTAAAGAGCCATTTCCTTTCATCCATAGCATTTGCAGGACTTAAAGGTGTAACACGGGCACGGGATCTCATGCATACCTACCAGTGGAACGATTGAAGGAGATATGAAGATAAAAAAATATACGATCAATGAATTGAGGGAAGAACTCCATAATGAACGCCTGTGGAACAAAAATTTGATACCGGTGACGAAACAGCGGGTGCTCTCATATATTCATAATCCAAATGCCGATGGAGACGAACATGCCCTGTTCGTTGCATACAGCAACAAGGACAAAGATAGAATAGTCGGTTACATCGGTGTATTGCCAGATAGAATCCGATTGGACAATGTTGAACATAAAATTGCATGGGCAACCTCCTGGTGGGTGGATCCGAGTCATAGAAACATCGGGACAGGCGGGTTTTTACTGTTAACAGTTTTAAATCATTATAATCTTGCCACCTCAGGTGCCACAGACAGTGCGGAAAAGGTATACGAAGCCTGCAAAAAGCTCTCGACATCAAGAACGGTAGCCGGGATGGAAATTATTGTGCGCTGCTGCAGCAATCATCTGCTGCTGAAAAAATACCCTGCATTAAAGATCATAGGGCCTTTATTGAAAATTGTTGACGGTATCGTGAATATGTTTATCGATCTACGTCTGTTTTTATGGAAGCGAACCCATTTACCAAACAAGGCTCACAGCATCGAATTCATATCTGAAATAGATGATGAGACGGAAGCCTTCATAAGGGAGAAGAGAAAAAATTCTCTGTCAACAAGAGGGGCAAAAGAACTCAATTGGATCCTCAAGTATCCGTGGATACTCTCAGCTCCGGTGGCAGACAAAACCGCGTCAAAATATTTTTTCTCGTCGGTATCCAACAGATTCTTTTATCTCAATATGAAGGTGTACGATGTAAACGGTAGGATGACGGGCTTTATTATGTTCAAGGTGAGAAATAATATCCTGTCTATCCCGTACCTGTATTTTGATGAGAGTGCTCTTACATCGATTCTGTATCTCATAGGTTTTATAATCCTTGACCTGAAAATCGACATACTTCACACGTACAATCCTGATATCATAAATAATTTTTCCCGGATTAACTTCCCCTGCATTTACAGGAACAAACGCGTTAAACGTTATCATCTCTCCAATAAATTCAAGGACACGGATTTTAACAAATGTTTTATTCAGGATGGAGATGGTGATTGTGTTTTTACCTGAAAAGCCGGTGAATCAAGATCTTTCCCTAGAGAATATAAGATCCTAGCAGCCCAGGGCTCGACCAGAGAAAGTAAAGCCAGGGAACGAATGTCCCCTGGCTTTTTTTATGTCCCTCGTTTATTCGGCTTCTTCGCCCTTGGCTTCTCTCTCGGCCAGCCATTTGCCCTTGTGGAATTCGCAGTATTCTCTCGTTGCCCATCCATGGAACATGATCTGAACGGTACCCGGGTTCCCCACCGTACCGAGATAGAGGTGGATAACGAAGAATGAAGCGATTACGAATACACCCATCACATGGAGCATGTAGGCCCACCGTGCGATCGTAATATTGTAGGGCAGCGGGTTGAACATCACGATGCCTGAGAGCACAATGATGATCCCGAAGACAAAAACACACCAGAAAAAGAGTTTCTGTCCTGCATTGTACATACCGCATGGCGGCAGATCGTGAGCTTCCCAGAGATAACCGCCGGCCTGGGCCACCCACTTTGCATCGTCGGGCACAAACTTGCAGTGTTCCCACCACATGATGCTTGCCGCTATGAGTGAGAAGGCGAATATCACTCCCGAGAAAATATGCATCCACTTGGTTGCATAGTAACCGCCCAGTAATGTCGGGATGACCTCCCAGTGATGGAACATCAGCCCGAGACCGGTGATCAGGGCAAAAAGACAGCTCCCTGCCAGCAGCCAGTG
>DAISYU010000186.1:0-4543 GCA_036825155.1 Thermodesulfobacteriota bacterium | reverse complement strand
GACCCTTATATCCGAAGTGCCACAGCATTCCGATCTGATGGAGTTTCTTGCCATCGACCTCAAACGGTTTGAATCTCTTGGTTACCATGGCATACGCAACGATACCTTCCAGATTTCTGATGGAGGTAATCCTTACCTTGTCCCCGTTCCTGATGCCCTTTTCCTTAGCCAGCTCTTCGCTCAGCTCTATGAACATATCCGGCACGAGCTCGCCAAGCCATGGCAGCCATCTGGTCATCTGCCCTGCCTGCCAGTGTTCGGTTACCCGGTAGGTTGTGCAGACGATGGGGAATTTGTCTTTATCAGGACTGCCGAATACACAGGCTGCTGCGCCTTCAACGAGCATCGGATCGCATACCTGCTCCTGGACAGCCTTGTCCCAGCGGAAGATCACCGGAGATTCCTGCTGCTTGGAAATGAGGTTCCTCACCTGTGATTCCAGGGGTTCATAGTGCTCGGGGAACGGCCCGTCCGCCATGCCCGGGGCAAAGAGCCGTGCATGACCGTGAGGCAGCATGATAAACGCATATTTGCTTCCCGGCGCCCAGCCGCCGTCTGGAACATCTCCCAGCCACTTCTTGGAAAGAGCGTCCCACCAGATAACGGGTTTGTCTTTGGCATAGGGTTTTCCCTGCAGATCAACGCTTGCCCGGTTGTAGATAATCCTTCTGTTGACCGGCCAGCACCATGACCAGTTATGGAAGAATCCCTGTCCACTGGGATCAGAGGTTTCACGGCGCATCATCCTGTTTTCGCTGTCCGATATCGAATTACAGTAGAGCCAGTTTCCGCTGCATGTGGATCCGTCATCCTGCAGGAATGCAAAGCTCGGCACCATCTGGCCAGCCTTATAGACCGTACCCTTGATCTCGGTGTCTTTCAGGAAGAAGCCATTGATCTCCTTGGCAACCTCGCGCGGATTGGGATGGTGAACGTGTCCGTCCATACCCATCTTTGCATAATCCCAACTCAACTCAAGGATCGGCTCTGGGAATGCTCCGCCTTCTTTCTCGTAGAGCTTTTTGAGCTTGTAGACGAGTTCGGTCATGATATACAGGTCGTCCCGGGCATCTCCTGGGGGATCGGCTGCCTTCCATCTCCACTGTGCCCATCTTCCGGAATTCGATATGGAACCTTCTTTCTCCATTGATGCCGCTGCAGGGAGGAGGAACACCTCCGTGTTGATGTATGCAGGATCGACCCCGGCATCCTTCTGCCAGAAGGCCGCTGTCTCGGTCTCCCACAGATCCACAGCCACGAGCCAGTCAAGCTTGGCAAGGGCTCTTCTCACGAGACGGGAACTCGGACATCCTACAGCCGGATTCTGACCCCAGCAGAACAGTCCCTTGATATTTCCCCATGCCATCTGCTCGATGATGGGGATCGTGGAATAGTTCTTCCCGTTGTCGATCTTTCCGAGATAGCTGTACCCGGTCTCCAGATCTGCATCCCTCCAGAAAGCCTTGAGCAGGCTGGCCGAATACTTGGGATAATTGCTCCACCAGTTTGCACTCATGGGATCATTGCTGACCGGGGTGCTTTCTTTCACATACTGTTCATATGTCTGCTGAGATGCCTTCGGGGTCTGAAGGTATCCTGGCAGGATGTGGAACAGCGCTGCATGGTCTGTGGAACCCTGCACGTTACTCTCTCCGCGCAGGGCGTTGATCCCGCCGCCCGCAACGCCGATGTTGCCCAGCAGAAGCTGTAACACTGCGTACGATCTCACATTCTGCGACCCATAGGTGTGCTGCGTGGCACCCATTGCATACATGATGGTGGCAGACTTCTCGGGTTTATACGTAGATGTATACAGATCATACACCTCTTCATAAACCTTCGGATCTCCGCCTGTGATCTTACAGACCGTCTTCATATCATAGCGCGCATAATGTTTCTTCATGAGCTGAAAGACACAGTTGGGATCGGTGAGTGTCGTATCTTTCAACGGGTTGCCATTTTCATCCATCTGGTACTTCCAGGTAGATTTATCATACTTGCCGTTGGTAAGCCCGGAATAGACACCATCCAGATCAGCAGGACCCTTGAACGCAGGGTCAATCAGGAATGCGGCATTGGTGTAATTGACCACATAGTCCTTCTGTATCCTGCCTGTTGAGATGGCATAATTGATCATACCGCCGATAAAGGCGATATCAGAACCCGACCTCAGACGTGCATACATGTCGGAAGTTGCAGAGGTCCTGGTAAATCTGGGATCAATACTGATGAGCTTTGCGCCCCTCTTGGCTCTCGCTTCATTGACCCACTTGAAGGAAATCGGGTGATTCTCCGCGGCATTAGACCCGATGACCATGATGACATCGGCATGCGCGATGTCTATCCAGTGATTTGTCATAGCCCCACGACCGAATGAATTCGCCAGACCGGCGACAGTAGAGCTGTGTCAAATACGCGCCTGGTGCTCTAAATACACCAGGCCCAAAGCCCGCTTGAATTTTACCAGGGAGTAAACCTCCTCGTTATCAAGACCTGCTCCGCCAAGGGACGCAATATTCTCGACACGGTTTACTATTTCCCCTTTGCTGTTTTTCTTAATGAACCCTTTGTCCCTGGCCTTCTTCACGTTCAGTGCAATCTTGTCCAGTGCCCATTCCCAGCTGACTTCCTTCCAGGCATCCGCACCCGGAGCCCGGTAAAGGACCTTGTCCAGTCTTTTGTCGTTGTTGGGTATCTGGTATAATGCACTGCCTTTAGAACACAAAGACCCTCTGTTGATGGGGTGGTCCGGGTCACCTTCCGTGTTGATGACCTTCCCATTCCTTACGTGGGCGATGATACCGCATCCTACCGCGCAGTAAGGACAGATTGTGGGCACCTCTTTTGCGTAACGCACTTTCAGAGGCTGGGCCAATGCAGGCTTTACACCAACACTTGCACCGATGCCCGCAGCAGCAAGGGTCCCACCCGAAAGCTTCAGGAACCCCCTCCTAGTTATATTCATAATGCCCCCCTGTTAAGATAAATTTTTTCAACTTAATAATTTTATACTATTACTCCCTGAAGCACAACAAAAAACTGAGCGGTCATTCATTTTAGATATATGTTATTATTTGCACAATAGGCAGCGTTCTTTGAATTCAAGCCTTCTTGCCCTGGCTCCCGGCACCTACGGCATGCGATACTTATGATCATGTTCCCCATAATTCCCCGGTGTCATGAAGCCTGAACTCTTATAGATTTGCACTGGTCTTTGATTCATAACACGGAAGTCTTGCATAGACTTACAAGTCCATCTTCATCATCACAAAGGTCCTTGTCCACAGAAATTTCCCTTTCGAGCATGTTCCGGAACATATAGCACCCTTCATGTTACACAACCTATACCCATCAGCGCAAAGCGCCTTGATGATGCCTCATCTATCAGTTATATTATCACTATGTGATGCAGTGTTAGTGTTGTTGCCAAGGAGCGCAGACGAGTCCATGATGATGATTTTGACCGGCAAAAAGGGATGCGGAAAGACATCCCTGATCAACGACCTCCTCCTGCGGCATGATGTCCGTGTACAGGGATTTTTGAGCCTTAAGGAGATACATGACAATGAGGTCACCGGGATCTCTCTGATCATTCTCCCGGAACGCAGAATGTTTCCCATGGCAACAACATCCCCAATTGTCACCACAGAGAAAACATCTAGGTTTTATTTCTACCCAAGGGTCATCGACCTCGTAAACAGGCATTTTTGCCGAGCCATAAAGGATCTGCCATTTATCTTTGATGAATTCGGTTTTCTCGAGATGCATCAAAAAGGCCACTTCCCCATCTTTGAGATGCTGATAAAAACCCGGCAAAAAACCCTCCTTGTCATACGGAAAACCCTCGCGCATGATTTTGTCTCTTCATTCTGCACCGATATCAACTACACCATAATGGAGATGGGAAAGTCTTCCGAAAAGCTTACATCTGAGCGTATCCTCGATTTTCTCACTGAACAATCAGGACAGAATCATGATTGACAATTATCCATCTTTTATCTGAAAATAGGAGTCTATGATGAGATCGGAGGTATGACATGGAACCAAACGTTGGTTTTCTTGACAGGATAAGCAGACTTATCGTGGCAGTTGCTCTTATAGTTTTCCTTTTAAAAAGCTCGAAGGTGAGTTTCTTCACGGTGGTGGCGCTCGTCACCAGCGGTGCATTGATCGCCAGCGCTGCATCGGGGTACTGTGCACTGTATACCCATCTGGGCATCAGCACGAGCGACAAGATCTGACCTTCTCTAGTTAAAGGCGGGGCTTATTCTTTTCAGCGGTTCTTCCCATACCTTTCATGTGACAGAACCCAGTCAAGGGAGGAAATCGCTCCTGCAAGAGAAATCTCCCCGGCCCCGGCAACGGCAGTAACGATCTCTGCAAATTTCAGCGCCTTACCCTTGCCGTAACAACCCAGGATTTCCAGACATTCCCTCTGTGTAGGCAGGCTTGTACCTCCGCCATGGGTTGCCACGATCAATGAAGGGAGCGTCAGGGAACCATACAGATCCCCTTCAGGAGTTACTTCGATATAGAGCATGCC
>DAISYU010000185.1:0-4740 GCA_036825155.1 Thermodesulfobacteriota bacterium | reverse complement strand
ACTTTAAATAACCTGGACGCTAATTAAAGTTCTTTAACTAAGGACAAGCAATTAAGTGATTATCTCAAATGAATCAAAATCTCCTAACGGTATAACTCGACACTCAACCAGATGGTAAGAATATACCAAATGTCTAACATCTCATAAATCAAGGCTCTTCTTGACAATTACAATTTTTGATATTATTCTTAATTAAAGATTATATACCAACTTTAATTAACAGAATCGCTAATTAAAGTTCTTTAACTAAGGACGCTTCATGAATAGAACTATAGGGCAATATAGATTAATTTCAACAGTTGGTGGAGAAACCTGTAACGCCTTTATCCCCGATCCGCTTCCACCAGATCCCCCGCTTGTTATTGATGATAGCCTCCAGGAAGCCATGGAACATGCGCTTCTTGCTTTAGGGAGACTTGACAGCATCTCCACACTACTTCCGGATATCGATCTCTTTTTATACATGTATGTCCGCAAAGAAGCTGTTCTCTCATCTCAGATCGAAGGTACGCAATCTTCCCTGTCTGATCTTCTAGCGCATGAGAATGCCTATAGCCTGGGCATTCCTGTTGATGATGTAACAGAGGTTTCCAATTATGTTGCTGCTATGAACCACGGGTTATCTCGTATCCGTGAAGGATTCCCTTTAAGCAATCGCCTCATCAAAGAGATTCATGAAGTCCTATTACAGTCAGGTAGGGGCAATTCGAAGAATCCTGGTGAATTTAGAAGATCGCAAAACTGGATAGGTGGGTCGAGACCAGGGAATGCCGTGTATGTACCTCCTCCTCCTGATGAGGTCGCAATATGCATGAGCAACCTTGAAAAATTCCTTCATGATCAACCATCACGCTTTCCGGTTCTGCTCAAGGTGGCTTTAGCTCATGTACAATTTGAAACCATCCACCCCTTCCTAGACGGCAACGGTAGAATTGGACGCCTGCTGATAACATTACTGCTGTGCACGGAAGGTGTTCTCAGTCAGCCCCTCCTTTACCTGAGCCTCTACTTCAAAACCCAGCGACAGGAGTACTATGATCTTCTCCAATCAGTACGCACCAATGGTGAATGGGAAGCTTGGATTGCCTTTTTTCTTGCCGGAGTAACGAAAACGGCCACACAGGCGGTATCGACTGCCCAAGATCTTATTGCCATGTTTGAACGAGACCGCAAACGCATTGCAGACTTGGGAAAAATCTCCGGATCAGCACTGCGTGTCCACCATGTGCTTCAACAAAAACCGATCGTATCCGTAACCTCAATTGCAAAAGTTTCGGGACTATCAATACCTACGATCAACACAGTTCTAAAAAATCTTGCTGGTATTGGATTAATAAGAGAAATAACAGGACAAAAACGTAGCCGAATTTTCTCATATTCTGAATACATCAAGATTCTGAATGAAGGCACCTAGCTGTAGTGCAGATCATAGACATGACCTTTCCCAGTGTCCTGTAGCTTGTTGTGTAAGGAAGCCCACCGTTATTGCAGTTCCTTGCCTTTCCAACATCTCCTATTGAAGTAACTCAGCACCTAACCCAATAGGGCCTCTTTGAAGCTGGCGATGGAGCGCATGAAAAATCCGGGATCGAGCAATTCATGTCTGAGCGCAGCGATAGCTGTGCGAGTTTATTGCGAGCGGATTTTTTCAAGCGACTGAGCGGACCCGAAGGGCGGCTTCACGGGGTGCCCTTTCTTTGGTACTTTCTTATGGGCAAGCAAAGAAAGTACATATAAAAACAAATAGATCGCTATAACGAGAAGTTATCTCGTAACACAAGTAAAGGGACATAGGTAACATATCCAAAATGCATCAATGGTGCATCCATATAGAAGTCTCTCAGAAATGTCCTTTCTTGATTACTTCTTTAGACAAGTAAAGAAAGTAACATCCCCTGTGTTGACTCTCTCCTGCCTGCAATTACTTTTACCCTATTATGGTCTTTCAACCCAGGAGCGATATATCTATCATGCTTTCCGGGCAGGCCGGCCAGGGGCTGCAGACTCTGGAAACGCTCATGATGAGGACCTTCAAGCTCTCCGGCTACAACGTGTATTCCTACAGCGAATTCATGTCGCGCATACGAGGCGGGAACAACTCCACCCAGGTACGGGTCTCGTCCCACAGGGTTGCATCCTATACGAAGCGGATAGACATCTTTGTACCCATGCACGAGGGTGCCACCGAGCGCTTTCACGACCGGATCACACACAACACAGTGATCCTGGGGCAGAAAGAATTCATCGAGGGCAGCTACCTGGAGGAGGGCTATCCTGTACTCGACATCCCCCTGAAAGACCTGTCGGAAAAGGCAGGCGGCGCTGTCTATGCAAACGTGATCATGCTCGGGGTCCTTGCCGGGCTGTTTTACGTGGACAGGCACCTCCTGGACGAGGAACTGAAGAAATTCTTCTCCCGCAGCGACGAGGTACGCCTTAAGAAGAACCTCGATGCCGTATCTCTCGGATATGAAACAGGCACGCACCTGCTGCAGCCGGGACAGGCGGCAATCGCCATCGAGCGCCTGGAAGGAGTCAAGGAAGAGCTGCTCATGAACGGCATCGATGCCGTGGGCCTGGGAGGGCTTGCCGGCGGGTGCAACTTTGTCTCATCCTATCCCATGTCTCCCTCCACAGCCGTGCTGGGGTTCTTTGCAAACAAGGCGCAGGAGTTCGGCGTCGTGGTGGAGCAGGCGGAAGACGAGATAAGCGCGGTCAACATGACCATCGGCGCGTGGTATGCAGGCGGCAGGGGCATGGTGACCACCTCTGGCGGGGGGTTCGCCCTTATGGTGGAGGCGGTGAGCCTTGCCGGGTGCATCGAATCCCCCCTGGTGGTGCACCTTGGACAGCGCCCCGGACCGGCCACGGGACTGCCCACCCGCACAGAACAGGCGGATATGGAACTCGTCCTCTATGCAGGCCACGGCGAATTCCCCCGGGTCATCCTGGCACCGGGGACCCTTGAACAGGGATTCTTCCTCACCAGGCAGGCATTCTACCTCGCCGACAAGTATCAGGTCCCGGTATTCATCCTGACAGACCAGCACTTCCTTGAGTCGAGATACAACGTGGTGGACCTGGACGTATCGATCGTGCTGGACCAGCACTATATCGTGCAGACAGATAAAGACTACAAGCGCTATGCCGTAACCGAAAGCGGTGTCTCGCCGCGGGGCATCCCCGGGTTCGGCAGCGGCAGGGTGCGGGCCGACAGCGACGAACACGACGAGGACGGATTCATCACGGAAGACGCTGCCGTGAGGATCGCCATGGTGGAAAAGAGGCTCAGGAAGCTCGATGCCTTGAAAAAAGAGATCCTCTCCCCGACGCTTGTGGGGCCTGAAGACTACACGTATCTCGTGGTGGGCTGGGGCTCCACGTATCATGCGGTGACCGAGGCGCTGGACATGCTCGGCAGGAACGACGTGGCATTCCTGCATTTCCCCCAGGTATACCCGCTTCCCGCAGACACGGCGCGCTACCTGGGCAGGGCTCGGAAAAGGATCGTTGTGGAAGGCAATGCCACCGGCCAGTTCGGAAGACTCATACAGCTGCTCACCGGCCTGGGATTCGACGAGAAGATCCTGAAGTACGACGGCATGCCATTCATGCCCGAAGAGGTGCTCGATGCCCTGAAAGCATGCTGCAAAGGAGAGCTCTCATGAGTGCTGGTTTTGAGTTCGATCACACAATCGATATAGCCTGGTGCCCGGGCTGCGGTAACTTCAAGATCCTGGAGGCACTCAAGGCAGCTTTGGCCGAACTCGACCTGGACGGGAACAGCACGGTGTTTGTCTCCGGCATCGGACAGGCTGCCAAGACCCCCCAGTATGTGAACGTGCACTACTTAAACGGACTCCATGGCAGGAGCCTGCCGGTTGCCACCGCGATCAAGGCCGCAAACAGAAACCTCGTCGTCATAGCCGAGAGCGGGGACGGTTGCATGTACGGGGAGGGCGGCAACCACTTCATCCATGCCATCAGGAGAAACCCCGATATCACCAACATTGTGCACAACAATATGGTCTACGGCCTGACCAAGGGCCAGGCCTCTCCAACGAGCAGGAGGGGGTTCGTCACGCCGATCCAGACATTTGGTGTGGCAAACGAGCCGTTCAATCCCATCGCTGTTGCCATAGCGCTCAATGCATCGTTCGTGGCGCGCTGTTTTGCCGGTGATGTGGAGCAGACAAAAGAGATCCTCAAGAAAGCGATCACCCACAAGGGCTATGCCCTGGTGGATATCTTCCACCCCTGCGTGTCTTTCAACCGGCTCAATACCTATCAGTGGTACAAGGAGAACACTTATTACCTCGACGAGTCCCATGATCCGTCCAACCGGGACGCCGCCTTCAGCAAGGCAGTAGAGACCGGGAAGTTCCCTCTGGGGATATTCTATGTCAATACGGACAACCCCGCGTTCGAGGATGCGCTGGCAGCATACGAGGATGACGCAGCCCCCCTGTATCAGCGGACGATCAGCCTCGACAACCTCAGGGGAGTAGTGAAGGCGTTCAAAGAATAGGCATCCCGCTTCGCTTTCAGCTACGCAGGACACGTCCCGCTTCGCCTCTGGCTTCATGCTTCGCTTTTAGCTCCGCCCGACATGGAAGTATAAAGAACTAATAGAACCGACATTCACCGCAGAGGCCTAGAGGTTGTCATTGCGAGGAGCGAAGCGACGAAGCTCCATTTCTGCAGGACAGCAGAAATGGACGCATGTAAATGCGCCCGTAG
>DAISYU010000184.1:0-4956 GCA_036825155.1 Thermodesulfobacteriota bacterium | reverse complement strand
CGCAACCTGCTGATTACAAATCAGCTGCTCTACCGATTGAGCTACTCCAGCCCTTCAGCGCACGAATAGCTTGCGCAAAAAAAGTCTCTATCCCAACGCCAATACAAAAGTCAAGGGTTAAAATTACTCTGATTTAAATTAGATACAAAAAAGGCTGGAACCTCGTAGTTGACCCTTTAGAGCACCCTATGCTAACAATGCTCGCCAATGCAGAACAAGATAAATCACCTCGCAATCATTATGGATGGGAACGGCCGTTGGGCAACAAAACGAGGCATGTCCAGACTCAAGGGACATGAGATGGGAGCTCAGGCTGCCAGGAGAATAGTCGAGGCTGTGAAACAAAGGCACATCGAGTACCTCACCCTGTATGCATTCTCATCGGAGAACTGGAACAGACCGAAAGAGGAAGTGGAAGGTCTCTTCAAACTCCTCGAGGGGTTTATCGACAGAGAGATTAACAAGCTCAAAGAAAGTGGTGTGCGCCTTCACATCATCGGGGATCTCTCAAAATTCCCTTCAATACTGAAGGAAAAAATCATTATGTCGGTTGACGAGACCCGGACCAACCATGAGATCAACCTGTGCGTGGCGCTCAATTACGGGGGACGTGACGAGATCATCAGGGCTGCACGGAACATCATACAAGGCGGCGTCTCTGCAGAGACCCTCGATGCAAAGGTCTTCGCCGATCACCTCGATACGGCCTTCATGCCGGACCCCGACCTCCTGATCAGAACCGGTGGGGAATGGCGCATCAGCAATTTCCTCCTCTGGCAGCTTGCCTATACCGAGATCTACTTCACTGACATCCTCTGGCCGGATTTTGATGAAAAGGCACTGGATGAGGCCATTACATGGTTCTCCACCAGGGAAAGGCGATTCGGCATGACGAGTGAACAGATCGAAGGCAAGGTCAGATCATGAAACGAATTTTAGGCGCGGTCATCCTTATCATAATATTTGCCCTGCCTGCCATCTTCGGACCGGCATGGGTCTTCTTTATTCTCGCACTCATTGTACTGCCCATCTGTCAGTACGAACTGTTCAGGGTGATGTTGAGCCGGGACGGCCGTATTCTCGGATGGATAGCCTTTGCCGGATCATTCCCGCTCCTTGGGGGCATGTATCTGGGAAACTTGCCGGCCGTCTTATATAGTATAGGTATAACGAGTCTTGCCATTATCCTCGCCGGCCTTTTCCTGTTCGAAAAAGGCCATGCAAGTGCAAAGGAAGTAGGCCTCGCGATCTTCAGCATCATCTATCCACTGGCGTTAACGGGCTTCTGGATACTCGTCAGGAACGGTATCGACGGCAGGTTCTGGATGATATTCGGCCTGGTGAGCACCTTTGCCGCAGATGCCGGCGCTTACTATGTGGGAAAAAACCTCGGCAGACACGCCCTGGCAAAACGCCTGAGCCCCAAGAAGACCATCGAAGGCCTTGCGGGCGGTGTTGTTTCCAGCATGGTCTTCGGGGGCGCATTCTTCCTCATCTACCGACATTTCTTTAACCTTGAAGGCGCGTATCAGGCCTGGATCGTCATCCCGCTGGCAGGCCTGATCTGCTTCCTCGGGCTGATGGGTGACCTGACCGCATCCATGTTCAAGAGAGAATACCAGATCAAGGATATGGGCAACCTCATACCCGGACACGGCGGGATGCTCGACCGGATGGACGGGATCATCCCTGTCGGGGTAGTCCTCTACCTCATTATTCAGGTACTGTAGATCCATGAAAAAGGTCATTGTTCTCGGATCCACTGGCTCGATCGGGTGTTCAGCCCTTGATATAATCCGCATGCACCCGGACAGATTCGATCTTGTCGGGCTTTCAGCAGGTTCAAACTGGGATCTCCTGACCAGGCAGGCAGACGAATTCGACGTGGATCTCATCGCGCTCACGTCCGGCGCCCCCGTGATTACAGGTGCACGGCGCCTCCTGAGCGGAGAAGATGCTGCAACACAGCTCGTCAGAGAAGCCGGAGCAGACATCGTGGTAAACGGCATAGCCGGGGCTGCCGGTTTCCTTCCCTCGCTCGAGACAGTACGGCAGGGAACAACACTGGCCCTGGCCAACAAGGAATCTCTCGTGATCGGGGGCACCTTCATCACTGCCGAGGCAGACAAACACAATGCCCGCATTATCCCTGTAGATTCAGAACACTCGGCCATATTTCAGTGCCTCACCGGGGAATCATCCCGGGAGATCCGGCGCATCCTCCTGACCGCATCGGGAGGTCCCTTCAGGGACAGACCTCTTGGTACCTTCAGGGATATTACCCCTGCCGAGGCGCTGTCTCATCCCACATGGTCCATGGGAGAACGAATCACCATAGACTCGGCAACCATGATGAACAAAGGTCTCGAAATCATAGAGGCATGCTGGCTCTTCGGTGTAGATCTCGAGACGATCCAGGTCCTCGTTCATCCGCAGAGCATCGTCCATTCCATGGTGGAGTTCCATGATATGAGCATCAAGGCACAGCTGGGAATCCCTGATATGAGGATCGCCATAGCCTATGCAATGTCATGGCCTGAAAGGATGCAGCTGGGTCTTGCAAGCCTCGAGGTAACAGATCTGCTCAGGCTCGAGTTCTGCCCCCCTGACGAGGAGAAATTCAGGGCGCTCAGACTGGCACGCACAGCAATGGAAAACCCCGGGACATTGCCGTGCATCATGAATGCAGCTGACGAGATTGCAACCCATGCCTTCATACAGGGACGCATCCGGTTCGATCAGATAATCGACCTTGTGGAAATAACAATGGACAGACTGTCTGATTCAGAGGTAAAGAGCCCGGATGAATTGACCGAACTGGACAGAGTATCCAGAAAAGTAGCGGAGAGTATATTACCATGACCACACTTTTTGCATTTGTTATCGTTTTAGGTATCCTGATATTTTTCCATGAACTCGGACACTTCCTCCTGGCCAAGTTCAATGGAGTGGGGGTTCTGAAATTCTCGCTGGGGTTCGGGCCTGCGATCATCAAGAAACGCATCGGGGAGACGGAATACCGGATCTCGGCAATCCCTTTAGGGGGCTATGTGAAGATGCTCGGCGAGGAACCCTCTGGCGAGGAGGAGATCACGCATATCGACCTCGAGCGGTCGTTTTCCCACAAGGGGCTCATGGCCCGTGCAGCAATCGTTGCAGCAGGACCGATTTTCAATCTCCTGCTCGCTGTTGTTATCTATACCATTATCGCCTGGTGGGGGATCCCGACCTTTGCACCCGTTGTCGGGGGGCTGCTCGATGACTCGCCTGCATACAATGCCGGTCTCATGGCAGGGGATGCCATTGTATCGATCGACGGGAATCCGGTAGAGGTCTGGGACGATATCTCCTTACTGCTCAAGGATATCACCCCGGAGAAAAAAGTGGAAATGATCATCGATAGAGAGGGAAAGCTCTTCACCATCCATGTGAAACCCACCATGATTACGGATACGAACATCTTCGGTGAGGAAATCGAGCGTCCCATGATCGGCATTACCAGGGGCGAAGAAATCATTACCAAGAGGCTCGGGATTTTCTCCGGCTTGGGATATGGCGTGACCAAGACCTACCAGGTGATCGAACTCACGGGCATAGCTTTCTGGAAGATCATCAACGGCTCACTGGATATCAAGAAAAGCCTGGGTGGACCCATCCTCATCGCACAGGTATCTGGCGAGACATTCAGGGCCGGGATGCTGCCGTTCTTTTTCATGATCGCCTTTGTCAGTATTAATCTCGGCATCATAAATCTGCTGCCCATCCCGATACTCGACGGGGGGCACCTGCTCTTCTTCCTCATCGAGAGCATTACCGGAAAACCCATCGAGGGCAGACCGAGAGAGATCGCCCAGCAGATCGGCCTGTTCCTGCTCATCCTGTTGATGCTCTTTGCCTTCTACAACGATCTTGTGCGGATATTCACGGGAGACTAACCATTCATACCCTGGCCATAGACACATCAACCACTATCTGTTCCGTGGCTCTCATCATCGATGGGGTCGTCGAGTCAGAGATCAACATGGTTGTCAAGGCCGGCCATGCGGGAAGACTTCTTCCCATGATTGATGATCTTCTGAGGCTGAACAGAATAGACAGGAGTGACCTCGGCCTCATTGCCGTAGGGAGCGGCCCGGGGTCGTTCACCGGGATCAGGATCGGGATCGCGACAGCCAAGGGCCTGGCCAGGGCAATCGGGTGTCCGCTCATCGGGATCCCGACGCTGGACGCCCTCACATACGGGGCGCTGCCTGCACAGATCCCCATTATGCCGGTCATCGATGCTCGAAAGTCAGAGATCTTCTGCGCACTGTACTCCCCGGACGGGTCGCTTACGACACCGTATATGAACATCCATCCCCATGAGGTAGGCGATTTCGTTCAGGACGAGACGCTCTTCATCGGCAACGGGATCGGTCTCTATGAAGACATCTTCGCCTCAGTACTGGGAAGCCGGTTCAACAAAGGCCCCCGGAGCCTGTGGACTCCGAGGGCTTCCGTTATCGGCATGATGGCGCTGGGCCGGGGCGTGGAGGATCATCCGCCAGAGGTGAACCCCATTTATGTCAGACCGTCTGATGCGACGCTATTGCTCCAGCGAAGATAAGAACAGAGAGCACATCAGCCCTGCATCATCTTGTTCATTTTCACAATCTGACAGATGCTCTCGATCCTTGTCCGCAGTGCCTCCGGGGAATAATCCCGGTCATCCCAGAAATCTGATTCCATATAGAAGTGCGGTACACCGGTCTGTTTTTCCACGGCCTGTGACATAATCTTCTGGTGGGCTCCGAGCCACCGGTCAAAATCGTAAAACCCCATGACCATACCATCGGGTTTATAGGTCTCCACCCGCTCACAGGTGACATCTATCTCATAGCCGAGATTGGCCCCGATGGGTTTGCGCAGCCAGGTCTGCGCCGTCGCCATGTAGGGATCGTCATAGCTCACGGGCAA
>DAISYU010000183.1:0-5011 GCA_036825155.1 Thermodesulfobacteriota bacterium | reverse complement strand
AGTCGGATTCCATCATGACCAGATAGCGTCTGAGCTCGATGAGTTTCGGGAACTGTAGGATATATGCCGGGCAGGCCTCTACGCATGCCATACAGGTAGTACATGCCCAGATGGTGTCCTTTTCGAGTCCATCACCGATGAGTGCCGGGCCGGTGTACTCCTCGTCAGGGATAATGTTGTAATTACCATCCGCATCGATGGAGAGATTGGCCTTATTCGCAACATAGGTACGCATATCCTGGATGACGTCTCTCGGTTTCAGCGGCTTGTCGGTATTGAATGCCGGACATACCTCAACGCAGCGTCCGCAGCGCATACACGCTTCGCCGTCGACGATATCCTTCCAGGAGAATTCCTCGATATTATGAATTCCGAATGTCTCTGCGGTCTCGAACATCTCGGGCGGCATGGCCTTAAGCGGCGGCTGCGCTGTATCGGGCCGCAGGAAGATGTTGACCGGAGTCATGAATATGTGGATCAGCTTGGAGTACGCAACGTAGATGATAAATGCAAGGGCTCCAAGAACATGGGTCCACCACAGGACCATGTGGGTGTCCCTGATTGCCGCCTCGCTCATGCCGGAGAAGAGGAATGCAATGGTCCGACCCACAGGCGAGAACCACACGTAGTGGAACATCGGGCTTGACGGATGCACCTCGGTCGCCTGGATACGAAGTGCTTCAACGGTAAAGCCTGTTACCAGGATGGCCAGGATAAACCATAAGACAACATTGTCTTCACCCTTTTCATCCAGCCACGCCGGTTTTATGACATATCGCCTGAACAGGGCCATCAAAATACCGATGATGGCCAAGCCTCCAAATACATCGGCGAAGAGTGAAAGTCCGAGATAGAAACCACCCTGCATAAACCATACGTGCCAGATGGGCCAGATGACATCTGCCTGCAGGAAGACGACAGCGGTAGTGATTAACAGGGCAATAAATCCCCAGAAGATGAAAAAGTGGAATACCCCCTGATACGGTTCCCGCAGAATTTTTCTGTGTCCGAAGACATCGACAACCAGATACCAGAACCTGTCCCACGGGTTATCGAGTCTGTTTACTTCCGAACCCGTAGCACTTGCTGCGGCCTTTAGGCGGGTAAAGAATCCGCTCTTTGCGAGCCCCCTGAGAAACAGCAAAATCGTACCCACAACGAGCACGTACAGCAGAACCTGTTCCGTCGGGAACCCCGGTCCCAATATGTTCCAAAATACTTCTCTAGAAATCTCAGCTCCTGATCCGTGCATAGCCCCCCCCTGAATCTATGTTTTCGTGGGGTGGAAAAAACTCCCACCCCACTTCGGTTACGTATTAGCCTTTTACCTTCTTGATCTCGTTAATCAGTGCAGGAACAACGTTGAACAGGTCATCCACTACACCGTAATCCGCCTTTGTGAATATCGGTGCCTCGGCGTCTTTGTTGATGGCAACGATCACCTTGGATGTCCCCATACCGGCCATGTGCTGAATAGCACCTGAAATACCGCATGCGATATAGAGGTTCGGGCTGACAGTCTTCCCTGTCTGACCAACCTGGTATGAGTGCTCTCTCCATCCTGCGTCAACAGCAGCCCTGGAAGCACCGGTTGTCGCTGTCGGGCCGAAGAGTTTTGCCAGCTCTTCGAGCATTGCAAAATTCTCGGGGCCTTTCATCCCGCGGCCACCTGATACGATGATCTCTGCCTCGGTCTGATCCGGCTCATCCGACTCTGCGAGCTCGAGTGATTTGACTGTCGTCTTGATCTTTGCAGTATCGAGGCTGACAGCAACCTTTTCCACTGCGCCGGCTCCTGCATTCTCTGTTGCCGTGAATGAATTCGGCCTCACGGAAATAACCTGAGGATCTGCATTGGCCACCACCAGTGCATATGCCTTACCTGCATACATGGGCCTCTTTGCGACCACCTTGTCGCCATCCTTTGTGAGGTCGACACAGTCGGAGATTGCACCGGCTTTCAGCCGTGCAGCGATGGCAGGGGTCAGATCCTTGCCCTGAGCAGTTGCACTTGCAAGGATGACAGACGGATTCACCTGAGCGGCAACCTGAGCAAAAGCCTGCACAAATGCCTCGGGTACGTAGTTTTCATACTCCGGTCCATCAACAACATATATTTTGTCTGCACCATATTTTGCAAGCTCCGGAGCAAGGGCTTCCACGCCGCTGCCGATTATACATGCAGCAACTTCGCCACCGAGCTCCTTGGCCTTGCTTGTTACCTCAAACGATCCTTTTTTAATTTCGCCCTTCTGAACTTCAGCGTAAATAAGAGTTCCTGGCATTGTAGTCCCCTCCTTTGGTTAGATGATCTTGACTTCTTCGTGCAAAGCCTTAGCAAGAGCTGCTGCCTTAGCTGCTGCATCATCGCCTGCAATGATCTTTCCTGCCTGACGTGCCGGCGGCAGTGACATTTCCTTGATCGTGGTTGCAGGACCAGCATCAATACCGAGATCCGCTGCAGTCTTCACATCAACCGGTTTCTTCTTTGCCTTCATGATGCCTGGAAGAGATGCATACCGTGGCTCATTGAGTCCCTTCTGGGCTGAGAAAACAGCCGGCAGAGCGACTTCGAGTATTGCGTGACCACCCTCGACTTCTCTGGTCACTGTTGCCTTGCTCTTGTCAGCAGCAACTTCAAGCTTGATCACCTGGGTGATAACCGGGATCCCGAGCAGTTCGCCCACCATCGCAGGAACCTGTCCTGAATCATCGTCGATGGCCTGCTTGCCGAGGAAAACACAATCATAATCCAGATCCTTGATAGCAGCTGCGAGAACTGCTGCGGTTGCAAAGGGGTCAGCCGTTCCATAGTAGGCACTGTCATTGATGTGGATTGCAGTGTCAGCACCCATTGCCAGCCCGGTACGGATAGCCTCAATGGCCCTGTCAGGACCGAGAGAAACGATCGTGACCGCCCCGGCTTTCATCTTCTCCTTCTGCTGTAAGGCCTCTTCAACGGCAAATTCATCGAAAGAAGACATTACCCACTTAATGCCGTCAGTTACAATACCTGCACCTGCAACTTTAATGAGTGTCTCTGTATCAGGCACCTGTTTCATGCATACTACTGTATTCACATTATCCTCCTTCCTACTTATTTTTTAGCCCTCAGGCTCCTTATTAATTCTGTATTTCCTCTTACAAAAAGGTGAAATACGCCCCACTCATTCTAATAAATCTACATATCTTTAAACGCCGGTTTGCGTTTACTCAAAAAGGCATCGAGACCTTCCGCGGCATCGTGTGAGACTGTGACCCGGGCAAAATTCTCAGCCTCTATCATGAGACCTTCCTCAAATGTTGTCTCTAACCCGCTCGAGACGGCATCAAGTATCGCACTGACCGAGATCCGGCTCTTGGAAGCGATGATCCTGGCCAGGTTCTTTGCCTCGCCCATAAGAGCGCTGTGGGGTACCACCTTGTTCACCAGGCCCATATCACAGGCGTCTTTGGCACTGTAGTGCGTTCCGCTCAGGATCATCTCCAGGGCCTTGGCCTTGCCTACGATCCTGGGAAGCCTCTGTGTTCCCGCAAACCCCGGCATAATGCCGAGATTGATCTCGGGAAGGCCGAGCAGGGCCTTATCCGATGCTATCCGCATGTGGCATGACATGGCCAGTTCCAGCCCGCCTCCGAGACAGAATCCGTTGATGACACCGATAATGGGCTTGCCTGCATCCTCAATGGTATTCATCAGCCGGTATCCCCGGTGAGCGAAGTCTACGATATCATCAATCGTTTCAAGAGACTTTATCTCTTCAATATCCGCTCCTGCGACAAAGGCCCTGCCTTTTCCCGTGAGAAGAATAACACGGACCTTCGGGTCTGCAACCGCCTGGAGAACGTTTGCCGCAATATCAGCCCTGGTCTTTGACCCCAGGGTATTCATGGGTGGATTCTCTATGGTCATCACGGCAATACCGTCTCGATCCACTTCATAACTGCAGTTGGTAAATGCACTGCCTCCCTTGAGGAGCGCCGGCATAATCGCTGGCATAGTGAACCTCTGTGGCCCGTAATCGTAGGCCAGCGAACACATCATATCGTTTACATCCGCCCAGCCCATGGTATCCTCAGCATAGTGCAACGGTCCCCAGGAAACCTTTGTGGGAAAATTCGTCCCGTACACCATACCGGTATCGATATCGTGTGCAGTCGCGATACCATCGGCCAGGATGCACAGAGATTCCCTGATCTGAACGGCAATGAGCCGTTCCGGGGAAAAGATCTCTCCGCTTACGGGATTCTTTTTCCACCAGTTCTTGAGGAACGTTGCCACCTCTTTTGACGGCTTTTTGCCTGATGAGTAGTCATAGAATCCCTTGCCGGTCTTCTGACCGAGGCACCCCTTCTTTACCAACGCCTTCAAAAGCTCGGGGACAGGTGTGCGCTCTCCATAGGCTTTTTCAAGTGTTTCGGATGCATGGAACCCCACATCGAGCCCCACGAGGTCCCACAGCGAAAACGGTCCCATGGGCATGCCGAATTCCACCATGGTCTCGTCGATCTCCTCCATGGATGCCTCGCCGTCCATCAGTGCGAGCACTGCCTCGTTCATATACGGAATGAGCACCCTGTTCACGACAAATCCGGGGCCGTTCTTGACCTTGATCGGCACCTTGCCGATGAGCTCTGAGAATTCCATCATGACTGTTATGGTTTCGCTCGAGGTGTTCTCGTCATAGATCACTTCGACAAGCTTCATGACATGTGCGGGATTAAAGAAGTGCAGCCCGACAAAGCGGCCCTTCTTTTCCACCTTCTCAGCGATCTCGCTCAGCGACAACGTGGAGGTGTTCGATGCAAGGATGGTCTTGTCGGGGCATATCTTCTCGAGTTCTGCGAAGATGCCGGCTTTGAGTTTCACGATTTCGGGAACCGCTTCGATGACGAGATCCACATCTGAGAAGAACTTTTTGTCATAGGTAACAGAACCGCGCAGGAGGCCCTGCAGGTCATCTGCCTTTTTCTGATCAATCTTTCCTTTCTTTACGAGCTTGTCATAAAT
>DAISYU010000182.1:0-5014 GCA_036825155.1 Thermodesulfobacteriota bacterium | reverse complement strand
AATTCCGGATTCAATCAAACTCGAACTCGCTTGTCCCGATTCAGCTCTTTCCGTCCCACGTGCTGAAATTCTTGAGCATTTTGAGCCCGAACCTGCCGCTCTTTTCCGGATGGAACTGGGTTGCAAAGACATTGTTCCTGCCGATGGCAGAGGGAAAGGAGATCCCGTAGTCGGTATCGGCAATGATATCGGATGCATCTGCCGGATCCGGGTAATAGGAGTGCACAAAATAAAAGCTGGCATCCTTCTCTATGCCGTGCAGGATCGGGTGATCCCTGCGCACGTGTAAGGTGTTCCATCCCATGTGCGGGATCTTCTCCCCCATCTCGGGAAATCTTCGCGTGGTACC
Organism: Thermodesulfobacteriota bacterium; assembly: GCA_036825155.1. GTDB lineage: Bacteria > Desulfobacterota > Desulfomonilia > UBA1062 > UBA1062 > DSAD01. The sequence continues at coordinate 4,665 of DAISYU010000182.1, read as the reverse complement.
GCTGATGATCCCGAGGCATTTGGCATCATCTTCCTCACTCTCCTCGAGGATGATCTGCGTGCCCAGGCATATGCCCATAAACGGTACCCCGGCCCGGACGACCTCCCTGATGACCTCGTCAATACCGTTTTCGATGATGGTCTCCATGGCCTTGCCGGCAGCACCGACGCCGGGAAAGATGACGCGTTCGGCCTTGAAGATCTCATTGCTGTCCCGCGTGATGACGCATTCCAGGTCAAGGTGCCGCAGGGCGCGCTCGACCGACCGGAGGTTGCCTGCTTTGTAGTCGATAATCGCAATCATGATTCTATGCTCATCCTATAGAACATGGCGGGGAGTCAAGAGGGGAATGATGAAACAGGGGAGCTCGAGATCTTTATAAAAATATAGAATCCAGGAGTCAGAATCCAGTATCCAGAATAAAGAAACCTTAAGAACATTCTTCCAAGTGGCTTGTGAGTGCATGATTCTTTTATTGAGATAGACTTGAGACGGGCGCGGTGGTTAAGATAAACAAGAGATATCAAGGGAGTTAATCTCTCGAATCTGATGGTTTCCCAAAAAAGTCCCAGAAGTGGTCATTGCGAGCGTAGCGAAGCAATCTTCTGTCAAATAATCCAAAGATATTATGAGAGATTGCTTCGTCACTTCGTTCCTCGCAATGACAGGCTCACAGACCTTTGGCGGGTTTATCAGATCTGGTATGCAAATCTTGGTACGTTCTTTATCCTTCTGGCTTCAGGATGCTGGATTCCGGATACTGGCTTCTTGCTCTTTTCAGCTCGCCCAGCCGTTCTTGCCGATGAGCTTCACGAACCTGCATCCGCCCAGTGATTCTTCCTTCACCCCTTCTTTTGTCCTGGTGATGCGTTTGAGGTCCTGAAGGCTCTGGTCTCCCACGGGAATGATGAGGGACCCCCCTTCAGCGAGCTGGGCGATGAGTGCATCGGGCACATGTGGTGCACCTGCGGTAACCACGATGCCGTCGAACGGGGCCTCCTTGGCCAGGCCCATGGTCCCGTCCCCGATGCGGATATGGATATTGAAGTATCCGAGCTCGTCGTGGGTCTTGCGTGCCCTGGATGCCAGGGCGCTTATGCGCTCTATGGAGTGCACGATCCTGCAGAGCCTGGAGAGGATGGCAGCCTGATACCCCGATCCTGTCCCGATCTCCAGGATCTTGTGGTCGGGTTGCGGCATGAGTGCCTGGGTCATCAGTGCCACCATGTACGGCTGGGAAATGGTCTGTCCGAATCCGATGGACAGCGGGTAGTCGTCGTATGCCTTGTATTTCAGGTATTCTTCAACGAATTTATGCCTCGGGACCTCCAGAAATGCACCGATAACCCGCGGGTCTTTGATGCCTCGAGCCATAAGCTGCTCGTTTACCATAGTCTGCCGTGCAAGCACCGGATCCATCATTATCTCTTTACCACCACTTTCCTCGTTCCTGATACGTCTTTATGAACCGTTCAATGGACCTGTCATAGCCTGCTTCAACATCTCCCGGAAAGAAGCATCCGGGGAACTGCCCCTTCTTCCAGTGATATTCGATGCATTCGCAGCATACACCCTTTCTGCTGCAGGGTTCGTATGTACAGGTGCAGCCCTCTCTGTTGTGTTTCACCTTGCATTCCATTGCCGTTTTTCCCCTCAGCTGATCCATAATTTTATTCTTTGGTATTATACAGTTAGCCGGTGCTAATAGCAAGCTGATGAACGAAGGAAACAACAATGGTTATGTGCCATATCTCCTTGACCCGGTGCACGTCATATAGTATTGATAGTGGAAATGAATTTCGATAAGGTATTGAAAACATCACGCTTTTTGGATCCTTTCCAGGGCTTCTCAGAGACGCAGAGATATTCCGAAGTACGGCTTGACCCACTCACCGGGCACTCCACGCGCATTCTCGATTTTCCCGTCAGGGAGATGGCAAAGGCCGATATAACAACGCTCGTGGAGGAATCACGTGCCATGTGCCCGTTCTGTCCCGAGGTGGTGGAGCAGGTGACCCCCAAGTTCCACCCGGACCTCCTCTGCAAGGAGCGCTACGGGAAAGGTGAGGCCCTGTGCGTGCCCAACGTGTTTCCCTACGACGAGAACGGGGCGGTGTGCGTGATGACCAGGGAACACTACATGCCGCTGACAGGATTCACCCGGGAGATCGTGACGGATGCCCTGGAATGCTGCTTCGAGTACCTCTCAGACGTGGTGATCCGCCAGCCGGATATGATCTACCAGTCGGTGAACTGGAACTACATGCCTCTGGCCGGCGGGTCGATTGTCCATCCCCATCTGCAGATCACGGCATCGAGTTCCTCCACCAACTACTATACCGATATGCTCCCGGCCCTTGAGAAGTACCGCAGGGAGCATGATTCGGATTTCTGGTCCAACCTGCGCGACGAGGAGATCAGGCTGGGGCAGCGGTGTATCGCGCTCACCGGGAGGATAACATGGCTCGTGGCATTCGCCCCCATGGGTGTCTTCGATGTCCTGGGGATCATTCATGATGCCCATACCCCTTCCGACATCGAAGGCGATGCCCTGGCTGATCTGGCGGGGGGGATTCTGAACGTGCTTCGCTACATAGATTCTCTGAACCTGGCCAGCCTGAACATGTCGCTCTATTTTCTCCTGGGTAATTCAGTCTTTACCCCGCACGTGAGGATCTGTCCGCGGGTGAGCATACCGCCGTTTAACACGAGCCAGATCAATTATATGAAGATGCTTCACAATGAGACCTTGACCACGATGAAGCCCGAGGATATTTGTAATGGTATAAAAGAGATTTGGGATGTATAAGAGAGCATACAATAATGAGAGGTTCATTATCATTTCTACGGGAGGTAAGATTATGAAACGTAGTTTCCTTACGATTATCGCATGCCTTATCTGCACGAGTGCATACGCTGTCATGCCGGAACCCATATGGGTCGGCGGCAGTCTGAAACTGTCCGATGAGTCAAAACCCGGATATATAGCCGAGACGCTTGTCTCTTTGGGGCAGGTGGATTCCATGTATCTTTTTACCGAACCCATGCTCCTGTTCAAGAACGGAGAGCTCGGAGTGGACCTCGGATTCGGCGTACGTCAGCCGATCCTTTCAGGACAGGCGATCGCAGGATACAACCTGTTCCTTGACTACACCGGGGACAACAACCACAAGCGCGTGGGCGCCGGTCTGGAGGTGTTCTATCCCACCATCTCCGGGCACTTGAATTTCTATCTCCCGTTTTCCGACGAGCACGGCGGAGAGGAGGCGCTTCCCGGCCTCGATCTGAGCCTCGGCATCCCCATCCCGAATGTCGGGTTCATCTCGGTATGGCCGAACATCTACTACTATGACGGCAAGGATGGTGATAACGTCAAGGGAATCGGCCTCGAGATCAAGGCCCAGCCGACCCAGGCCATCAGCATCTCCATCGGCGGCAGGAACGACACGCTCCAGGCAGGCAGGGACGACAGCGAACTCTATGCGAAGTTCGAGATCACCATCCCCATGAAACGTCTCGGCAAGGACCTTTTTGCCTTTGATATTGGGGAATACCCGAGAAACATCAATGCCATGATGGACCACCGGGTCGTAAGGGAACAGTTCATCACGTACGAAAAAAAAGGCAGATAGTGCAATCGCCCTTGACTTTGTAAGGCAATATTTTCTATAGAGAACATCGGTATACGGGAAGTGGCTCAGCCTGGTAGAGCACAGCGTTCGGGACGCTGGGGTCCGGGGTTCAAATCCCCGCTTCCCGACCACACACTATTTTGTTCATTTCTTTGATCGCCCAAAGAAACGGAACCAAAGAAATGCGCCCCGAGAAGCCGCTCCGCTTGCAGCGGAGTACACTCAATCGTTTGGAAAAATCAGGTCGCGGATAAACTCGCTTCGCTCAGACAGGATCCGCTTTTCTCCTGATTTTTCCTGCACTCCTTCGTCGTCTTCAAGGGGACCCTGGGGTTTTGTGCTGAAATTCAGGGTCCTGTAATAGAGCATACCGTGAGTTGATGTGGAATGTGTTGCTCTGAGTGAGGAACCGGGATTCGGTGTGTTCCTCAATGTCAGGCAACTTCCATTTCATCATGCTCAAGGAAACTGTAGTATCCTTTTTTGTTGAAGATTATATGGTCCATCAGTTTTATACCCAGAGTCTTGCCGGCGGCTTTGAGCATGGCTGTGACATCTCTGTCTTCTTTGCTGGGTTCGAGTGAGCCGATAGGGTGATTATGGGCAACAATGACAGCGGAGGCCCGGTCGGTAATAGGATCGGCAAACACCTCACGGGGGTGAACGTGTGATCTGTTCACCAGGCCGATGGTTACAACCCTAGTGGCAATAACCTCATTTGCGCCGTTTATCGAGATACAGAGAAAATGTTCCTGTTTTCTGTCCGCATAGTGCCGGATCAGTGTGAGAACGTCAGAAGGGAAAGAGATCCTTATGCCATCCGGACTGATGCGGCGCCTGGAAAACTCCAGCGCAGCTGAAATGAGCGTTGCCTTGGCAAGTCCGACACCATCGATGGCAAGCAGCTCCTCAAGATCAGGATTACCCTTGCTGCCGTCAACGGCCAGGATAATCCTGTTCGAGAGCTCCATGACATCATATTTCCTGGTGCCGCTACCCAGCAGAATGGCGATGAGCTCGGTATCGCTCAGAG
>DAISYU010000181.1:0-5031 GCA_036825155.1 Thermodesulfobacteriota bacterium | reverse complement strand
TGGTCTACAACCTGGTGACCATACAGCTGCGGCTTGTGGCCAGGGAGAAGACGGATACAAAACGAACGAGAAGCTAGGGCCGCAAGAAAGACCGGAACTTCTCGTACGTCGTGGACGGCAAAGACAGGGGCAAACCCTGTGCCATGCGGGGAAGATACTTTGTAGTAATGTGCCATGGCATATTCATCTGCAATGAGGACATCGTGGCATGACACCACGATTTATTTCCCAAATTGATACTCGTCCAAGCCCTTCTCTATGTTCTGCCTCCTCCGGAAAGCTTCCGCCTCATCACCGAAGGTTTGGTCCTGCAAATCTCTGATTGCCGTTTCCTGCTCGTCTCTACTCATGCTTGGGTCGTGCCTGATCCTGTTCACCTGAGAGCGGTATTCCTCTTCCCTTGCCGTCTCCTGATTCACCTCTTCATCCACCGCCTCAAGCCTGGCCACCTGCTCCGGGGTGAACACGGCACTGCGGAACTCTGCGATCATTTCCTTGCGCTGGTCATCGGGAAGTTCATCAAGATCCTTCTGATAGATGGCCTCCTTTTCCTGATACACTGCATATCTTTCCGAATCTTCCTGAGGAGCGCCCTCAATGCTGTCAGGATCGGTACCCCACATCTCAGCTTTCAATTCCCTGATCCTTTCTTCCTTTTCAGCCCCGTATAGGTCCTGATCATGGATGATTGCACCTTTCCTGATATTGTACTCCTGTCCCTTGACCTCCACGCCCCACATGGCGTCCGCGACCTCATCCCCGAACACTTCTCTCCTGTATTCCTGGATTGCTTCCAGATATCGGACCATATCAGCCGCATCTTTGGGCTGAGGCCATTTCTGGATCCTTTTGGCAAGGTCCATCTCATACGCGCAGAATTTCTGATAGAGGGCAAACATCTCCCCGGCTTTTCCCGGATCCATTACGGAATGGAGATAGTCCTTCACTTTCTTGAGGTGATCCTCAAGATTTTCCCCTTTGATTTCCCGCTGAAGAAACTTGAAATACTTTACCGTATCCTGGTTGATGATCGTCTGGGAGAAATAGGTATTCGGGTCTTCTTCGCAGGATTCAAACTGGTTGCCCCTGAAATACGCCTTCATGTCCTGAAACGTTATCTTGTGTCCTTTGATGATACCGTTGACAGGCACGTCCCTGTCCTGTCCTGACGGGAAACAATAATAGCCTAAGAGGGCGAGGACCAGGACCGATACTGCACCTGCCAGGCTTATAATCATGACCTTCCCTTTTTTCATAGCATCAACCTCATGCAAAAAGACTGATCCATCATCTGGCACATCATTATTACACAATGCAACATGGTGCGCTTCATCCGATACAATCCATCAGAGTCCGGGCACCATGTTGCACCGAGCTGTTCATACAGCTGAAGCAAGAAGGCCTCGCTTCAGGCTGTTTTCAGTAACCCTTGGACTTGAGCTCCTGAACGACGCTGACGAAATGGTCAGGGGCATCGTATCCTATGGAGAACGCGGTGAGCAGGCCTACGGCAGCCAGGTGGCTGACGCCGCCGCCGAACAATTCCCCCCAGAACCCTCCATCGATCACGCCGCGGAAATCGCCCCACTTCGCCGATGTGACGGATACCAGGACATCGTTGGCACCTTCTACAGGGAGCATGGCGAGCCAGGTGATGGTGAGTATGCCTGCACCGATAGCGGACGTTACCTTGTAAGCCCAGCTCTGGTAGTAGACACCGGTCACGTTCGGGACGTTCGGGTTGAAGGTGTTGATCATGTAGTCGCGCGTCAGCTCATAGCCTTGCGACTCGGTGTCAGGATCCGTGTCTCCCATGACAAATTCCCAGACCCAGTCAAGAGCCGTGCCTGCCAGGCTGGTCAGGCCCGTGGTATCGAGCAGACCCATGATCATGTCGGCAATGCAGCTGCCTCGGTGCGGGCCGGCGATGCTCGTATGGCTTGCCACCTTCGAGCCCATGCCCAGGTTTGAGATGGCGTAGCGGGTGTAGAGACATCCGTCGGAGTGGCCGATGACGTTGACCTTGGACTTTCCGGAAACCGCCAGGATCTCCAGGACCTGTGTCTTCCATGAGGCTGCCTTGCTGGCCTTGGAATCCATGCCGTTCACATTGGTGATGTAGACGCTTGCCCCCTCGTCCTGCAGAGCACTGGGGATGCCGCCCCAGTAATCGATCAGTCCCAGGATTTCGGACTGGGTACCCATCCCGTGTGACAAAACGACGGGATACTTTGTGGCACATGACGTGCTTGCCGAGACGGCCACAGGAAGAGAAAACAAGACAATGAAAATACCTAACGCTATTCTTTTAGCCATTGAAACCCCCTCAAACGTTATTCCATCCATAATGAGATGGTTATATTCTACAAGCACTTGAGAGATCAGTAAAATCCCTGCCCATGCCCCGCTCATGTGAAACAACGACATGGAACATAAACAAGAATGGTGCCAGACCGATACCTTTGGCTCAAGGGATTGTTATAAATAAGATAATTTCATTATCTGATGGATATTTGCACACAAGAGGGTGGGGCAATACCGACTCAACGGAAAGAACACGAATAGTTGTATGATAATGTTATCACTTATTAAATTACTTTTTGTGGGGTTTTGAGACCCCATATCGGGGTTGGTTTAACCCGTATTTGGCTATCTTGATGAAAAGGGTCTTCCGATTGATCCCGAGGAAAGCGGCGGCTTGTGTCCGGTTCCAGCGGAAGCGATTGAGCGCATCCTCGATGATTTCTTTCTCATACGACTCCATCATGTTCAGTATGTTCCCTGCTTCCAGGGATAGTGCCTTAACTTTTCCGGAAGAGTGGCTGGCTTTCGGCGATCCGGAAAAATCGATTTTTCTCATGGAAATATACCGGTGGATGACGTTCTGCAGCTCCCTCACGTTTCCGGGCCAGTCATAGGCGAGGAACTCATCCATCATCCTGCCGGTAATGGGCGGGCAGGGTCCGCCATGCGTTTTTATGAAATGATCGATGAGGAGAGGGATGTCTTCTTTCCGATCCCTCAGAGGCGGTAGATAAACAGGGATGATGTGGACCCGGTAGAAGAAATCTTCCCTGATGGATCTGCCCTTGATCAGCTTTTTCAAGTTGCGGTTCGTTGCCGCGATGATCCGTACATCCGCCTTCCTGATTTCATTGCACCCGAGCGGAATGAACCCTCCGCCGTCGATCACCCGCAGGAGCTTCACCTGCATGTTCAGGCTCAGCTCGCCCACCTCATCAAGGAACAGCGTTCCATGGTCGGCAAAATCCAGATACCCCGGCTTGTCTGCATGAGCACCGGTGAATGCCCCTTTCTTATAACCGAAGAATTCACTCTCAATGATATTCTCCGGGATGGCTCCGCAGTTCACGGTGACAAACCTGTTCTCTTCCCGGCTGCTCATCTTGTGAATGGCACGGGCAACGAGCTCCTTTCCTGTTCCGGTTTCACCGTAGATGATGACATTGGCTTTGGCCTCGGCCGCCTTTACTATAGCTTCATAGACATCCTGCATCACCCGGCTCTTGCCGATAATATCGCCGAAACGGAAGCATCCCTTCAGGGAAGACCGGAGGAGAGAGACCTCCTGCTGGAGATGCTCTCTGCTCTCTTTGAGCTCCGTCTCGGTCTGCTTCAGCGACGTGATGTCGGTGAACGATGCAATCATCTGCCTGGTGCTGGATATGCTGCCGAAGCGTACAATCATGTCGAACGTCTCGCCTCTGCGATTGATGATGCAGCATTCATATTCCGACGGGCAGTCTCCCGACTTATCGAGGAACAGCCTGAGGATCCTTTCTTTGGCCTCTTCCCCGATGAATTGAGAAAGGCTCATCTTCTCCTCGATCTCGTTTTTCGCATATCCCGACAGCTCTTCAAACTTGACGTTCACCATGGAAATGAGCAGGTTTTCCTCAAGGATGACGGTGGGCAGGCCGGTGTTTTCGAACACACCCCGGTACCGTGCTTCGCTGGCCTCCAAGGCCTGCTTGTCCCTTACCCTATCAGTGATATCCCATGCAAAGATCCTTACCGCAACGGGTTTCTCGCCGTCATAGACCACCACATCCTTATACTCGTAACTCCGTTCCTCTCCGTTCATCAGTTTAATGTGTTGTATGCCGCTGGCCTTACCCTCCTGCTTAACCTTTTGAAGAAACCTGAGGACACTCTCCCGTACATCTTCATCCACGAAATCACAGATGTTCAGTCCGACAAGGTCCTCATCGGAGATATTGAGCCCTTTCATGTTGGATACACTGGATTCGATGAATTTGCCCTGAAAGTCACAGAGAATCCAGCCATAAGGCGCATTGTCCAGAACGGCATGTATTTTCTGATCTGCTGTCAGGAATGCATCCCGCTTTGATTTCCGGGAAGAGGTGTCGATGATCAATCCGACCGAACCGTTACAGGTGGCGTTCTTTAATAGGGGATGCAAGTACACAAGCACAGGAAAGGTCTTTCCGTTCTGCTTCAGCGCCGTGTATTTTTGAGCCAGTCCATGGGTACCGTTCAGGCACTTCCTCAGATTTCTTTGCAGGCGGCTGTAGTCCCGGGAGACAAAGAACATCTCGGGTGACATCTTCTCGACGATCATATCAGACGAGTATCCAAACATACTCAGGCCGGCCTGGTTTACATAAGTGATAATCCCTTCTGCGTCCGTAAGGTACACTGCCTCGGGTAAAAGATTGGCTAATCTTATGAGTCTGTTGTCATAAGGATTGAATGAATCAACGCCTGATTTGTGATTATCGGGAGAATCCAGATCAGGAGATTCGTCAGCGCAGACAACACGCTCTTTGCCCTTACTGGTGTACGATTTCATGACAAAGTGCCTCTAGCTCTCTTCCCCGTTCAGTGGATGGCAAATAACATCAGTTGAATTGTAAAGTTACATCATCAATGCACAATGAGGTAATAATGTATTATCACGATCTGATGCAAGTCAATTCTGAAGCAAGGTCATAGGACCTGAGGTTGGCGACGGCTATCTGTATGGGAAGCCGGTGTCATGAATGAAGT
>DAISYU010000180.1:0-5100 GCA_036825155.1 Thermodesulfobacteriota bacterium | reverse complement strand
TAAACTGAAAATCTTGGCCCTTCATGAGTCCAAGTACGCTTTAGTGGGATGAACCTAAAATATGGAGTATTCTCTCAGAGAGATGGCGACTGAAGACCGAGAAGAAATAATTGATATTTTCAACTATTATGTTGAAAATTCATTCGCTGCCTTTCCGGAAAACAGATTGCCATACCAGGCGTTTGATATGTTTTTAAAAATGTCGAATGGGTTCCCGACAGGAACCATAAAAGATAAGAACGGCATGATTGTAGGTTTCGGAATGTTACGTGCGCACAATCCAATGCTTGCATTTTCACAAACTGCTGAAGTGACATATTTTATACATCCGGATCACACAGGGAAAGGCCTGGGGAAAATTCTACTTGAGTTTCTCGAAAAAAAGGGGCGAGAAAGAGGTATCACAACCCTCCTGGCGAATATATCATCCCTCAATACCGGCAGCATAAACTTTCACAAGAGGAATGGATTCATCGAACGCGGACGTTTCAAAGAGGTCGGGAAGAAGAATGGCCAGCTGTTTGATACCGTGTGGATGCAGAAAATGCTCTAACGGCAAAAAGAAGCTCCCAAGCTGGTTAAAATTCATATCCTGAGCTGATCGTCATTACATACAGGGCTCGATCATGTACATGAATCCTCGAACAGAAAAGGGGTCAGGTCTGCCGTTGACTCTTGATGCCTGTTACTTATTATAACAATACATTATGTCAAGACCATTACGAATACAGTATCCCGATGCCTGGTATCATGTGATGAATCGCGGCAGACGAGGCGAAGTGATCTTCAAAACAGATGGGGACTGCGAAGCATTTATTGATATTCTCAACGAACTCGTTGATGTTTACCACGTGCATGTAGCCGCCTATTGCCTGATGTCAAACCTCTATCATTTATTAATTCAAACACCCAATGCAAATTTATCAAGAGCGATGAGGCATTTAAATGGGGTTTACACACAATGTTTTAATAGATCGCATTCGTGTGATGGCCAATTATTCAGAGGTCGATACAAATCTATTGTAGTTGATGCTGACAGGTATCTATTAGAACTCGTTCGATATATACATAGAAATCCATTAGAGGCCGGGCTCGTTGAAACATTGAATACATACAAATGGAGCAGCCATAAGGGCTATCTCTCCAATGCCAGGAAATGGGACTGGCTGCATAAGGATTTCATACTGTCCTTATTCTCGAAAAACAGGCCTGAAAGCATCAGACTATACAAACAATTTGTTTCCAGGGCGACAGCTGAAGAGATTAACCAACTATTTGGCAGAATGACGCTGCCCGCTGTATTAGGCAGTGCAGAATTTGTTGATACACTTAAGGAAATGTATTTTATACATACGAACCTTGAAGAGGTCCCGGGATCTCGATACCGTGCCCCTGATGTAGTAACGATAAAGGCTGAGGTATGCCGCTTTTTTAAGGTTGATGGTCGTGATCTCTCCACATCAAGGAGAGGCAAATTCAATGAGCCAAGGAATATTGCGATCTATCTAACAAGACATCTACGGTGCGATCCTTTGAAGGAAATCGGCACATCCTTTGATATAGAAAAATATAGTACGGTCAGCAGCGTAATAGAGAGAGTGAAGGAAGAAATTCAAAAGGACAAAAACTTCAAAAAACGCGTTGATGATCTGAGAGCAATACTAACCAGGGGTCAACGGTAGACCGGGGCCCTTTTGGGCTGAGGAGAGTTACCTATGGCATATAAAAATGTTTTAAAAAACTCGATAAGAACATTCGAAGATCTGGAAAAATGGCTTACCAATCAAAAGGCACGTGTTGATCCCAGACTTAGGGACGTAATTGCCAAATACCCAATGAGGGTAAATTCTTATTACCTCAGTCTCATTGAAAAGGTAAATGACGGTATCTGGAAACAGGCAATTCCTGATGTCGATGAACTTGAGCATTATATGGATCTGACGGCAGACCCGCTGGATGAGGAAGGAGATATTCCTCTTGGCGGGCCAAGGACAATCATCCATAGGTATCCTGACAGGGTTTTATTGTATGTGTCCAACGAGTGCGCAATGTATTGCAGATTCTGCACGAGAAAGAGAAAAGTGGGTGATGATCGGAAGAATCCATCTATAGAGGATATCCTTAAGGGAATTGAGTATGTTGCATCTCACGAAGCTATTAGAGACGTATTGATATCTGGCGGGGATCCGCTGCTGATTCCAAACAGGAGACTTGATGAAATCCTGGAGAAACTGACAAAAATTGAGCATCTTGAGCTCGTGAGAATTGGCACGAGAGTCCCATGCGTCTGGCCGCAAAAAATTATCGAAGACCAGGAACTGATTGATGTGTTACGAAAACACACGCCCAAGTCACTTGATGATCCGCAACTCTACATAAACACGCACTTTAATCATCCCAACGAAATAACTGACGAAAGTTATCAGGCCATTAAAATTCTCAGAGGGCTGGGCATTCCTTTAGCAAACCAGAGTGTCCTGCTCAAGGGAGTCAATGATGACACGGCCGTGATGAAAGACCTGGTACACGGCCTGGGTAAAATGGGCGTAAGACCATATTATTTATATTACACTGATCTTGTTGAGGGAACAGGCCACTTTAGGACGGACCTCTACAAAGGAAAAGAGATCTGCAGAGACCTCTGCGGAGCAACGACAGGTTTCCTCCGTCCGAGATATGTAGTTGATGCACAAGGTGGAAGAGGCAAGGTTCCCGTAGATCTCGGGTATTCAGAGGGAATCAGCGAAGATAAGAAAGGTGGAATTCTCACTTCACCGATCGGGCTGGGAAAGGTCTATTTAAACAATCCCATTGAAAGAATAGAAGGAAAGCCCAAAAGACATAATAAAGGCCACATCGAATAATCCTTTTTTTTCAAAGAATGCTCCTGGCAAAACAAGGGGGCAAGAGTCGATGGCAGATCCCTTTTCTGCGAAGTAACCGGGGGGAAGAGTCTTTCACAAAAACCTGCTCTGAAAGAACTGCACTTGGGGTGCTTTAAGACTTTTTGGGTCTATGATCACGGCCATGGACCTTCATTCTATCTCCCCCATTTTATCTTTTTTATCCTTTACGAACAGTCTTACAGGCATGGCCTGTTGGCCACAACGAAGGATGAAAAAGTATCCGGTTTGCCTAAGCCTTATGCCGTTATATTTTAAGGTTTTTTATTCTGGCTTTTTGAATTCTGGATACTGGATTCTGTTTTCATATAAATGGTCTTCAACCTATAGTAACACCTGTACCGAACATTCTGTCTCCTCTCTTCACAGAGGTGGCCGAACAATAATCCCGTCCTGCATACCGTAACGTTTCAGAAAACCAGCTGTAGAGTACATATTGACTTGTATAAAAATTCAGGTCAAATAGTATGTTATGATCCGGCCCGGCTGAAGGAGGATGCGCACCTATGACACGGTATACGGTTTCTTCGGTTGTCCTTCTGATCTGTTTTTCTTTCCTGTTCGGATTCCCGGATATGCTCCAAGCAGAGAATAGCCAGGAATCCTATCCAGTTTCGGCCTGGCCTCTCGTGTACCACAAGGTCGAGCAGGATAGAGGTGAAACCGACATCCTCTGGCCGTTCTACCGCAGCCAATGGCGCGGAGAGTGGAAACGCCAGGCCGTACGGCCCCTGATATTCTCAACCGAGAGCGACCCTTCACGGGACTACAGCAAGACAAGCGTGCTCTGGCCCCTGAATGTCTATGAACGTGAGGGGGAAAAGGTATCCCTGACCCTCACGCTCTACTGGTACCACAACGAACCTGAACGCTTTCACCGCATCTTCTTTCCGGTATACTGGAACGGACGGGGAGAAGATTACTCATACTACCATATCTGGCCTGTCTTCGGGATAAATCGAAAAGCATCGTACACGGAACACTCCACCATATATCCCTTTTTCCGCTACGGGCAGGACCCCATCAACGAGAAGATGACGCTCGACCTGTTCTGGCCGCTCTTGAATTACCAGTCCTCTCCCGGCTACTTCTCACACCGCGCTCTGCCGCTGTACTGGTATGAGAAGGGAATCGACACATCGGGAGGATTCGTCTTTCCGTATTACTGGAGGAATACCGCCACCTACAGGGCCAGGGGTGCAATACCCCTGTGGTACTCTTCCCGGGGCGAGGATCTCGCAACCGATGTGGTCTTTCCACTGTATTACAACCGGGAGAAAAACAAGGATCATCTCCGGCTTATCTTCCCTCTCTACGGAAGCTGGCAGAACGAGACGTCATCACTGCACACCTTCTTCCCGCTCTACTGGGATTACCGCCGGGAGGACTTCAGCCTGCGGACGGGCCTGCCGGTCTATCTTGATTTTCGAAACGGCCCGGCCTTTTTCACCACGATCTTTCCCTTCTATTATCGGGCAGGCAATACAGAACTTCCCTCCGAGTTCACCTACTATTTCCCGGTCTACGGTACCTACCGGATAGGCCAGACCTACAACAGACATCTTTTGTTCATGCCTGTGTTCTCCAGGTACCGGGATGATGCCACCCAGCGAGCAGGCTGGGACGTGATGTGGCCCATTTTCCACCATGAGACAGGGCCCGGCATGCGCTCCTTCAGGGTGTTCCCGCTCCTGTGGTACGCGAGATCTCCGCAGGAGAGCATGACCATCGCTCTGCCGCTGTATTTCTCGTATGCCGGTGAAGAGAGCTCTTACTTCCACATCATACCCTTCTATGGCCTTAACAAAAAAGGCTCTAGCTTTGAGCAGCGATTCATACTCGGCCCGGTGTACATCGACACACAGGATCCATCCAGGGGCCTTTCACGTCAGGACATCGTCTTCCCCATATTCAGCCGCTTGCAGGACAACACACTGAAACGCTCTTGGCTGTTCCCCTGCTATTATAACCGTGAGAAGCCGGATTCCCGCATCACATTCGCATCGCCATGCCTGCTCCCGCCATACTATCTCACTTATCACGACGATACCCAGAGAGCCTCGCATCTCTGGCCCTTCTACGGACATCTGCAGCGGGGCAGCTATGAGGAGTACTCGGTGCTGTGGCCCATCATGAAGTTCGGCAGTGATTCATTAACAGGTGAGAAGACGTCCACAGTAGCCCCCCTCTGGTGGCA
>DAISYU010000179.1:0-5106 GCA_036825155.1 Thermodesulfobacteriota bacterium | reverse complement strand
AGTGGGTAAAACCGTGGGGGTTCGAGTCCCTTCTCTCGCATTTCTTTGATAATCAGAAGGTTTTTTTCGAACCTGTTTATCTCTGCAGGTCATCTGTTATAAGATTGAACTGCTCTAATGCAGCCTCAAGGTCCTCGACGATCTCGGCCGCTATCACATCCGGATCAGGCAGGTTTGCTGATTCCTCCAGGGACTGATCCTTGAGCCAGAAGATGTCAAGGTTGACCTTGTCGCGCTTTATGAGATCTTCGTAGGAGAATCCCTTGAAGCGCTCGGATTCGGTGCGCTCGTGCCTGTTCTGTGCATGGAAGCACTGCGCAAAGTCGTCGAGGTCGCTGCGCTTCAGTGGATTCTCCTTGAGGGTGAAGTGCATGTTGGTCCTGAGGTCATAGATCCAGAGCCTGTCAGTCCAGGGTTTTTCGCTGGCGGGCTTACGATCGAAGAACAACACATTCGCTTTTACGCCCTGGGCATAGAATACGCCGGTGGGCAGCCTCAGAAGGGTGTGGACGTCTGACTCGTGCATGAGCTTGCGGCGGACGGTCTCACCTGCACCGCCTTCGAACAGAACATTATCCGGAACCACGATGGCCGCTTTGCCATGCTGTTTCAGTATGGTGAAGACATGCTGGAGAAAGTTGAGCTGCTTGTTGCTCGTGGTGGCCCAGAAGTCGTCCCGGTGGATCGTGAGGCTCTCCTTCTGCACCTGGCCGCCACCGTTCACGATGGTAATGCTGCTCTTCTTGCCGAAGGGCGGATTGGTCATGACCATCTCATAGAATTTTCCACCCTGGCTTGCCAGCGAGTCGCGGACCTCGATGGGAACCACATCGTCGTTTTCCGCACCGATGCCGTGCAGCAGGAAATTCATGCAGCAAAGCCGTGCAACACTGTCCACCAGCTCGACGCCGAACAGGGTGCCGTTCTTGAGAAGTCGCTTCTGCTCGATATCAAGCTTATAGTGCTTCGGGTCTGCAATATAGTCATGCACTGCCAGCAGGAACCCGCCCGTGCCGCAGGCAGGATCGCATATGGTCATGGCAGGCCCGGGACGCATGACATCCACAACGGCTGCGATGAGAGAGCGGGGCGTGAAATACTGACCCGCGCCGCCCTTGACGTCTTCGGCGTTTTTCTGGAGCAGGCCTTCGTAGGCATCGCCCTTTACATCAGCCGACATGCTCGACCACTGTTCCTTGTCGATGAGGTCCATAATGAGGCGACGGAGTTTGGCCGGGTCCTGGATCTTGTTCTGGGCCTTGCGGAAGATGAGGCCCAGCATGCCGGACTTCTTTCCCAGGGTGTCGAGGATGTGCCGGTAGTGCGCCTCCAAATCGTCGCCGTCCTTTTTGAGCAGGCTCTCCCAGTCGTAGCCCTTGGGAATGGGTGAAGGCTTCCTGTATGGAGGCATGCTCTGCTCATGGGCCATCTTGAGAAAGAGCAGGAAGGTCAGCTGCTCCACGTAGTCGCCGTAGGAGAGCCCGTCATCGCGGAGGATGTTGCAGTAGTTCCAGAGTTTCTGGACAATCTGGGCTGAATCAGTCATCGTGCTTAGTTGCCTTTCTTCACTGCTCTGTATGCCTGTTGAGGGTGATTAGGCTCAGGGAAGCGTGTCTCCAGGTATCCATTTTTTATCAAAGGAGCGATGTAGTGGTTCCTGATGCTGTCAGGTTTTCGGTCAAGGAATTCGGCTAATGTTCGGAGTTCCAGATATCGTCCTGCACACAGTTCCAGTATGACATGAATAACCAATGATTTATCAGCTTTATGCTTTTCCCGGACAGGTCGGGCCAGCTCAAGAAGTGCGGCATATTGTTCGGAGTCCTTCTTCAAATGTTCGGAGCTCACGGGCAAATGTTCGGAGCTCTCCTCCAAATGTTCGGAGTCCGGCGCAATCCGTCCGGGAAGACCGGGCAATTCATCGGTATGGGATCTCCCCTTGAGGCGATATCGTGTCCCCCGGCCATGGCCGGAGCGGTCAAGCCATCCCTGATAGACAAGATATTTCAATCGTTCACCGATATCTCTGGGGTGTGTGCGGCTGTATTGCTGGATATCTTCGTTTCCCACCTCATCCATCCGATGGGCCATGACAAGGATGAGCCTGTCATCCTCGCTGAGAGAGTCATATGCATCCCCGATGATTGTTCGCAGCTCCTTTTCCACCTCTTCCGGAATCATGCTTATCAGAGGGAGCCACACGCGGGTCAGCTCCATTACCGGGTCCAGTCTGACGAGAGGCAGCCACCAGTGCTGTTCTCTCCATGCCCTGAGGATCTTCTGAAATCCCGACCCGGCCTTTTCACCCAGTCCGATAAATCCGAACATCTTCTGCAGGCTTGGATTGCGCGGGTCGCTGATACCTCCTTGGTAGAGGGCGTCACGTGGTATCCGAAGACGTCCCGGGTTCTGGAACAGGTATGAGTCCCGCCCCCTGATGATGGCAATGGGTTTGGTTATCTGATGGTCGGCATGGATAAGGGTGTTCACCAGCGCCTCTCGAAGGGCTTCGTGAACATGGGTCTCGCCGAGGCGGACCGCATTGCGGTCGAGCTTGAACGGCACATCGATGCCTTCGACTAGTCGAGGGTATATCCGGAAATAAAAGTTGAAGAGATTGGGGGTCCACTTGCCGTCAAGGGTCAGACGGAATGTCCAGCGAATCTCCGGGTCATCGGTGAGCTGCTCCTGATAGTCGAGGTGGAAATGGGGCAATGCATCCAAGAGGCTGCGTTCGCGGCCGAACATGAGCAGTCCTGCCAGCGTAATCCCTTCTTCTCCTGTGTGTCTGTCCTTCCGCCAGGCTCCAAGATTATGGAAAAAATCGAGCTCTGGCAGACCGAGATACGGGTGGTCCGGGTCCCGTGCCGAGAACCGCTGCCTGTATGCTTTCAGAGATTCCTGATCAAGATCGCCCAAGCCGAACCCATGCAGGATGATCCCATCGAGCGGATCGTCCGTACTGTCCCGGAGCATCTGACGGGCTTCCATCTCAGAGCAGTGGTAGTCTCCTTCAAAATTGCGTTTATAGCACCCCCTGAACAGATTGCCGTTGATGTAGACAGGTCGCTGCTTTCTTTGCACGGCAGGGATATGGATAACCACGAGAGTCCGTGAGTTAACGATCATCATACGGATATCTGATTCATGGCAGAGAGGAACACTCAGCTTCTGGATGTTGTTGTGACCGTCCCAGAAGGTCTTCTTGAGGGTTTCGGGATGTTTCACCCCGATTATTTCATAATCATGTTCCGTCTGTCTAATGCCCAGGATGATGTATCCGCCGGCGGTATTGGCAAAGGCGGAGACCGTTTCCCAGAGTGATTTCGGCAAACCTCCGTCAGCCAGCTTGCATTCGAAGTCGGCGTTTTCTCCAATGCCCAGGAACTGCAGCAGATCATCATGGGTGATCATGAAGAACCTCTATATAACGGAATGCCGTGGAACAACAAATCGTATCCTGCAGTTCAGAATAGAAATACTCCGTTTGTAAGGTAAAAGTTTTTATCTTACGCTCCTTGTGCATAAAACATCATTTAAAATCAAAGCAGAAAGCGATTCTGCCGTGTTACTATACCTTGTGTGTCTGAGTTCATTGATTCTGTGAACTACTGCATATGGAGTGTACCATAATCTCTGTGAAGTCAATCATACCAGCTGACCGGTAAAGGCCTTGTGGAGGATGGCCTGACGCAGGCGCTCGGCACGCTTGAGATTGGCTGCGACGATTGCTTCCAGTTCGTCGATGATCGAGAGGCGGCGCTCGACCTCGGAGACTATGCGATGTTGTTCGGCTAAAGGAGGAAGAGGAATTGGCAGATCTCGAAAAATAGGTATAGTTAATCTGAGCCGAGTTGTCCCAAAAGCAACTCCGGTTGCATAATGTCGAGAGGTCTCACTATTGAAGTAACACATCAAAAATTTGGGTGATGCCAGTTTTTCATTTACGGACATCTTGATTACATCAGGTGTGACCATTGCAGGTCCAATATCTTGAGGATAAATTGCACAGACGCCTGGCGGATCTCCCAGTTTGGTTATGAGTAGTTCTCCTCCATAGACAGAATATGGTTTGAAAAGCTCATTCCATTTCTTTGCATCCATGAAGCCTGGTTTTCTTGTTAAATATTTTCCGGGAGCTACATGTCGAAGGAAAATAATCGGGATACCTGTAGGTCGAAAATCCTTTGCTTTGAAGATAGTCCCAAAAGGACCTGCACATATCGCGTTATTATCAGACAGTGCCAAGTTCTTGGGTGCGGTCCAAGCCCAACCTTTTGGTAGTCGTGGGAGTTCATTTGTGTTCGATGTCTCTTGGTTATGATGAAGTTTGTCCTTCTTATTATCATCTCGACGGTTTTTATGGAGTGCTCCTTTGCTGGTTCTTTTTAAGATGACGTCAGCGGATTCATAGCTGCGGCCTTCCTGTCGGGTGAGCTCGGCCTCGGTGGGGACGAGGCGGCCTTCACAGGCAGCCTTGAGGATCGAGGAGCGGTAGCGTTTCAGATTGGCCTGTATATGCTTCAGCGCCGATACCCCTGCTTCCAGTCGAGTGAACTGCTTCTCGATCTCTTTTACTATGCATTCTTGTTCTTGAAGAGGGGCTACTGGAAATGGAATCTGTGCTGCTTTCTTGCCCGAAATTTCTAGGAAGGTTGTTCCGCTTGCATAATTTACAATCAGTTCTCTTGCACTCTGCAGATAGTAGTAAACAAAATCAGGAAAGATGCCATCTCTAAGAACAAAGCTTTTGAATCCCTGATTAGTTGAAACTGGATTTGCTGCTATTGCAACATATCCAATAGGTGCTCTAGAGCTAAAAAGAACTGAACCTGTAGGCATCATTCGAGCCCCAGAGTTGTCCAATCCAGATTGAGTTATATTCCGAGCACCATGTGAAATTGTTTTAGAAGTATATCCGGATAAATCAGCGGGTGTTATCCAAGGTATCTTACCACCAAAGAATTCTGGATTGTCTGTCCTTGGTGTACCACCACCAATGACGTCAGCAATCTCACCCATAGTAGCCCATCGCCATGAGTCAGGGATTGACGAAGGATTACTCATGCCCCCAACACCTCATTCAGCTCATCCATCAGCTTCGGC
>DAISYU010000178.1:0-5106 GCA_036825155.1 Thermodesulfobacteriota bacterium | reverse complement strand
CGATGAATACACTCTGTCGAGCGCATCCTTAAGCTCCACAATCTCCTGCTCAAGCGGCTCTCGCTTCTTGCATTCCTCATCAAGCTGTGATTCCAGATCAAGAATGCGGGCACTGCTTATACCCAGATCCCTTTCAAGGATGGAAACCTTGACGTCGACCTTGGCCTTTTCCTGTATTTCATGGGAAATCCCGGCGATCTTTTCTTCCAGTTCGGCTCTCCGGGCGGTCTCTCTGTCAAGATTCTGCGTTCTCTCGTCCAACAGGCCAACCATGTTCTTGATATAATAATCAGCGTCTTCAAGCTGTTCGTTCAGGAAATTGATCTCCCGCTCGATCATCTTGTTATCGAGGGCCGTATTCTCAATCGCGGCAACACTTTCCCTCAGGAGCGCATTCTCCTGTTCGATTACGGAAAGGGTTTTGCTGCTTTCCATCAGCTTACGCTGAATCTCCTTCTTTTCAAAAATCACCTGGGTGATATCGGAGCTCAGATCGATAATGGTCTCGACAGCCTTTGCTGGATCAACCTGGTTCTTTTGCGGTTCTGTTTTTGATTTCAGTACGGGTTTTTCTTCCGGCACATCTGCCTGATGTTGTTCTTCCTGGTCCTTCAACAGGACAGGGTCAATGTTCCAGGGCCTGTTG
The DNA here is from genome assembly GCA_036825155.1 of Thermodesulfobacteriota bacterium. GTDB lineage: Bacteria > Desulfobacterota > Desulfomonilia > UBA1062 > UBA1062 > DSAD01. The sequence goes on along the minus strand of DAISYU010000178.1, from coordinate 4,460 downwards.
GGCCTCTTTTTCTGCATCCTGGGCATCTTTTTTGCGACACTTTTATCGAATCCGTCTTTCATATGTTCTCGCTCCTCAGCTCACAATAACTGCTTCATTACAATTGCCCGCTCACATAAAGTCACGTCGTATAGGTTAACCATAAAACCCCTTAAAAGGCAATTGGCAGGTTCGGAAAAATTTCCTTGATAAAATCGTTTATGTCCGTTGCTCCCCTGTTTTTCGGTGCGAACTGGTGTATGGGCATTCCCATACTTGCCGCTTCTGCAATCTTTGTGTCCTGGCGTATTATCGTCTTCATCAAATACCCGGCATAGTGCTCTTCAAGGGCTTCCCTTGCTCTCTGGCAGATGTTATGCGAGGCATTGTAATGATTCAGGAAGATATAGATGTTATCCAGCAGAAAATCAAAATCCTCTTCTATGGTGGCCAGCGTTTCGAACAGGATCTTTAACCCGTGGTATGAAAGAAAATCCGCGAGAACAGGTACGAAGAGCTCAGTGCTGGCAAGGATCCCGTTGAGATTGAGCAGCCCGATGGACGGAGAAGCATCCATGATAATAATATCATATTCGTCCTGAACGGACATGAGGCTCTTTTTCAGCCGCAGTTCCCGGGCGTTCATAGAGGTAAGCGCCAGCTCCACCGGTGAGAGGTCGAGGTTTGCCGGGATAAGATTCAGGTTCTTCATCTTTGTATCGATGATCACATCCTGAATATTTGACCGTTCGATCAGTACATTATAGAGCGTGCCATCGAAAGAACCATGATTGATCCCGAGACATTGCGTAAGATGCCCCTGGGGATCAAGGTCTATCAGGAGTACATTCATGCCGAGCTGTGCAAGGCGAAAGGCATAGAACGCTGATATACTCGTCTTGCCGGTTCCCCCCTTGAAATTCAGAAAGATCTGCCGTCTCTTTGTTTCAACCAATGGAGGTTTGCCCAGCATCGATAAATAAACGTTGATATCCTGGGGCATGTAGACCCGTATACCGCCATCCATCTGTGGTTCCGGAAGCGTGCCTCCTGCTTCCATCTTCAACAGCGCTGACTTGGATATCCCGAGCAGAGAGGCAAATTCTTTGGCAGTATATTGTGTCTCTTCCATATCAAATCCTTTCTCTCATGATCTCCCACCATCCCTGCCACTTTGCCACAATCCATTCGAACTCATCATCCGATGCACCGATGGGTTCTCCGAAATCTTCGCCCGTAAGCCTTTTCAGGGCATGGATCGCCTGCATTCTGATGTCCACAGAGGGGTCTTCCAGTATCTTGATCAAATATTGTGCATCTTTTTTTTCGCCCCACTTTGCGATGAGCCGCAAGGCATCTTTGCGGACCTTTTCATCCGGGTCTCCCTGGGCTATGGCCATGACAGGATCTATAGCAGCCCCCCCGTTAAGCCAGAAGAGATAGCTGATAACCCTTCTGCGGACATACGGGTCGTCATCCGCCAACCACTTGATCCCGTCTTCTACTCTAAACAGCCCTCTGCGGAACAGATACCTCACAGCCAGTCTCCGGACCCTTGGGTCCGGATCAATTGCTGCGTTTAAAAATATCGCAGGATAGTCGTTATCGTCATAAAAAAGAACATCGTATATAGCCATAGCCGTGGGTTTGTCAGCATCTTCCAATATTTCGGCTATAAGCGTATCCGGCGAGGGAGATTCCTGGAGGATTGCATTTGCCGCCATTCGCTTGATCTCGGGGTCACTGTCCTTTAGGTCTCGCAATATCTGATCCAACCCTACCCGTTTCAAGAAACCCTCCGTATATACTGTAGTAAGTATAAAGGGTAACACGTCCTTGAGTCAAGCGTATCTAAAAAACGGTTTCCCCTTTTTGAACCATAATGTTAGCTTATGGGTCATGAGTAAAATCCTGGCAGAAGTCGTGGTCCTCTCCGGCATCCCCAAGAGGCTTAGCTATGAAGTTCCTCAGGGCATGGATGCGAAAATCGGTTCACGGGTGGTTGTCCCGGTGAAAAAGACCGAAAAAGTGGGCGTTATCGTTTCTGTACACAACAAAGAGATGCCGGGGCTGAAAAGCATCTCAAGGCTCCTCGATGAAACTCCGCTCATCACACAGGAACTCATTGACCTCCTTTTGTGGTGCGCACGGTACTACCACACGGGCATAGGATCGGCGGTTGCCATGGCGTTCCCCCCCTACCTGAGGCAGGCCAGGACAATGCGTCTGGACAGTGATGTCCTGCTCTTTACGACAAAGGCAGGTTCAGGACGGACAGGGAAAAAACAACGAGCCCTCATCGAAGCAATCCCTGAGGAAGGAATGTCCCTTGACAAGCTCAAGAAGTTGTTCCCCGGCAGTACCGGCACGATCTCGTCGCTCATACAAAAAGGCTACATTAAGACTGCCGATAACCCTGCCACACCCCGGGACTGCAGCCACCCGACAAACACCATCGAGTATACGCACGACCAGGCAGAAGCTATACGGGAGATGACCGCCGCCCTTGATTCTCATCGGTTCAAGACATTTATCCTCCACGGCATCACCGGTTCGGGTAAGACGGAAGTCTACCTTGCCTGCGCCCTTAAGGCCCTGACAATGGGTCTCTCGGTACTGTATCTCGTACCTGAGATTGCCCTTACTCCCCAGAGCATCGCCATGATCCAGCAGAGGATCCCATCGGAGATCGCTGTATTCCACTCCGGACTCACCCCCAGGGACCGCTCGGTGGAGTTCATGAAAGTATCCTCCGGCAAGGTACATTTTGTACTCGGTACCCGCTCGGCCATTTTCGCTCCACTTACAAGACTCGGACTGATCATCGTTGACGAGGAACATGACCACAGCTACAAGCAGGAAGACGGCGTTCCCTACAATGCACGGGACCTGAGCATACTGCGGGCAAAAAACAACAATGCCGTTGTGATCCTCGGATCAGCGACCCCAAGCATGGATACGTTTTCCAAATCAGGGTCACAGAACACACAGCTCATCACCATGTCAAAGAGGACCGGTCATGCTGCTCTGCCGGAAATAGAGATCATCGACACACGGGACAGTAAAGATCCTCTGTCCGACAGGCTCTTGGAAGCCATAGAAGAGACAGTCTCCAGAAAGGAACAATGTCTCCTCTTCATAAACCGGAGAGGCTTTTCGGCAGCACTGGTTTGTCCGGGATGCGGCAAAGTCATTACCTGTTCGCAGTGCGACAGGAGCCTTACGTACCACAAGGCGAAAGGCCTCGCGCTGTGCCACTATTGCGGGTTTTCCCTGCAGCTCCCCGAGATCTGTCCTTCCTGCGGCTGTCTGGATATGAAGCCGCTCGGTATGGGAACGGAAAAGATCATGCATGCGGTAACACGCCATTTCCCTGATCTTCGCATACTCAAAATGGATTCAGATGAGATTACCAGCACAAAAAAACTGGAATCAGCCCTTGAGTCTGTCAGAAACCGGGAGATAGATATAATAATCGGAACCCAGATGATCGCAAAGGGTCATGATTTTCCTTACCTCACCCTCGTAGGGGTACTGCATGCGGAACAGCTTCTGTTCATGCCCGACTTCAGGGCGGGAGAGCGGACATTCCAGCAGATTGTACAGGTATCAGGCCGGGCTGGAAGACGGCTTGCGAACACGAGAGTCCTCGTACAAACGCTCATCCCCGACCATCCTCTCATCAAGTCGATTGCCGGGTATGATTACGAAGGGATGATCGCCGGCGAGGAGCTTATCAGACAGGCATCGGGATTTCCTCCCTTTGTGCATATGGCCCGATGCGTGTTCTCGTCCTCCAGAAATGAGCTGGTGCGCCAGGTGATCCATGAGGTGAGTTCGAGAATCAATCATAAAAATGTCGATGTCTTGGGTCCTGCCCCTGCACCAGTCTCTCTTCTCAGAAATCGCTACAGGTGGCACTTTCTCCTCAGATCGAATGACCGAGCTGGTCTGCACAGAACCATCGATTCCATTATGCAGATAGATATTCCCTCACAGGTAAAATACAAGATCGATGTGGACCCGTATAATATGCTCTAAGATGGATGATCAAAACCGTTGATTGACGAGCCTTTTTACCAGCATGGCACGTTCTTTCAACTTCATCTTCAGGTAACACGGACTCAATATCAATGACTTGATTATCTCTTTTTTCGTCATCCATGATCTCCCAAAAAATCTTCCCTGATATTTCATTTCCATACCCCTATTCTTCTCTTATCGACATTTGTTTATTATGCTTGAAATTTATTTCGGGAAGGCCCTTCTCCCTGGAGTTTTCTAAAGAAAATGCAGAGACTTGCTGTTAGAGGAGAACAGGTTGTCAGCAATGCGCTGGTACACAGACCCAATACGATGACTATGGTTCAACAGTGCTGAATCCCTGGGAATAATGATGTTTGGACTGGTGAATAGTATGGCGGAGAGAGAGGGATTTGAACCCTCGGTGGAGCTATAAACCCCACACTCGCTTAGCAGGC
>DAISYU010000177.1:1261-5144 GCA_036825155.1 Thermodesulfobacteriota bacterium | reverse complement strand
ATCGAGAAAGAGGCCATGATGGGTGCGTTGTTCACCGACTTCACCATGATCCGGGAAGGTTCCGTACACAGGGCGAACGGCGGATACCTGATCCTGCCGGTGGAGGATGTGCTCCGCAACATGTTATCGTGGGACAGTCTCAAGCGCTCCATCCGCAATAAGGAGATCCTGATCGAAGAGGCCGGTGAGCGCCTCGGATTCATGACCACCCGGGGACTCATGCCCGAAGCGATCCCCTGGAATATCAAGGTAATCCTCATAGGAGACCCGTACCTCTACTACCGGCTCTATGAGCTGGACCCTGATTTTCAGGATCTCTTCAAGGTAAAGGCTGATTTCGATATGATCATGGAACGCACAATTGAAAACATGAAGAGCTACGCCTCGTTTGTCTGCAACCTCTGCGAGGAGGAAAACCTGCGCCATTTAGACAAGCATGCAATAGCAAAGATCGTGGAACACAGCTGCAGGCTTGCTGCTGATCAGGAAAAGCTCTCCACGCGTTTCGGCGAGATATCCGATGTCATCAGAGAGGCGAGTTTCTATGCAGGTGAGGTAGGGGCTGAACTGGTGGAGGCAAAGCATGTGATGCAGGCCATAGACGAGCGGTTCAACCGGTCGAGCCTGATGATGGAAAAGACCAAGGAGATGATCGGAAACGGCACCATCAAGATCGATGTCGAAGGTGAACAGGTGGGTCAGGTCAACGGCCTGTCCGTGATCGACCTGGGCGATATCATGTTCGGCAGGCCCAGCAGGATCACTGCGAGCATCGGGCTGGGCGGGGACGGGCTTATCGATATCGAGCGCGAGGCAAAGCTCGGCGGGCCCATCCATACAAAAGGCGTGATGATCCTTGCCGGGTATCTCACCAGCAGGTACGGCATGGACAAGCCCATGAGCCTTTCGGCACGTCTGGTGTTCGAGCAGAGCTATTCCGGTGTCGAAGGAGACTCTGCATCGTCCACGGAACTCTATGCACTCATCTCGGCCCTGTCCGGTGTCCCCATCAAACAGGGGATAGCCGTAACCGGCAGCGTGAACCAGAAAGGGGAGGTGCAGGCAATCGGCGGGGTAAATGCAAAGATCGAGGGGTTTTTCGAGGTGTGCAAGGTCAAGGGCTTTACCTCTGGGCAGGGGGTGATGATCCCGGCCAGCAACGTGCGAAACCTGATGCTCAAGGACGAGGTGATCGAAGCGGTACAGGCCGGTAATTTCCATATCTGGAGCGTTGAGACCATCGACGAGGGCATCGAGATCCTCACCGGCAAAAAGGCGGGCAGGCTCAAGAAAGACGGCACGTATGAAAAGGGCTCCATCAACGAACTGGTGAACCGCAACCTTATCTCGCTTACAGAGAAATGGATGGAGATCTCTGAGGGAAAAAAGAAGGCGCCTGCACGGAGAAGGAAACAATAGTCTGCAATGGACGAAAGCGTGTTGCCATGTATTTCAAGGAGAGAGATGGTGCGGGGCCTGATCGGCTCGGCCGTGCTTGCACCGTTTCTTACCCTGAACACGGCTTTATTTGCACAGTCGTCCAGGTCTGCTACCCAAAGGGGGGGCGAGATGAAGGAATTGCCGAAACCAGTGGTTGCGGGGAAGATCTCCGTTGAGCAGGCGATAAAAGACCGAAGGACCATACGCTCGTTCAAGCGCAGGGCCTTGAGCACCGAGCAGTTTTCACAGCTTCTCTGGTCTGCCCAGGGCGTTACCGAGGATGGCGGATTCAAGCGTGCCGCACCGTCTGCCGGGGCCATGTATCCCATGGACGTGTATGCATCGATCGGTACGGACTGTGTGGCCGGGTTCGACGAAGGGACGTACCACTATGAGCCGGAAAAGCATGCAGTGTGGGTACATGCTCAGAAGGATGCAAGAAACCAGCTGGCAGTCGCATCGCTTTCCCAGATATGGATGGCGAAGGCACCCCTCATCCTCATCATCACAGCCGAGTACGACCGGATCGCAGTGAAGTACGGGCAGCGGGGTGTGAGATATGCCATGATCGAGGCAGGGCATATCGCGCAGAACATTTTTCTCCAGGCCCAGGCCCTGGATCTCTCTGCAGGGATTGTGGGCGCTTTTGCCGACGAAGAGGTGGTGGATGTGCTCAAGATACCCTCCTCCCATGCCCCGCTCCTGCTCATGCCGGTTGGATATGAGAGGTAAAAGGGAGATATCAAACAGAACGAGCCCGTTAGCTCAAGAACCTGGGCAGAACGAGTTGGATAGCTCTGGACCCGAGGCAGGCAAACATGGAAGATCATGATCTCAGGCAGATCAAGAGATCGGGTTCCAGATCCCAGGCAGAAGGAAAACCCTGTCATTGCGAGCGTAGCGAAGCAATCTCTAATAGTAGCTGAAGACAAGTACCATGAAATGTCCGGTTTACAGACCCAGCATTCAGGCTGCTGAATACTGCCCTTTTCATTGCTCCATTGGTCCATCACTCCAGTCTTTTCTATACTCCATCACTCCATTCATTCACTATCTATGAAATGTAGGAAAGGAATTTGGAAAGATTCAAGAGGAAGAAAGAGCAATCTGCCGGTGCTCAGTTTTAACAGGGGCTGAGAGTATTCGGCAATCACTAGTCAAGCCTCATGTAATTTGAAACATATCTGATTGATATGTTAACCTTTCAATAATTCAACAACAAAACTTGTGTTCTTTGATTTTCAAACAGCTAAAAACCAAGAACCCATCAACCAAGGAGGTAGCACCATGCGTTTTTTACGATTCATCGGTTTTCTCATCGGCATCATTACAGTATCCTTTTTCCTGAACGGTTGCGGAGACAGCAGCAGTGATGACATCCCTGCCTCGGACACGGTCACGATTCCTCTGGGGGTAATGAACGCCAGCAAGAATGTGGTGGTCGGATCAGCCTACGACAGCGACTATGTATACTTCAGCGTGTTTGTTCAGAAGGCCGATTCATATCAGGAATCCGACCTTGAAGGAACCTGGTATATCAAGGATCTGTGGGTTTCCACTCTTGATCACGACGTAACCCTTGATCAGAGCTCCACGACCGATCTCATTGCTGATTATGGTGCCAGTATTGATACCGATGGTATTGTAAGTATTCCTATGCCGGATGCATCGGTCCATGCAGTCATGGGCGCGAGCAAGGACATCATTGTGGTCGTCTCGGATGATGACGACGGTTCAGGCATCAGCATCACCGTGCTCGTGAAGGCCGGTACTGACTACGATTATGCAACCGACCTCGTTTCAGACCGTGATGATTACGGCTGGTACGAAGACGGTATTTGGGTGGCGAACCCATTGAGTGCCTTTGGCGTAACGAACGAAAAGGCTCTGATGTCTTTTGAGACACCGGATGTCTTCACCGGAACATGGCAAAACCCGATATCGGGTGATTCGTGGGATGTTGATACTGCTACCGCAACTCTCGGTGCTGCAACGGGCATCATCACCATCACCGGTCAGAACACAGAAGGGGAGGATTTTACCGGCAACGGCATCCTGAGTGTCGGGACCAATGTCTTTATCACTGCCGATGACAGTGACGATCTTGGCCTCTCAGTGGTTGTCAAAAGAGCGTCATCCTACGCTACAGCCAACCTCGAAGGCACCTGGTATTACCGTGGTATAGAAATAAGTCTGACTGACTCGCCTTATTCGGCAGGGATAGATTACGGAACATTCACCTTTGAAAATGACGGTTCTTTTACCGGGAGCGGTTTTGACAACGATGGTTTCACATGGTCAGAAAGCGGCACGGCCGGCATAGATGACGATGGCCTCGTCGAGGCTACTCTGGATAGCGGAATCGTATTAGAATAATCTGATACGGTCCATACCCGCATCACTCTGATCCCGGCAGAGCCCTATAGGATTCTGCCGGGACGGT
>DAISYU010000177.1:0-1161 GCA_036825155.1 Thermodesulfobacteriota bacterium | reverse complement strand
CTGGTTTCTTGTTTCACATGCTGGTTCTGCAAGGGGGTAGATTATGATCGATGAGAAGATATCCGGCATCACGGATGAAATGATAAGGCTCAGAAGAGACTTTCACCGGCACCCTGAGCTGGGATTTGCCGAAAAACGCACTGCAGGCATAATTGCAGAATATCTGCGCAATCTCGGCCTGGAGGTATTCGAGGGCGTCGGTACCACCGGTGTCATTGGTATTCTGAACGGGAACAGTACCGGGAAGACCCTCATGCTCAGGGCAGACATGGATGCGCTGCCCATACAGGAGCTCAACGAAGTCGGGTACAGGTCTGTCAATGACGGGGTCATGCATGCGTGCGGGCATGACGGGCACATGGCGATTCTGCTCGGGACAGCAGCGGTCTTGAGCGGGATGCGCGACAGGCTCGGTGGCCGGATCAAGTTCGTGTTCCAGCCTGCGGAAGAAACCCTGGGCGGCGCCAGAAACATGATTGCAGACGGTGTGCTCGATAGTCCAAAGGTGGACGCCGCATTCGGGCTCCATCTCATCAGCCTGCTTCCGCTTGGGTATATCGGCTATAAGCCCGGCCCCATCATGGCCAGCATGGATCCATTCACCATCACCATAAAGGGCAAAGGTGGGCATGGCGCAATGCCCGAAAGCGGGATCGACGCGATCCTTATCAGTGCCCAGGTGATCACTGCGCTGCAGAGCCTGGTTACCAAGGAGATCTCGCCCATAAGCCCAGTTGTGATTAATGTGGGCACCATCAACGGGGGCGATGCCCCGAACGTCATCGCAGACAAGGTGGTGATGGAAGGGACGGTGAGGACCCTCGACACGAACGTGCAGCAGCTCATTCCCAGGCATATGGAAAGGATGCTTGCCGGTATCACGCAGGCCATGGGCGGTGAATACGAGCTGGACTACAGCACCGGCTACCCTGCCACCATAAACGATGCCGCCATGACAAAGCTCGTTCAGGATGTCGCTGAACAGGTGGTGGGCAAGGACTTTGTCTTTGAAGTCCCCTCTGCCATGATAAGCGAGGACATGTCATTCTACCTGCAGAAGGTTCCGGGAAGCTATTTCTATGTAGGTGCTGGCAATGTTGAAAAAGGCATTTCCCAGCCGCACCACAACTCCGGGTTCGATATCGACGAACAGGCCCTTGC
>DAISYU010000176.1:0-5222 GCA_036825155.1 Thermodesulfobacteriota bacterium | reverse complement strand
TCGGCTGTACTTATGTGTGCGGAAAAGGACCCCTTGACCTGTCACCGGACCATTCTTGTCTGCAGGCAGATTCGCCATGAGTTCGATATCTTCCATATACTGGAAGACGGGACACTGGAGTCCCAACAGGAGGCTGAAAGGCGGCTGGTCAAGCTTGTCGGCATCCCCACGGACGATCTTTTCAGAACGGAAGAAGAACTGATCGACGATGCCTATGACCTGCAGGCGGGAAAGATTGCCTACGTGAGGAAGGAATAGAGCGAAGCAGGAATACTGAATTCTGCTTTTTTAAAACAATCTCTCAGATGAATTCTCTTCCGGAGTATAGGGGCGTATGCATTCCTGCGCATCATTTCCCGGATTGTTTACGAGCTTTGATACCTCGTATGCCTCCATGGTATCCGACGGGTATGTTCTCAGGCACGCCATGAGGGCAACATCGGTTGATCCTGAAGGAGTGAGCCACGTCCGGTAATCTTCCTCCCGGAGGATGGCCGGCATCCTGTTGTGGATCTCTTCGATGAGATCATTGGGTGTGGTGGTGATGATGGTACTTGAGATGAGCGATGTGCCGGTTTTCTTGTCTGTCCAGGTATCCCACAGTCCCGCAAGGGCAAAGGGCTCTTCATCCTTGAGGCGAATGAAACAAGGGATCTTGCCCCCCTTTGCACTCTTCCATTCATAAAATCCGTCGGCAAAGATGATGCACCGGTGTTTCCGAAGCGGTGTCCGGTATGATGGCTTGTCCAGCAGTGTCTCTGCGCGGGCATTGATCATGCGGCTTCCTATGGACATATCCTTTGCCCAGAACGGAATAAGCCCCCAGCGGGTATATTGAAGGGTCGGGGTCTGATAATTGAGCACGGACAGGATGTTCTGCGTCGGGGATATGTTATAGCGGGGGGTGAACCCGGTATTTACCTCATCACTGATTTCAAGCTCCGAGATTTTCACCTTGATTCTTTCAGGATTTGATATCTGAATAAACCTGCCGCACATATTCTGCCTGTAACCCTCCTTTACAATTCGACTATATCACAGCATATATGATAATCATAATGGTTAACCGGGGAATGTCCACATCTTCATCAAATAAAGTGAATTCTTTTGCCAGGTTCGCACATCCGGAATAACAGGAGGAGATCCCTTCAGGGTATTTTTTATAGGTTCCCCTATGAAAATATGTGGTTCCATCTTCGTTAGTTTCCATGTAGATACTTTGGTGTTGGAGTTTTCATGAATGTAAGGAGGAGTAGGTATGAAGAGGCCTTTCTGGTTGTTACTGTTTGTTTTTTTCCTTATCCCGATGGCTGTTTTTGCACAGGATCCTGGCGACGGCTGGAAACCTGCAAAACACGGGGACGGCATACAGGTGTATACGAGGCCTGCCAAGGACTCAGACAATAATGAATTTCTAGGGATCACCGATGTGGAAGCACCGATTAAGGTGATACTCGAGGTCTTCAAGGATATCCCTTCATTTCCTCAGTGGTTTGGCTTCTGCAGGGATATTAAGTTGTACGAGAATATTTCGGAGACCCACGAGATCGTATATTTTATCCTGGCAACCCCCTGGCCGGTAAAAGACCGTGATATGCTTATCGATGTGGCGTTTGATATCCGGGAAGAGGAGGGTGAGACCATTATTTCGATGAACGCCGTAAAGGACGAACTGATTCCCATACAGGACGAGTATGTGAGAATGACAAAGCTGATCGGAAAGGCCACCCTGACCCGGATAGATGAGAACACCACCCATGTCACCTACACGGTCAATTCGGACCCGGCAGGCTACATACCTGCTGCAATCTCCAACATGCTCTCGAAAAACCAGCCCTATGATACTCTGAAGGGCCTGAAGATGATGGTCAAGAATGACAAGTACTTTGAGCTTGCCGGGATACCGAAAGAAGGCGGCGCCGGGCAATAGGAAAAGATGATAAGGACGGTACAAGGTATAAGGTTTAAGGTGAAAAAGCGCCTTTCAGACGCGACTTTGATTTATATGAGGCGTAGATGAATAAACATTTCGGATTACGAAGTCCGAAAATGAAAGACAATAAAAATAGCTGAGGTTGAGGATGATTTCGGATTACATCCCTTTCCACCGTTCACGATTCACTTTTGACCTTAAACCTTATACCTCAAACCTCATACCTTTTCGAATAGGTAGGTCGGGTTGGGATCCGCCGTGGCGGAGAACTACCCGACATCAAAAAGCGTATTTTTAGATTGACTAGAGAATGGTTGATATGAATGATCCGGTGACGAAGTATTCCCCGCAGTATGTATTCAGATTCTGTCCGGCATGCGGCACACAGAACTTTCACTACCGGAAAGACCAGTCATTTGCCTGTGAGGACTGCGGATTTGTCTTCTACATCAATGCGGCTGCTGCAGTGGCTGCACTGATAGAAGATCATGAAGGCAGGCTCCTCTTTTCTATCAGGGCAAAGGACCCCATGAAGGGTAAGCTGGATCTGCCCGGAGGATTTGTAGATATCATGGAGACCGCTGAGGATGCCCTGTGCAGGGAACTTGGAGAAGAGCTGAACCTGGAAGTACTAGACATGTCATTCTTTACCTCTGTGCCCAATACCTACATGTATGGCGGCATCACCTACTTCACGCTTGACCTCGCCTTTGTCTGCAGGGTGGAAGATTTCACATCCATTACCGCCGGTGATGATGTTGGTGGGTACCGGTTCCTCACTCCCGATGAGATCGATCCTGATGACATCGGCCTTCCCTCCATTAAGAAGATTGTCTCTCTCTATCTGGAATGGAAGAAGACTAAGAACATATCCGAGCAGGTGTGATCGCGAACTAAGGCAGAACAAGACTTGAGGAGCAGGAACTTAGGGAGCTAAACAGGTAAGTTCGAGATCTCAGGCAGAAGGCAGAAGGGAAAAGCAAAAACTGAAAAAACCTTTGTGATTCGGGCCAACCTTGGCACTCACCCTTTGGGCGACCTGTCGGTCTTCCATTTCTGCCATCCATGCAAAAATGTGGGAGAAGCTTGAGCCACAATTTGGAGTTTGCAGGCCAGGGTGTCGATATAGTCGGCTTCCTGGTAAAAGCTGTTACAGGTTCGAGACATAGGTAACAGTTTTAAATAAAAGAATGCGCTTGAAAGACGTTCCTGTATTCTGGACCGTGGACCTTAAACCTTGGACCTTTGTTTTATCCAACACTCCACTACTCCAACACTCCATTACTCCGGTTTTATTCTCCAACATTCCGGTTTTTCTTAACTATTCTCTTGACGGGACAGCAATATTAGGATACCAAACTGACTGGTCAGTATGTTTTTATTTATCCGTCTTCGCGTCCGCTTCGCCGGACAAGAAGCACAGATTCAATTGCCCGTAGCGGGTTTAAGGAGAAGGGTCCTGGGATTGCCCGGGATTAATACCATGTAGTGGTGTGAATATGAGGGGAAACAAGGCGTCTGCCGAGACCAGGAAAAAACAGATCATCGTAGCTGCTATGCGCTGTTTTCAGAGAAAGGGGTATGTAAATACCACCGTCGATGACATCGCAGCGGAGTACGGTCTGTCCAAGGGGAGCATCTACTGGTATTACTCCTCGAAGAAGGCTGTTCTTATCGATATCTTCAGGTACTGGATGGAAGAAACCCTGACAGGGATCAGTGCCGAGATCGCACTGCTGAAATCCCCCCGCGAGAAACTTGTCCGGATGGGTGAGTTCTTCATCAAGTCCCTCATGAAGGATCTCGAGCTGTACGGTTCCATGATGGTGTTCTGGGGGACTGCATTCGAGGATGAGACCATGCGGCAGATGATCATCGATCTCTACAGAAAATACGATGAGATCGTCACCTCCCTTTTGTATCAGGGAGAAGACCTTGGCGAATTTGCCGTTCCCGATAAAAAAACATTCAGCACGATCATGATTTCCATGATTGAAGGTCTGATTGTGAGGCAGGTGATGAGCAAGTCTCTCGATCTGAGGAAGATCAGGCAGGAAGTAAAGACTATTGTGGACAGGCTTCTTCCCCAGGCTTAATCTTCGCCAGGGGGGGATAACTGTATTGAAGCGTTTTGAATTTTTATAATGATAACAGCATTGGAAGAGGGTCTCTATGGAAAAAGGCTTAAAGATACTTGTTGAGGGCATTATCCGCCTCAGGTGGGTATTCCTCACTGTTTTTCTCGTCATCACCTTGGGCATGATCTATGTCACGAAAGACCTCCAGATCAATAATGATTATGAAACCTGGCTTCCCACAAATGACAGGGTCGGCGACCTTCTCAGGACGGTTGACCGGGAGTTTTCCAATGGGTCTCTGATGTTCGTTGTGCTCGATTTCACAAAAGAGGGGGTGTTCACCCCGGAATCTCTTGCCCTCGTGGAGCGGCTTACCCGGGAGCTCGAGGGCATAGACGAACTCTTTCAGGTTACCAGCCTGACAAATATCATGGATATCAAACAGACCGAAGACGGAATCGAGGTGTCCGACCTTATTCCATCTCCATTTCCCACAGACAGAGATGAGCTCAAGCAGCTGGAGGAATATGTCCTGTCGAAAGAGACGTTCAGGGACTCGCTCGTGTCGCTCGATGCCGGGTATACCCTGGTGGCAACCAGTATTGAAAGTGTCTATGACGAGATCGAGATCACCGGTCATCTGCTGGATATTGTAAAAAGCATTGTGGGGGAGAGGCAGTACTATGTGGGCGGAGACGTGGTCGTTGCCTACTATATGGATTACTATATGAAGCAGGACCTCATGGTCCTGGTCCCCATTATTATCATCGGCATGGTGTTCGTGCTGGCCTATGGCCTTCGCCGTATCACCGGTGTGATTTTTTCCTTTATCGTGGTCATTATCTCCATCATCTGGACCGTGGGGATGAAGGCTCTATTCGGCTACCCGTTCAATATCCTCTCTCCTGCCGTGGTGGTTCTGCTCATGGCCGTGGGATCGGACTATGCGGTCCACATGTATAACCACTATTTGAAGAAAGGAGACATACGTCTCTCCACGACAGAGATAGCCCTGCCGATCTTCATGAGTGCGATGACGACCGTTGCCGGGCTCGCCACGTTTTCAGTCACCAAGATCGAGGTGCTGAAGAATTTCGGACTCGAGCTTGCCTTTGGCCTGGGGGCGGCCTGTCTGCTCTCGATAATCCTCCTGACTATCCTGGTCCATATGGTAAAGGGCGGGATCATTCCAAAGGACCCCGATGATGAAG
>DAISYU010000175.1:0-5366 GCA_036825155.1 Thermodesulfobacteriota bacterium | reverse complement strand
GAACCGTGTGCAAGCCTTGACCCCATCTCCACGAAAAAGATTGAAGAGCTCATACTGGAGCTGAAACAGGAGTATTCCATAATCATTGTGACACACAACATGCAGCAGGCTGCAAGGGTTTCCGATTACACGGCCTTCATGTATATCGGTGAACTGATCGAGTTCGGCCGAACCCAGAAGCTGTTTACCGTACCAAAAGAAAAGATGACGGAAGAGTATCTGTCAGGGAAGTTCGGATGATGAAGACGAAAACCAGGATAATATTTGTGTGTACAAACAACTCCGCCCGTTCGCAGATGGCTGAGGGCATCCTTCGCCACCTCCATGGCGACCTCTATGAAGTGTACAGTGCGGGCACCGAGCCCACTACGGTGAATCCGCTGGCTATAGCGGTTCTGAAAGAGATCGGGATAGATATCTCGCGCCACCGGTCAAAGGGTATCTCTGAATTCATAGGGATGGATTTTGATGTGGCTGTCACGGTGTGCGACCGATCGAATAAGAAGTGCCCTTTCGTACCGGGGGCGAAGATAACCGTACACAGATCGTTTGCAGACCCGGATGACCAGGCCTCGTTCAGAAAGATCCGTGACGAGATAACACAATGGATAGCAGAGACATTCAGGAATCCGTCAATCTTTGACCAGCCGGGATTGATCCTGTAAGGAGATCATATGTTGGAAGAAACCAAACTCATGAACCTCAAAAAGGAACTGGTAGAGTTTGCAACCCTGGTGGAGTGCATGCTCGATAAGGCCATCACCGGCCTGAAGGACAAAAACGCGGATCTCCTCAACGAGGTCATAGAGGTCGATGAACCCAAGGCAAACAGATTTGAGGTACAGCTCGACGAGATGTGCATCGTTCTTATCGCTCAGCACCAGCCGGCAGGGAAAAACCTCCGCACCATCTTCATGGCATCGAACATCGACAACATCCTGGAGAGGATGGGTGATCATGTCGTCAACATCAGCGAGAGCAGCCTGTTCCTCATTGAAAGACCGCCGGTAAAACCCCTGATCGACTTGCCGAGGATGTCCGATGTGGTACGAGGTATGATCTCGGACAGTATTCAATCCTTCCTGAATGAAGATGACGTGCTCGCCCAAAGCGTTTGCGAGCGGGATGAGATCGTGGATGGGCTTCGCGACCAGATCACCCGGGAACTCATCACCTACATGAGTTCCGACCCGACCACCATCGAAAGGGCCCTCCAGCTCATGAAGATTGCGAGCAACCTCGAGCGAATTGCAGACCTTACCACGAACATCTGCGAAGACGTAATCTACATGGTAAAGGGCAAGGTGATCAAACACCACCTGGACAGCCTGTAGCAAACTTCACAAAACCACCAGGGCAGTGAGACCGGCATCAGGCCCGTCAGATCACGACCCAGTCAATGATGTAGTCTTCCAGCTCCTCTTCAGGGACATTATCTTCGCTTACAACCTTTTCCCGCACCGATATATGGGCCTCGTGCACCATTTCAGGATCACCGCAGACCAGGTGGTGCCACCACGGCAGGTTACGACCCTGTGCAATAAGGCGATAGGCACAGGTATCGGGCAGCAGATGCAGGCTCTGTTTCAGTGATTCGGGATGCAGAACAAGGCACTCGGGTTTTTTCACAGCCCGGTCTTCATATGACATGCAGCGGCACCGGGAGATATCCAGCAGCGCACAGGCAACACCGGTATAGACGATTTCATTGGTATCCTCGAATTGCAGCTTGCGCAGACAACACCTGCCGCACCCGTCGCACAGCGACTCCCATTGCATATTCGTCATTTCTTCGAGGGCGAGGCGCTTCCAGAATGGGATGTCATTCGTATGCATGGTTGATCATCATAATCATTGTATGATGCACTTGTCCTCATAAAAATGCCTCAGTGGAAAAATCAGGAGATCGTTTTGTAAAGACAACGTGGGACAGTAAGGATAGAAGGTGCCCTGGATTTCTTTGTAATTGCTTGTGCCGGTACAAAACCATCAGCTTACTTGACTGATGGAATAGAATATCTGTCTCTTGCGTATGCTTTTAAGATGTCAGTTCTTTTTACGGTAATAGCCTGGGTTATGGCCGGTCCAGCTTTTGAAAGCCCTATAAAAATTGGACAGGTCGCTGTACCCAAGCTCTGTAGCGATCTGCTCGATTGAATAGTCTGTCATTTTAAGAAGATTGATGGCTTTGGTCTTCCGTATCCTGGAAATAATGTCCTTATATGATGTACCTTCTGCTGTTAAGCGCCGGCTGAGTGTTCGCGGTGAAAGATTCACGTAGCGGGCCAGCTGATCAAAGCCCGGGAAACCGTCTCTTTGAAACAGGATTTCCTGATGGATTCTCCTAGTCATTGTCCCTTGCCTGTTTATCCTGAGGGACAATTGCCTGCACTCTTTCTCGTAAGTCTTTCTTACCAAAGGGTCTGCCAGGGGGAGCTCTTGGAAGAGGTATTTTCTGTCAAAGATGGCCGAGTGAACCTCTGCATTGAACACGAGAGAGCACTTGAAGATGTCCTGATAGAGTGAAGCATGCCTGGGCCTTGGATAGGCAAACCTCATTTCGTTTACGGGAAAATGGGCACCAATGAGATCAGATGCTATCCTGTGGATAGAAGCGAACTCTCTTTCACACACAAAGAGACGGATATCCTTCAGGTCCACGAGTTCCTTCAATGTGATAAACACGAGATCGTCTTTCACCTTCAGGTCGAAATGAAAATACGTCAGGAGGAGTTCGCTGTACTGGAATATTATCCGGATCGCATCCAGAAACGTGTTGCTATTGATTGCGGCAGCACCGAGTTTGCCAATGATACCCATATGAGACTGTCTTCCGATTGAAAGTCCCAGACCAGGCTCAGGAACCAGTCGAACGATGTTGCGCATGACCGTGAGTTCTTGCTCGGGTGTTACCAGAACATCAGGATCATCCAGATCACTGGGCTGTATTTTGCTGCCGGCCAGAAGTAAAGCAACATCAATCCCTTTCATTGAGACATAGCGGGCCAGTACGGCCAAACTGTTGATAGAGCGGTATAATGGGAGGGATCTCCTCGATGTTATGTACAAAGCACGTTTATTGAAGGTTCTCTCCATGCATGCACCCCTTGGCGTGAGATGACAACATATCTGTCTTCACCTGCAACTGTCAAGATGCTGTATTTCTTATAATCTCAACAATGAAAAAGCACCATGCTGATAATATCATAAGGAGGGCGAATGAAAAAACTGCAGGATAAAGTGGCGGTCGTGACGGGAGGAGGCACCGGCATCGGCAGGGCTATATGCCTGGAATTTGCGCGGGAAGGTGCCCATGTGGTGGTAGCCTCAATTGTGAAGGATGAGGCCGAGAGTGTTGCGAAAGAAGTCTGCACCCTGGGGAGAGAAGGGGTTGCGTATGTATTGGATGTAGCTGATGCAGAAAAAGTGAAACAGATGGCAGATGATGTAAACAATAAATTCGGAAAAACGGATATACTCGTCACCAGTGCAGGCGTCATGGGCGAGCGCACGTTTATAGTGAACACAACGGAAGAAGGCTGGCGCAGGACCATGGATGTCAACCTCAACGCTGGTTTTTACTGTATCAAGGCATTTCTTCCAAAGATGATGGAGCAACTCAGCGGCAGGATCATCATGATCTCTTCCACTTCAGGAAAACTCCCGGCGGCCATGAACGCAGATTATGCAGCTTCAAAACATGGCGTTATCGGACTGACAAAGGCCCTGGCACTTGAACTGGCCTTGTTATGCCCGAATGGTATCACTGCGAATGCCATCTGCCCGGGACCTACAGCTACGCCCATGATAGATGCAATAACCGAACATGTCCGGCCTTTGCTCAATGAAGAACCGGATAAAATCCATGCAAGAATCGTAGACAAGAGTATTCAACGCAGATTGCTTGACCCTGCTGAAATTGCATATATGGCCGCCTATCTTGCATCGGATGAGGCGAAGGGTGTCACAGGTCAGGCTATGAATGTGGATGGAGGGACAGTGTTGTGGTGAGGAGTCAGCAAGGAGCTTTTCGCTACACTTCAGACCGTTATAAATTGAAATTCCAACGGAGGAAATAGTCATGAAAGAATACAAAATCAAGCCGCTTCTAACAGGCTGGTTTTACATGAACTGGGGAGGACTCATCTTCCCCTTTGCAGAAGGATATTATGCGGACCTTCCCTGTTTCATGTTTCTCATCGAAGGAGATGACGGCGAGCAGATCATTGTGGATGGGAGCTATACCTATGTACCTTTCACGATGAAACCGAGACGGACTCCTGACCTGGAGGTCCCGACAGTGCTCAAGAACAACGGAGTCGACCCTGATTCAATCAAGACGGTCATCGTAACCCACCTGCACCATGATCACACCGGATACCTGAGTCTGTTCAAGAACGCCAGCTACTATGTTCAGGAAGCAGAGCTTCTCGAGGCATACTACCCCATGGGTCCGGTTGCCCCGGGATACGAGCCGAAAGACTGGATGGATCTCGTGCCCAGGTTCAAACTGATAAACGGTGATTTCAATCTCAGAGACGGCATACAGCTCATTCATGTACCTGGCCATACGGCAGGTCTCCAGGCTATTTCCGTCAACACCTCCAAGGGCAGGGCCATCATGTTCAGCGACTGCTGCTACCTCTATGCCGGGCTTGCCAAACGCTTCCCCATGCAGTTTTTCGAGCTGGCGAGTAAAGCCGCACAAAGTGCCAAAGAACCTGTAAGTCTTCAGGATCCGGAAGTAGCCAAAACCATAGACAAGATTTTTAATAGCCGTTACGGTGGATATTTCGGACCTAACATTATCAACCCGGGCGACAACATGCGCAGCATGCATAAGCTGGACCTCATGGCCGATATAGTGGTTCCCGGGCACGACCCGATGCTCGTGGATATGAAGGTCATCCCGGACGACTACCACCTGGAAGGATTATAAAAAGACTCACCTCATAAGGTGAACAAGAACCATACTATCATAATCTTGCAAAACAAGGGGAGGAACATGAAACACTTACACTGCACGGATGTGGAGATCTTCGATGCCCTGGCTTTGGGACTGGAAGGAGCTGAAAAAATGAAGCTCGGACTTCTATCTGAAGATTCTGTATGGATTGAACTTGAGCCGGGTGGTTTTACGCCGGACCATAGACATGATGACAAAGAACGTATGGTTGTAATGTCAGGAAAGGGCATGATCAAGCTGGGAGATCAGAGAAAAGATATCAAACCCAACGACTTTATCGAAATCGCCGATGAAGATCATCAAATTATCAACACCGGCAATGACCTGTTGACATTCGTGTGTTTCAGAAACCAGCGCTGAGGTTGGGCAATAATTATCGAGATAATGAAATATAAGATCG
>DAISYU010000174.1:0-5412 GCA_036825155.1 Thermodesulfobacteriota bacterium | reverse complement strand
GGTCTTTGCGGCTTGCAAACCTGACTGATGGGGAGAATATCGGTCTTACCGGATTCGGTGCATCTGCCCACCTCGTAGAGAAGATGGTCTTTCATGAGTATCCCAACGCAAAGGTGTTCGTCTTTGCACGCAGCGCAAAGGAACAGGAGTTTGCCCGCGAACTCGGTGCCTTCTGGGCAGGAGACACTGCCAGTGAGCCTCCTGAGAAGCTCCATGCAATCATCGATACTACTCCGGCGTGGGGGCCCGTTGTCGAGGCGATGAAAAACCTGAAGCCTGGCGGGAGATTGGTGGTGAACGCCATCCGCAAGGAAGAGATCGACAAGGAATACCTGTTGAAACTGGATTACCCGGCCCACCTCTGGATGGAAAAGGAGATCAAGAGCGTGGCCAATGTAGCCCGCAGGGATGTCAGCGAATTCCTTGAACTTGCCTCTAGGATTCCCATCATCCCGGTGGTGGAGGAATTTCCCCTGGAGGAGGCAAACCGGGCCCTGCTGGAGCTCAAAGGACGAAAGATTCGCGGAGCAAAGGTGTTGAAGATCGCGTGATCCCGGATGGGGGAGGAAAAAGAAACTGGTTCCTTTTCCGGTTTCATTTTACTATAATTGGGCGAGTTAATATATGCCTTGTGTAGAGGAGGGTTATATGGGCCTGAAGCAGACCGCGCTCCTTGCAATGATAGGCTTAGGGTATATTTTCCTTGTGAGAATTGTCGGGAGTCTTTTCCCGGTTGTCTTTGGGAATCTGCTGTTGGCGCAATGTTCGGGGATACTATCCTTTCTTGCCTGTGCAGCTGTGCTGATTTTCTTTATCTCTTTCCTGAAAGAGTATGTCTCACAGGAACAAACTCAATTACGTACCGCTTCGGTCCTGGTGATCGTCGGCTTCTCTTTCGTCCTGGTTGTGCATCTCAAGGAGATCCTGCCGTTGTTTGCCGCTCACATATTTCATCCCGTAAACGGATCTCATAATTTCGATGTCCTTGCACCATGGCTGAATTCTGTGTTCATGGCCGTTTTCTTCTTCGTTTTTTTCAGACAAACCAGCATAAATCAGATGGAGAAGCTGAAAAGGGCTGCGTTGATAGCATCGATAGGCTCTCTTGTACTGGTTCTGTTGAGGACGTATATCGTATGGCGGTTCTTCACCACAAGGGAAGTTGTCTGGTTTTATGACTTACCCCTGGAGGTTGTGATAATCTTCATGCCCCTGTCTGCTCTCGGATTCGTGTCGATACTGTATTTCTTTGCATCTTTTTATCAGCAGCAACCTTCACGGGTGTGATACCCGGGGAATCCCGTCAGTATGGCTGGCGGGATCTGTATGGGTAGACCTCACGACGAGATGTAGGAGGGGAAACATCTTTACAGGGCAAGATTGTATTGTACGAAAGACCGGACTGATCTGAAGGAGGGTGTATGGCCAGGAAAGTACTGAAGACACGACTGTGTGATATGCTCGAGATAGAATATCCCATAGTGTGCGCGGGTATGGGTCCTTCGCTTATTGGCGAGAATACCGGGTCCCCGGTGGAACTCGTTGTTGCGGTTTCCGAGGCAGGTGGACTCGGGGTGTTGGGAGGGAGCGGCTTTACGGTCGATGAATTGCGCGATGCGATTCATGACATCAGGTCAAAGACATCCAAGCCCTTCGGTGTTGACCTCCTCCTGCCCAAAGATGTTGTATCGAGCAAGCCCATCGATATGGGAGGTATCAAGGAGATACCTCTTAGTGCTGTTTTACAGACCCTGCCGAAACCTCACCAGGAATGGGTCAAAAAGATCAGGGAGGAACTTGATCTGCCCGAAGTCGATGTCATGATAAAACTGGATACCACCACGATGCGCCCTCTCGAGGCTGTCAGGGTATGCATAGAAGAAAAGATCCCCCTGTTCTGTGCCGGGCTGGGCAATCCCGGATTCATGGTGGAAGAGGCACATGCAAACGGTGTGAAGGTGCTCGGCATTACCGGGAATATAAAAAATGCGTACCGTATGAAAGATGCCGGTGTAGACCTGCTTGTTGCCCAGGGACACGAGGCCGGCGGACATACAGGAAGGATAGGCACCATGGCGCTGCTGCCCGGCGTGCTCGATGCAGCCGGTGATACTCCGGTACTGGCTGCAGGAGGGATCGGTGACGGGCGGGGTCTTGCTGCTGCCCTGGCCATGGGTTGTGAAGGTGTCTGGGTGGGAACACGGTTTCTCGTAACGGACGAGGGGGGTGCGCTGGAGTCCAACAAGGAGCGGATCCTCGCATCTTCCGATGAGGATACCCGGGTCAGCTATGCGTATACCGGCAAGACCTCCCGGACGAGCTACAGCAAGTTCCATGACCTCTGGAATGAGTCGGGGCTTGACCCTCTGCCGTTTCCCGTGCAGGTGGTTGTCTCATCGGCGATCATTACCGGCATTGTACAGGCAGGCAGGACAGACTACTTAGGAGGTTTCGGAGGCCAGATCTCCGGCATCATTCATGAGATCAAGCCGGCCCGGAGTGTCGTGGACGAGATGGTCAGCACGGCTGTGGATATCCTCACGCAGAAGCTCCCGGACCGGGTGGTTGCACGATGAGATGAGAGGGGCTGTCATTCCATCCTTTCACTATAGTTATATCTTTGTCCTTGAGCGTTCTTGGTTCCCATAGTACTATCAGGGCATTATGACATATCATGTGATAGGAATCTCGGGCAGTCCGGTCAAAGGCGGCAATGTGGAAACCTTTCTTCAAAGGATGCTGGATGTTGCATCGGCCTCAGGTGCGTCTGCAGAGGCGATTCACCTCTCGAACGTTGAGGTGCGGGAATGTATCCACTGTAATTTCTGCCTGAACAAACAGAAGCCCGGCAGATATTGTTCCTTAAGGGATGATGCGCAGCAGATCTTTGAAAAGATTGAAGATGCCGACATCATTGTCCTGGCAAGCCCGGTCTACTTCATGCGCACCAGCGGGGCTATGGCTTCCTTCATCGACAGGCTTCGCGTCTTCATGTACGGAAACATCACCGGCGGAGGGCTGAAAAACAAGATCGGGGTGTCTGCGGCGGTTTCCTGGCTGCGCAATGCCGGACTGGAGACCACCCATCTTTCTCATATCCTGGCATTCATGACCCTGGGGATGATCCCTGTCAGCACCCATGGATCAGTGAGTCCTCTGGGCGCCTCGGCAGTCTCGAGCTCCGGCGGCGCAGGTATCTTTGAACAGGACATCGGGCTCGGAACTGCACATGATGAGCCCGGACTCAAATCAGCAGATGCAGTAATGGAGCGCGCACTGGAGCTGGCA
The DNA here is from genome assembly GCA_036825155.1 of Thermodesulfobacteriota bacterium. Taxonomy (GTDB): domain Bacteria; phylum Desulfobacterota; class Desulfomonilia; order UBA1062; family UBA1062; genus DSAD01. Next base: position 2,124 of record DAISYU010000174.1, on the reverse strand, counting down.
CGACTAATAAGGAAAAATATATGAAAACCATCGGCATCATAGGTGGATTGGGCCCTGAATCGACGCTGGACTATTATAAAGGTATCATCACGCGATTCCAGGACGATCACCCTGACCAGGCATATCCGGAGATCGTTGTGTACAGTGCCGATCTCAATACATTCATCAGTCTCATGGAACAGCAGGAGTGGCAAAAGATCACCGATTATCTTTCAGAAAGGATTTCAGCCCTCGCTCAAGCCGGGGCCGATTTCGCTGCAATCGCGTCGAATACCCCCCATGTGGTGTTCGACGAGGTGAGCGTGAAATCACCCATTCCCCTCTTGAGCATCGTTGAAGAGACCTGCAAAAAGGCTATGAACATGGGGCTTACAAAAATCGGGCTGTTAGGGACAAAGTTTACCATGGAGTCGGATTTCTACAAGAGGCCCTTTGTGAGCAGGGGCATGGAGATTGTCGTGCCGGAGGAGGCTGACCGGGCCCTCATCCACGAGCGGCTCTTTTCAGAGATCGAGCTGGGCATCATAAAGGATACCACCAGGGCCGAACTTTTAGGGATCGTGAAAAAGATGGTGGAGATCAATTCCATAGACTCGGTAATCCTGGGCTGTACGGAACTCCCCCTGATTCTCACCAAAGACGAATTCGGAATACCGTTTCTGAACACCTCGGCCATTCATGTCGAAAGTATTGTAGCTTATTCCCTTCAGGAGTAAGACTTGCGGGCGAAGAGCCCTGTATAAGCACACAGGGCTGATTGATATTACATGGAACATGTTGAATTTATGAAAAAGGAGGAACGGAAAACATGAGTAAAATTAAGTTGTCCAGCCATCAGTACCGGATTTTTTTGTTGAGCTGTATTGTAGTTTTCTGCAATCTCTGTATCGCACCAGCAGCAGCTGTACCGGGAAAAGGCATAGAGTATTCCCGGCATGATCTTGTCTTTCTCCCGGCACATCAGCTAGCATCTCTTATCAGGACAGGGGCGGTTTCTTCTTCCCAAGTGGTGGATGCCTTCCTCGAGCAGATTTCTCTGCATAATAAAGGACTCAACGCAATTGTAACCCTTGACGAGGAAGGGGCACGCAAACGGGCACTGCAGGCGGACGAGGCACTTGCCAGGGGAGAGCTCTGGGGGCCTCTTCACGGGGTGCCTGTCACCATCAAAGACAATTATGCAACAAAAGGCATGCGCACCACCACCAGTTATCCTCCTCTTGCGGAGTATGTCCCTGATTTCGATGCAACAATCGTTTCCCGTCTAAAAGATGCAGGGGCCGTTATCATCGGTAAGACAAACCTGCCCCAGCTGGGTATGGACACTCAAACAATCAGCCCCATATTCGGGGTCACGAACAACCCGTGGGACCAGAAACGAACGCCGGGCGGGAGTACCGGGGGCGGTGCATCTGCCGTGGCTGCAGGCATGTCGGCACTTTCGTTTGGGAATGATATCGGCGGCTCCATACGGATCCCCTCGCACTTCTGCGGGATCTACGGCATCAAGCCGACCGAAAATCTGGTATCGAAATTCGGGATTAATCCGGGATTCCCCCAGGGTGAATACCGGTCTGTCCGTCATTTGGTTTCATGCGGTCCGCTGGCGAGATCCATAGAAGATCTGAAACTCAGCCTGAAGGTGATTGCAGGTCCTGATAATAAAGACGAGGACGTACCGTACATCTCGCTGGCCGAGCCTGAGAAACGTGACTTGAAAACATTGCGTATCGCCTGGATGGATGATTTCGGCGGAGTACCTGTCACAAAAGAAACGCACCTGGCATTAAAACAGTTTGCCGACAAGTTGGCCCAAAAAGGCTGCAAAGTAGAGCGCACAGGACCAAATGACTTTAATCCTGAAGTAATCTGGAACACCTATGGTGAAATTATGGACATGGAGGTTGGGGTTTATACACCATCATTTATGCGGTTTGTAAGCTATCTCTTTGGTAGTTTTTACAGAAAGGATGTTCCATTCCTGGAGATGGTTTACCCCATAACCTATGACAAGTATATGAAGGCCATGACCATGCGGGACAGACATGTATCGCACCTTGAGCAGTTTCTTGATGAGTGGGATGTGTGGCTGTGCCCGGTGAGCTGTACCCCCGCATACAGGCA
>DAISYU010000173.1:0-5574 GCA_036825155.1 Thermodesulfobacteriota bacterium | reverse complement strand
CTCGGCGAGGGCCTGCGAAAGGACCTCGAGCCGGTTGCTCTCGATGAGTTTCAGGGTGGGCAATCAGACGCCTCCGAACATGACATCATATGAAGGCATAGTATATCCCTTTTCGCGCACGGCATGAACTCATAATGCATGAAACGGGGTTGCCGTTATATTGGGCGACAGCGGCAGGGATTTACTGCCGAGATGGACAAGCCAGCCCTTATCGGTCTTGGCGGCATAGTCTTCCATGAACGAGATCAGGCCGGACACCATGGAAGGCCTGGGAGTCGCGGTCTGTTTCACCTCCACGGGAATAAGTCGTCCATGGTGTTCGATGACGATATCCACTTCCTTGCCATGAGTCGTCCTCCAGAAGTACAGCCGCGGCTCCAACCCGCTGTTGAACAATCTCTTGACAAGCTCTGTCAGGACTGCTGTCTCGACGATCGCCCCGGCCAGCGGTCCTGCCGAAGCGTGGGCCGGGTCGCTGAGCCCCGTCAGGTAACAGAGCAGGCCCACATCGGTGAAGTAGACCTTCGGTGTTTTCACCAGCCGCTTTCCTATGTTCTCAAAGTACGGCCGCAGGACGATGACCTGAAAGGTTGCTTCCAGCACCGATAGCCAGGCCTTAGCCGTGTTTACCGCAATGCCAAGGTCCCTTGAGATATCCGTAAGGTTAAGGAGCTGTGAGCTGCGGGCCGCCAGCACGCGCAGGAAGTTCTGGAACCCAGAAAGGTCCCCTATCTGCTTGAGCTCCCTGACATCGCGTTCGAGATAGGTCTGGACATAACTAGAGAACCACAATGTCTGGTTGCGATCCGGCTCAGCGGCAAGCTCGGGATAGCCGCCCCGGAGAAATCTCTTCCAGAGTTCATGAAGCGGCACCTCCCGTTCCAGCACCGAACGGCCCCGCTCCCAGGGAAGCCGTGCGCTGGGGTTGCAATCAAGCTCGCTGTAAGACAACGGCAGCAACCTCAGTATTGCGCTCCTTCCTGCAAGGGACTCGGTAACCCGCTTCATGAGCATAAGGTTCTGGGATCCGGTTATGAGGTATCGCCCCTTGAGGGACCGTTCGCTGTCTATGCTCTCCTTGATATACGGCAGCAGCTCTGGGGCATACTGCACCTCATCCAGAATGACCGGGGGACCGTAGAGATCGAGGAATCCCCTGGGGTCGGAGAGCGCAGCGGCGCGAATATCCGGTGCCTCGAGGGACACGTACCGATGGCTCTTTTCGAAAAGGTGTTTGAGGAGTGTGGTTTTACCCGACTGCCTGGGTCCAGTCAGAACCACTGCGGGAAACTCCTTGGCAGCCTTTTTCAAAACCGGCTGGAGGGATCTTTCAATATACACGCTCATGATCACCCAGTTGTGTAATTATGCATTCACATTGCACGATTGCACATATCATGTCAAGAGGGTTCCGGTCAGTCTGCTGGAGCTGGTTTGGTAAGTGTTTAGAATATATTGAGATAAATAGATATATTATTGATAACTCGCCCCTTCACCCCCTATATACATTCTCATTATGCCATAAGATGAATTCACCACTCGGCCTCATACTCTTTTCTCCAGGCATAGAAAGGCTCCTCCCTTGCAGCGAATAGTAATCCCGCCCATTCTCAAACTCATCCCTGATCCTCCGGCTCACTTCAAACCTATAGTCGCTGGTGACTGTGACATACCCGGAATCAAAGAGCCTGTGTATGTCTGACCTGAGCAGGATGCCGTTCTGAACACTGTGCGGACCGCTGTCGGAAAACGGCTTGATATGCGCTGCTTCAAGGGCCGGCAAAGTCTTCTCCTGGGTAACGGCACACCTCCTGTTGTATATATCAGTTACAATTATCCGGAAACTGCCCTGCCCCAGCCTCGGGGCAACCAGGATAGGTGCGCCATATCGCGCAACGGCATCTTTCATCTCATACTGGGGCTGAACAACCGGTCTGCCCACCTGCAACCTTTGTTGGACTTGGTCCCAGAGAACCCGTCCGACCTCAGTATCCATGAAATATCGTTTTCCCCTGACAATGTTCGGGCTCCAATCAGGAGGGATGGGGATCCATTGCTCTTCCGGAAAAAAGAAGGGTTGCTCCAGAAGGATGCACCCAATGGAATAGTCATCGAAAGAAGGCATCGCCTTACGGTATTTCTCAATCCGTCTCCTCATCTCGATCAAGGATGTCGCACCGTTCTTGATCTCAAAGGAGTTCCAGGCAAGACTGACAGGGAGGATCGTGCTGTGGGCAAAGAATCCTCCACCGACTATGAAATTCTTCGGGCTATGGAGCTTGAAGAGGAATAGCTCTCCCGGTTCCAGGGCTTTGAAAGATGTGTCTCCACTTGGCTGCCAGAAATTGACCTCATCGATATTCTCGATGGATGAAAGATATGTATACCAGTCAAAATCTGTAACGCCAACGAACAGCTTCATGAATAATGTCCTCTTGTGTCCATACTACTCCAACTACATTGCTGCCCCCCTGAACCTCTCATACCTCCACTCCAGAAACCCCTTATCCGGCATGAATTCTTCCCTGCGCGGCAGGATGATCCTCTGCCTGTGCAGCTCCTTGATACCATGCTGGAGCATGGGTCCGTCATGCTCTTTCAACACATCCTCCCTCACCTCGATGACATACCCAGGGCTCACCCCGATAATGAAGTTGTCGAACGCGGCATGATGCAGCTTGCACAGGGCAATGCCATTCGTCACGGTCTGCCTGCTCTCGGGCTCGGTGTCCGGTATGATGTGCGCTGCATCCAGCAACTCCTCATGCCTCAGCCTGCAGAATGCACACTGGGTCCTGTATGCATCGATGACCCGCTCCCTGAATCCCCGCTGGTGTAGCCGAACCTTGACCTGTGACGTAATATATGCCCTCCGCGGCTCAGCGAACTCATAGTCTACGGGTCTGTCCGCAGAGATCATGGAGGCGTCATCCACAGCAACCGTGAACGTGAGACTTCCCGGATCGTCGGCCGCGATGTACACAGGCCAGACTGCCATGTACTTGCCCGGAACAACTCCGTAGAGGTAGATCAGAGGCACCTTGTCCCTCATGGCCTGCCTCAGACCGACGTTGTCACGATGAGATGGATCACTCCCCCGATACCGGTAGCTCAACAACCCATCAGTGCTTATCCTGTCGTCATAAGGCCCTTCGGGTGCAGTGGTGATGGTGAGCGGATAGTCGAGACGTTTCGGCCTGAAGATGCCCTGGGGGGACATCAGAGGGATTCTCTGGCCGGAATGGACAAACCCCTTTTCCAGCAGCCGCCGTGGGAGCACATCCCCGTGGATGGCGACCTGACCTTTCAGCCAGTCAAAGGCTGCAATGCGTATCTCATGATCAAAAGACATGGGAGGGTGCAATCCATCTCACAACAAGGATAATACATTTCACTTCACATTGAATTGATTAATCCATTCTTTTCGTACCAGAAAGGGTGCAGACTGTCAAAGATCAGCAACTGAACCCCCACCCGGAAGATTCACTGCTTGATTTTTAATTATTTATTAATTATATTCTCATTATGATCACGTTCGCATGGGACCCCCGGAAGAACGTTGCCAACAGGCGCAAACACGGCGTGTCCTTTGACGAAGCCAGGACCGTGTTCTATGATGAGCACGCCGCCCGATACTATGATCCCGACCATTCTGAGGACGAGGATCGTTTCATCATGCTGGGGCTCAGCTCGCGCTTGCAGGTCCTGGTGGTTCACCACGGCTATCGGCAGGACGATTCGGTCATCAGGATCATCTCGGCAAGAAAGGCTACCGTATCTGAGCAACAAGCCTACTGGAAGGAGCGACCATGAGAAAGGAATACGATTTCAACACAATGAAGGCCCAGAAGAACCCATATGTCAAGGAGCTGAAAACCCAGATAACCATACGCATTGACAGGGAAACCGTGGAGTACTTCAAGGCCCTGGCGAAGAAGACCGGCATGTCCTACCAGAACCTGATGAACCTGTATCTGAGGGAGTGCGCCCAGGCCAAGATGGAACCCACCATCAAGTTCCGGGCCACGGCAGGGTGATGATCTGCCGTCTGCAAACAAAACCGGCACAGGAGCATACGTCATGGCACTGTCGAAATCATTCCGTGAAACCATGCAGAAGAGGGTCAGGAATGACCCCGCATTCAGGGCCCAACTGCTCGAAGAGGCGCTGAATTGTTTCATGGCAGGAGATATCGATACCGGTAAAAGCCTCCTACGGGACTACCTAAATGCAACGGAATCGACACGCGATATAGCAGATATGATATCCACCAATGTCAAGAGCCTCCAGAGGATGGTCGGTCCCAGGGGAATCCGACCACGAAAAATCTGTTCCTCATTTTCAACGCGTGTACGAGTAACGGGGGTATAAAGATCAGGGCATGTGTCGGCCAGGCTGATGCAAAGCGAAAAAAGGATCAAAAAAATCCAACATCCCGGGCCTGCAGCTGCGGATAAGGCCCTTGGACATGCTACCAACCTGAGAAAACGACGCCGCGAGTGTCATAGCTTTTTCATGGAACCACCCTGTTCTCCATTGACAATCCTGCCGATCGTATATATCGTATATACACTATAGCTTTCCAGGAGATACCGCCATGTCGAGCCAGATGATCATCCGCATCGAACCCGAGCTCAAGGACAAGGTCAGCCGCGCCGCCAAGGCCGAAGGGAAGACCACGAGCGAGGTGGTCCGCGCCCTCATCGAGGAGTACGTGCGCGATCGTGACATGGGCGCATACATCGACGGTCTCTGGGAACGGATCGGCAATAAGCTCGCATCCGGGGGCGTGACCGGAAAGGATGTCGCGAAGGCCGTCAAGGAAGCCCGGAGAAAGGCGTGAACAAGGTCGTCATCGACACGAACGTGTTCGTCTCGTCCTTTTTCGGGGGCAACCCCCGCAGGGTAATCGAAGAGTGGAAATCCGGAAAGGTCACCCTCTGCCTCTCCCGTGACATTGTGGATGAATACATCGAGGTGCTCGCCAGGCTCGGCCTTGAAAGGGCCCAGGAGATCCAAGAGCTGCTGAGCCTCTTTGCCCAGGGCTTCCACTGCATCTTCACCGGCAGGACCCCGAAGATCCGGGTTGTAGAAGAAGACCCTGACGACGACAAGTTCATCGAATGCGCGGTTGCGCTGAAGGCCGACTGCATCATCTCCGGCGACAAGGCCCTCCTCGCGGTGAAGAACTACATGGGGATCGAGATCCTGAACCCCAGGAATTATCTCGATTCCCGGGGTTCAGGCGGACGATGACCGCAGTCTATTGCACCTTGAATACGCAGGTCACGATTGACCGGTTGCCATCCTTTGCATAAGGGAATCTGACTTTTTCCATACTGTCGTTAAAGCATCGCTTTATGTCCTGATGCATCTTGTCCGTTTTCACGTTTGCCACCCTGCCCTGGCCGTCGATCTCAAAGGTGAGGGTAAATTCACCCTTAGCAATCCCTTTACGTGACATATATGCCCTGATGGCCGGCAGCTGCTTTTCAATGATCGCCTTTATCGCCTCTGAGTCCAGGCCCTTCGGGGCAGAGACCTTGACGAGCCTCAGGTCGACCGGGGCTTCCT
>DAISYU010000172.1:0-5578 GCA_036825155.1 Thermodesulfobacteriota bacterium | reverse complement strand
CCCTCCCACCTGCATGCAAGAAGCGTATTGTTGTGGAAGATAGGATCGTCTGCAATGGGGTAGCAGCTGAGCTGTACGGCCTCCTCCCAGTCTTTGGTGTGGGGTATGGGGGAGTATTCCGTGATCATGGGCCGTGCGCCGGCCTGTTTTACCAGGGCTACCGCATCGAGCACCTCTTGAGCCCTTTGAGATGGGAGCCCGCACAGAATATACACGCCGATATCACCTGCATCGAACCCGGCTGCTATGAGGTTTTCCATGGCGCGGAGAAAATCCTCGTTCGTGACCTTGCCGCCGGTCTCTTTCTGGCGCACAGGGTCCGTCGTCTCCAGACCGAGCCTGATGGTGGCAAACCCGCTCTGCTTCATGGCACAAGCCACCTCTTTCGTGATGGGCCGGATGTGGAGCCCGTTGGGGCAGTGAAACCTGACACCGAGGTTTCTCGATATGATCTCTCTCATCATGGGCAGGGCAAACCCTTCGGGCCTGTGCAGGAGGGCATCATCGTAGAAGGCGAAATCCCTCACCCCAATAGATATGTTCCACCAGGTGATCTCGTCTGCCACCTTGACAGGATCACGCCTGCGCACGGTGGGGCTCAAGTAGTGCGATGCGCAGTAGGTGCAGCGGAAGGGGCAGCCCTTCGAGGTCTGGATGCAGACGTATCTGGGTTCGTCAATGAGGTCGAAGCACGGATAGGGGAGAGAATCGAGATCATTCATATCCGGAATGAACTCCGGGGGATCTCCCCAGAGCTCTTCAAGGAGGTGCAGGAGCTTCAGCTCACCCTCACCTGCAATGACATGATCGGCGCCGGAGAATCTGCGTGCATGCTCTGTGCAGAGCGTGGCATAGACCCCGCCCAGGATGATGGGAACATCGGCAAAGACCTCCCTGATGCATCTAATGGCCTCGATCACCCCAGGATACCAGTACGTCATAAGCGAGGTCACCAAGACGGCATCAGGTCTTTTCATGCGGGCCAGATCGTGCTTGAATGCCTCGATGCTGATTCCGTACCTGCTGTAGCGCCTTCTGATATCGCCCAGCCGGGTCGGCCGTTCGATGATCCGGCGGTAGAACTTGCCGTGTCCGCCGGGCAAGATCTTCGGCGCCTTGTCTTTCATGAACGGGTGGGGGGTCTTGAGACAATCGATGAAGGCCACCTCGCAGCCGTTCCTTTCAAGGAGCGCACCGAGACAGAGCAGCCCCAGGGGCTTGGCCCACATGTCGTATGCGGCGAAATCGTATATCCAGGGATTGACGAGGAGTATGTTCCTGCCCTTCATGGCGGGTAATCTCTTCCCTTTGTCTTCATAGATTCCGGGCAAAGCGTTGTTCTCCGGGTAGATGCATCATAGACCGGGGGTGCCTTGTTTTGCAAGGTGTTTCAGTGGCTTGAACTGCCTGGCGGGAAGATCCGGTCAATAGTGAGCCCTTAGAGAGAGCTCTGGAGGAACCACGCACTGACCGGCAGGGAGGTTTTGTCACGTCAAGGGCGTGAACACATCGAGTGCCGCTTCAATCTCCTTGTTTCTCTGCGCCTTCTTCCACTTCAGCTCGCCGGCCATCACATCGGCAACCTTTTCGATGATCTCAGTACCGGGATTGCCCAGGGTTCCCAGGCCGGTACGCCTGAAGAGTACATCGCTCAGCGTGATTGCCATTTCCGTCTCCATGGCATGGTACACCTCTGCCATGATGTCCGGGTACTGTTCGCAGACCTTTTCCAGGTGCCTCTTCTTTGCCGTCTTGATGACATCGAGGTATCTCGACCCGTAATTGCGGCACAGATTCTCGATAACCTCTTCAGAGAGATTGGCAGGCCTGATCTTCTTGGCCCGCTCCACAAAGCTCGCATACCTGCCGATTTCACCACCAAAGAGCGGTGTGGTATGGGTGAGGCATGCCACAGGTTTCACCTTCAGTTTCGTACAGATGATATCCACCATCTGCTGTGCCATATTCCTCGACGTGGTATATTTCCCCCCGATAGCGGTCACAAACCCGCGGACCCCTTCTTCAGCCTCGTGATCATAGAGCTCATACTTTCTCGAGGCATCATAGACCTCCACCTCGACACTCGTCTCCTTTTCCACGATAGGCCTCAGCCCCCCGTACTGGAACAGGACATCGTCTCGGGTAAGCCTGGCCGCCGGGACGGTTGCGTTGATCTCATCAAGGAAGTCTGCAATATCCTTGTTTGTGACCTTGAATTTATCCGGATCCCCCTTGTAGACCACGTCGGTGGTACCGATAAGACTGCAGCCACGCCACGGCATAATGAAGAAATGCCTGCCGCTCTTCGTCTGGAGGATGATGGCGTGATCCTTCTGCAAAGGCCGTGTAATGATATGAATGCCCTTGGAGCGGACGAGACCGTGATGTTTCTTCCCCCTGATCTTGCCAAGCATGAGATCCGCCCATGGTCCGGCCGCGTTCACCGTGACTTTTGCTTTGATATCGAAGCGTTTCCCGCTTAAGAGGTCGCTGGCCTGGACCCCTGTAATGTCATCGCCTTTTTTGATGAGGTCCTCCACCATGACATAGTTGGCGACATCTGCTCCGTACTCCACTGCCGAGAGGATGGGTTCCAATGTGAGCCTCTCGGGATTATACATCTGGCAGTCGTAGTAGATGACCCCGCCCTTGAGCTCCTTGGCATCCAGGATGGGTTCCAGCTCGAGGATCTCCTCTGCAGAGAACTTTTCATGTCCCGGGATCTTCTTGTCGTCGTCATTGATCCACCTTCGATCATAGGACAGGGTGTCATAGAATACCATGGCGGATATGGCAGCCGGCAATCCCCGCATACCCCAGCCATACGCCGGGAACACAAACGGCAGGGGATAGACGAGGTGCGGGGCGATGATCTCCATGATCCGCCGTTCCTGAAGGGATTCCCTCACAAGGCCCACCTCCAGGGTCTTCAAGTAGCGCAGCCCGCCGTGGATGAGTTTGGAGGTGGCGGCCGACGTTGCCCCGCCGAAATCACCCTTTTCCAGCAGGGCCACCTTCAGGCCGCGAAGCGAGGCGTCCCACGCGATAAATGCCCCGGTTATCCCGCCGCCGATTACCAGGACATCGTATGCCTTGGAAGACATGCCCTGAATATCTCTCTTCATTCCTACCCCCCTGTCATCCCTCCAATTGAGCAAGCTGATGCTCTCAACCCTTGCACGCGGTACGTGGGAAAATCATTCGTATTCCTCATAGGTATAATAATGGACAGGCATCTATTTGCAAATACGCACGCCAGACCCATTTTATTTGCCCGCTTAGTGGTAAGAAAAAGGATAGATGCTTGACATACACTGTCTTTTCGATGTATTTTCCGTTACATGCGCAGCGAGAAGGAAAAACGATCCTTAGAGAGAATCGATCTTGCGAATCTGAACGGGTCCGTAGAACTCATGGAGACGGTCAAACCCATTGCCATTTTAAACGCATGCGAAGAAGGCGTCTGCATTGAAGGCGCGGATTTCCCGGTGGGCTCTATCGTGCGTCTGGCAATCAACCGGTCCGAAGACAGCCAGGACATCTCCCTGTACTGCAAGGTTGTATGGTCTTCGAACGAAAAGGACACCGACAAGAGAGCAGGATTGCTGTTTCTGAATACCAACAAGATCCTCTTCAAGCAGGATCTGATCTCGTTCAACGGGATTATTGCTTCAGCCAGACAGAGGCTGAACCAGTAGCCATCTAGCCCCCGATGGTATTCATGAGCGTCTGACAGCCCTGATCAGGGAGTGCGTATTTCCCTATACACATCCCGTGGGACCGCTGTTTCATCCTCACCCCCTCCTCGATCAAGGCCTCCAGCGCTCTATCACTGATCCCTTTTCGCATGGGAGTGAGAATATCGATCTGGTCGTCCGAGAACAGACAGGGGCGTATATGTCCATCAGCCGTTATCCGTATACGGTTGCACGTGCTGCAGAAGGAGAATTCGCTCATGGCACCGATCAGGCCGATCTTTCCCTTTGCGCCCTTGATACGAAACACCTTGGCAGGCCCATGTATATATTCAAGCGGTTCCAGCTCGCCGTAGTGATCCTCTATGATCTGGCGGATCTCGGGAGAGGAGATGACCTCATGATCGCCATACTTTGCCGCGCATCCCATGGGCATCAGTTCGATAAACCTCACCTCTATGGAGCTGTTCAGGGTCAGATCGGCAAAAGCGGGAATCTCATCATCGTTAAAGCCCCTGATGGCAACAACGTTAATCTTCACCGGAGAAAATCCGTACTTGAGTGCCGTCGTGATTCCTTCGATGGTCTTTTCGTAGGCATTGACCCTGGTGATAAATGAGAATTTTTCTCTGTCCAGCGTATCGAGACTGATATTCACCCTGTCCAGACCGGCCCTTTTCAGCCCAGGGGCCATCGCCGGCAGCAGGATGCCATTTGTGGTCAGGGAAAGCTCTTTTAAGCCCGGTATACGCTTTGAGGACTCGATAAATGCCGTCAGCCCTTTCCTCTCCAGGGGCTCCCCGCCGGTAATCCTCACCTTTTCAACGCCCCGCGGAATGCATATCTTCAGGATGCGCAGGAACTCCTCGTAACGCATAACCTTCTCGTGGGGAAGCCAGTCAATCCCCCCCTCCGGCATGCAGTACCGGCACCTGAAGTTGCATCGGTCGGTTACGGATATCCGCAGGTATTTGATGGTGCGCTCGTGTAAATCGACAAGGGGCTTCATGGGTGTACCTCCAGGTGAATTTTTTTCATGGCATTGGTGCGATACAATGCCTGAGTGCCCCCCCCTTCCATAACAATGTCCAAGGTCTTTTCAGGGTCAACAACCACAGAACCGGCAAGGTAGGTGACCGGGGTCGATTCAAACCTCTCCTTTGCCATGGGTGTGGATGGTCCCATAAGAATTACGTCGCGTGGTGTGCCCAGATTCTTGATAATATCCCCAAAGGTATTATTTATTAACGAGGTTGCGGTTACAATAACGATATCAGCCTGTGAACAGGACGATTCCATGGTTTCCTGTTCGCAGACAAGTGGATGATCAACGGACCGGTGTTCAAACACCTGTACCTCACATCCCTTTTTTGTCAGCATCGCAACGATGGGTTCGATCAACCCTATCATGGCAACACGATCACCGCTACGGATCGATATCTTCTCAAAAACATCGGCAGTCTGCCCGCAACCCTCTGTATTCATGATGGCGTTAATGGTTGCCAGACAAATCGCCCGGGAGATGAGATCCTCTTTCATCCCGAAGGAAAGAACCTCGCCTACTGTCGAACCCTTCAGGGTGCCCGCATTCTTGAACACGGTGCAGTTCGTGGTCCGGGTGTGAACAATATTTGCGCTCAGACCGACATGACCGTTTTCCAGCTGAACAGCAATGTATCCGAGCCCTAAAACCACCCGTTGTATTCTCAGTTGTTTTTCAGTATCCGATACTGTCTCAAGAAGCTGTTCCATACGGTATAGTAATATTCCATTAAGTATGTTTTGTCAAATATATGTATTCCTAAATATATTATAGTGTTGGGTCTTACAGATGATTTTTTTGTCAGTTTAGAGTTGTTATGCAGCCGGGATGGAGGGCATCA
>DAISYU010000171.1:0-5579 GCA_036825155.1 Thermodesulfobacteriota bacterium | reverse complement strand
GGTTAGCCTTTATTAGTTTTTTCGTATGTTGATCTCCTTCAAAAGTGTAAGGCTTTGTAAGGGTCTACATAGGCAGTAAACAGCCTGTAATAAATGCCCCCCTGTCTCCATGTCCTCGGTTTCGCACTGGTGGTTCGGGTCCACTTCTTCCTTGAGTCGGTCTATTGCCTCAAGAATCAGGTCATCAATCATGATGCATCTCCAAACTTCGCATATAGCTGCTCCAGGATCGACCGCACCTCTTCCGCATACGGTCCACCTGGACCTTTCTCGATCTCTCTCGTTAATGACTCATAGGATGCTGCTGGCGTCGCCCACGTGACAGAACCATACTCACCCTTCCACAGCGTGAATCGCTCTCTTGGCAGGGTATCCTTGACTGACAGGAACCATTCGACCAGGTGGGCGTGTGTGCCCCAGGGTACCGTGATGATCTCACGTAGGATCTCGTCCTTCTCCTTGGATGCCAGGGCTATCACCTCGTCACGCTCACCGGGTGGCAGGGCAGACAGGCCGGACAGCTTCACCTTTCCACCGAACGCCGCAACCTTTACGCCTCGGTCACTGATCTCTTGTAGTGCGTTCATAAGATCACCTCGTCGCCCACACACAGGAGGGGGGGATAAATACCGTCAGTGCTGTCAGTACCGTCATTCTTTAATGATATTTTAACGTTAGGGCTGACGCTTGCCTGACGCTTGCTGTTCATCCTGACGCTTGCCCCTGACGCTCCTGACGCTGAAGAAATTGTAGCGTCATGCTGCAAACCCTTGCCTGAAGCCGCTCTGACGGCGCTGACGCTTCTGACGGTTGTTTTCGCTATTCTCAGTAGTCGTGCCGTTTCGGTGTGTTTCTGCTCAATGGCGATCCCGACCGCGGCCAGGTTGGTTTTTAGGATATTCAGCTTCTTGGTGAGTACGTGGTCGGCCTTGGGCCACACCTGTGACTTCGGGTCGAGCCCGAACTTCTCTTCTCCGATCTTCTTGAAGTTGTTCAAGAGATCCCCAGGAGATCCGATCCACTCATCGCGGCCATCCATGAATTCGATCAGCGTCTTGGCAATTGTGCTGCCGTTGATGACCTCCTGATGCTGCAAACCAAGGTTCTCCCGATAGATGTCGAGGAAGGTGTCTGCACCGATGCCTAGGGCCTCAGCCATAGCACAGCCGAATAGGGCAAAGTCGGCCATCCGTGGCAGTAGGTAAGCCTTCTCCACAATCTTCATTCTGACACCGAGAACCTTGACGAGAAGGTCCAAGAGACCGCCCAGGATACCAGGGAGCAACAGCCTCATGCGATCTTCAACCTCGGCCTCGGAGATCCTTTCGGCGTCGTCTATACGCTCCAGGCCGATGAGGATGCACCTGTCCAGAAGGTCGGGACGTGTGGCAACCACGTTGATGCCGTTCAATGCAATGGGCCGCTTGAACGTCAACACGAATTCGTCGTTGTTGGTATAAAGCTGTCGCTCCGAATATCCATCTCCCGTGACTGCCCTGCAAAATGCGTCCGACATCCATGCGGGAAGCCCGGAGAGGTTGTCGAACCCGGACAGCCATTGGTTATTGAGCAGCTTCACCAGGTCGGGGGGTGTCCTCGGTGCGGTGTCGGTCTTCTTGATACCGGGGTCCAGGACAGCTTTCATCGTTCTAAAGGCTGATGTCTTGGCTGACCCCTGTGGACCGTACAGGACCATTACGGGGTGTGGGATGTTCGGCATGAGCGCCGCGAGGAGCCACGCTTTGAATAAAAGCCTGGTCCGCTCGTCCCGGATGTTGATGATTTTGAAGACGTCGTCGGGATCTCCACCACGGACGGGTTCAACCTGGGGGCCGGTGTTCAGGAGCCTTCTGAAGAGGATCGGGGCTTCTGTAATAACCTCCCAACCATCAGCTGTGACCTTGATGGACCTCCACCCATGATCCGCCAGGTCATACCACACGGCGTCATCATGCTCGGCAACACGAACATTGAGTTCGTGCTCACCGCTCCCGCCAAACCGCGCCCTCGCCGAACAGGTGGACAGCGCCGTCCTCATGGCATCCGGGCTGCATCCCTTCCCTGTTGCCATGTAGTACAGACCGCTCAGCCAATCTTTGAAGTCCCTGCCCAGGATGGGCCACACCTCGTTATGATCTCCAACATGGAAGCTGGCATGGGCATCACGGTATTGATCGGTGAACCAGGCCTGAACGTGCTCCTCGGCCAACTTCATGAGGATGTCGGCCTGGGATTCCTTTTTCTTTCCCTCGTCGATGCCCTCGGTTTCTTTCTGGGTGTATGTTTCCCTGCATTTCGATATGGCCGTCATGATCTCCTTCTGACCATATGTGTCCTGACCTCTCCTGGAGTCCCACTTGTCGTCATAGATTCCAGACTGTCGGAAGAGTCGATCCATGACCTCCGGGTCCCTGTTGCTGTAGAATGCCAGCTTCAGGAGAAGTGCCGCACGGGCTTCACTCGGTGATTTATAGTCCGTGATGTCTCCATCCCACACTCTCTTGAACTTCTCTTTGTTCTTCTCGGTGAACAGCTTTTCGATGATCTGTTCGTCGGTGAGAAAAGACTTGCCGACATCGTGGACCTCAGCTGGGGTGTCGTCGTCCTTCTTGTCGGAGAAGTGCTCTTCCATGAAGGCGTTGAGCTGGGCCTGGCGTTCCTCGATGGTTGCAGGTGTGCTCGGCAGGTGGTGGCCGGTCACTGATAAATAATGGTGTGCTTCATAGACCTCGATGTCGCCTTTCTTACACTTGTCTGAGGGTTTCTTGCCCCTGATGAAAATCCGCAGACCATGACCACTAGGGGTGATCTCGGTGTATGAGTCCAAAAGCTTCACAATCTCCAGCGCCCAAGGCGCGATATTGCCTCCATCGTCGATGCAGTGATCAAGATCAATACCGACGATGTCATCTTCTGGAGAAGGTACAAACCCGATACCGTCGATGTCGGGAGTGTTTTCGTAACCCTCCATTGCCTGCTCAAACGATGACCATGTCGTCGGGTCGTTGGACCGTGCCTTCCTCTGGGTATACTTTGCATGATACGGGACCTTGGTCCATTTGCCCTGCTCGTTGAGTTCATAGCGCCACAGGAGACATTGTTTGCGACGCTTCAGGGGGTCCGGGATGTTGAATGGTAAGACCTCAACACGAGAAGGCTTGACAATATCGTTCATGTACAATAGATAGGAATCATTCCTAATTGATTCTGCCGCTTCATCCACCTCATCCCCCGCCCCGGGGATAGGTGCGTTATCTCTTTGGTTAGGTCGTTGGGTGAGTTCCATAATCAAACCTCCCCCTTTAAGCCCTCAACAGGTTCAGGGGAAATACCCCCGGGTGATTCAATCAACTTACGAATATCTTCAACCCGCCATGCAGTCGTCCGCTCTGATAGTTTCACACCAGCAGGGAACCGACCTTTTTTTATACCTGCCCACCATGTTGACTTGCTCACGGGATACACTGCTAAAACTTGATAGAGCCTTATATAGCCAGTGTCAGGAAGGATACTATTCATGATCTACCTCCTTGATCCCCTGAGATGCGAGATATTTCTCAACATCCTCAGATCGGAACCTCAGGAGGTGTCCGATTTTTAACGGATTTATTGGGAATATTCCTCGACAAAGTTGATTTCTGATGCTACCTGTTGCGATCCTGAGAATTTTGGACAGCTCTTCAATGGTGAGTAAGGTCTGGCCGTTTAAATATTCTTCCTTAAACATAAAGTGCCCTCCAGGGCTTCTTGTAAAAGAAACCCAGTTTGGGCACTCAGGGTGCTCTAAGTTATAGTCTAGTTACCCCAGGTGTGGCTTCGTCTTCGATCTCATGTTATATCGTTAGAACTATGAGTGTTTATAGTGATTTTTTTAGAAATAAAATTATACACATAAATAGTTTTTTTAATTCAATGAGTTAAGAGCACCGCCTCCTTCCTCTGAACTGAATCACTTTCCCCGTTTCTCTATCTCCTCTGGTTCTCTGCGATTAGGATGTGGCGGCATCGGGTACAGTAATCATATGCTCCTAGTGGTTATTGGTGATTGTAGCGCGAATGGTAAACGTCCTCCCATATCGCATCATAGTCTATCCTTCTCCGCGCTTGAGCGGAACCACCTTTGCCCCTACTTTCAGGCCGTCTATGTAATCAGCCCATAGCTGCATCATCTTCCGGCGCTCAGACAAATGGGCTGTCCTGTTGTAGGCTCTGCCGTTCGGGTCTCTGACGGCATGAGCCAGTTGGTGCTCGATGAAGTCAGGCCGGACCTGCAGCACTTCGTCCAGAATCGTTCTCGCCATTGCCCGGAAACCATGTCCGGTCATTTCATCTGACGCGTATCCCATTCGACGTAAAGCAGCATTTATGGCGTTATTACTCATTGGCCTATGTGGGGATCTGTGACAGGGAAAAACATAACGTCCTGATCCGGTCAACGGTTTCAACTCCTTCAGTATCCCAACTGCCTGTTCAGCAAGGGGGACAATGTGCGGTTGTTTCATTTTCATCTTTTCTGCTGGTATATTCCACTGAGCATTGTCGAGGTCAATCTCTGACCACTCCATTTGGCGTAACTCACCGGGCCGAACAAAGAGCATCGGTGCCAACCTCATTGAACACTTGACAGAAAAAGTTCCATGGAAACCATCTATTGCTCTTAACAGATCAGCGACCTCTTTGGGGTCAGTCAATGCGGCATGATGCTTTTCCCTGACTGGTGGTAATGCCCCCCGAAGGTCAGCTGCAGAATCCCTCTCTGCCCTTCCAGTGGCCACGGCATACCGGAGCACCTGGCCGCATATAGTCCTGATCCTGTGCGCTGTTTCCAGGGCTCCCCGGCTTTCCACACGGCGTAATATCGCAAGTAGATCAACCGGTTTGATTTCACTGACCGGTTTATTTCCCAGCCAAGGGAAGACATCCCTTACAAGCCTATCCATGGTTGTTTCGGCATGGGTTGTGGACCATTGCACGGAAAACTTTTCATGCCACTCGCGCGCAATAACCTCAAAGGTGTTCTCTCTTAGGTCCTTGCCTGCCAGTTTTTGTGCCTTCTTAACTTGTCCAGGATCAACACCATTTGCCAGGAGCTTCCTTGCTTCTTCCCGACGTTCACGGGCATCCGCAAGAGTAATCACAGGATATGTACCTAAAGCTAGCCCTTTACGCTTATCATCGAAACGATAGTCGAAGCGCCAGAGCTTCCCGCCCGTTGGAGTTACCAGCAGATAAAGACCGAAGCCATCGTTCAGCTTATAATTCCTGTCCTTTGGCTTTGCTTTGTTAACCTGAATGTCCGACAGCGGTACAATCCTTTTAGGCATGCCGGTCTCCCCTCCTTTGGAGGTATCCAGTTTGTGTTTTGGAGGTATGCGTAATATGCTTGGAGGTACATGATGCTTTATATACCTCCAAAATAAATGGATTGCAATACCTCAAAATGGACTTCTTTGGACATAAAACAAAGCAATTATAGTTGGTTTGGGTCGGTTTTGGGCTTTCTTGGACTGCTTCAGACTATCAGATGGTGGAGGCGGGGGGAATCGAACCCCCGTCCGAAGGCCTTCAACCAAAGGCGG
>DAISYU010000170.1:0-5627 GCA_036825155.1 Thermodesulfobacteriota bacterium | reverse complement strand
GATCTCCTTGACCAAAAAGGCCTTTCACCCTATAAATAACCACATGCATGAACCCGAACATCTGGTGATCAGGCCTCCGAGTGAGGCGCGGAGTCTTCTGGTACGTGTTGTGCGCGGCTGCAACTGGAACCGGTGCAGGTTCTGCGGCATCTATGACCTGTTCGGCACACCGTTCTCCACGCGCAGCCTCGACGAGGTGTTACAGGACATCGATGCCCTCTATGACATCTATGGCGATATCTTCCGCACCGCCTTCATCGGTGATGCAAACCCTCTGGACCTGGATACGGACTTCCTCGTAAAGGTACTTACACACCTGAGAGAAAAGTTCCCCAAGGTACAGAGAGTCACCTCTTATGGCAGGGCATCGAGTTTGCAGAAAAAGTCAGCCCAGGACCTCAAAAATATTCATGAGGCCGGACTGGACCGGGTGCACGTGGGCCTGGAGAGCGGATCGAACAGTGTGCTGAAGTTTCAGATGAAGGGAACGAGCCAGAAGCAGCTCATCGAGGCAGGAAAAAAGACCGTGGAATCCGGCATGGAGCTGAGTTACTACTTTCTCTCAGGCCTGGGCGGCCGTGATCTGTGGGAGGAGCACGCCATCGAGTCTTCTCGCGTATTCTCAGAAGTGAAGCCCCACTTTATCCGGGTGCGCCGGCTGTTCATCCACCCCATGTCGAAACTCATGGAAAAAGTGCACTCAGGCGAGTTTTCTCAGCAAACCCCGGAGGGGACCGTACTGGAGCTGCGGCTGCTCCTGGACAATATCGATGCCGAGGGCACCACGTTCACCTGCGACCATGCGAACAATTTTCTGCCGGTCAACGGCATGCTCAATGCAGACAAGGGAAAGATGCTCTCCATGATCGATACGTTCCTTGCCCTGCCCGAAAGGCGAAGGATTGAGCACTACAATTCCGTCCCGTCCGTGATCTGATCGAATCAGCACATCATACTTTCTGCAGAGTATTGTTCCGGGTTCATAGACCTCGCCATTCATAAAAGACGCTGGCGAGAGATAAACACATCGAGATTACCCCGCCCTCTTCAAGGGCTCACAATGACCGTATTCTTTTCCTTCATCGCGAGCACAGCGAAGCGATCTCCCTGTCCAAAATCCTGTTGGTGCCGGGCATGTCGGTACAGGGGAGAATTTCACACCATGGCTTTTGCAAGCATATTATTTACCCAAAATGATGTTTCTGCTGATGAGATAATTATGACTAACCCCTCTCCAGCATTGATTTTAATAGCATCTCTGGTGTCTCGCATTTTCTGCCTGTTTCATACCTCCCGATCATGATTAATTTCACAATCCCCTCAAAAGAATGACTTTTTTGCTTGACATCTTTTCAGTATTACTTTAAACCCTCATTCCTATGGCGATTGCACTTATAAACAGAAACAGTATCAACTTTTTCTTTTTTGATTAGGTCTGCCTACTGAGCTTTTGACCTGATTAAAAAAGAAGAAAGCCGTAGGTAGACCGGGAGTTCGGCTTACCTACGGCTTTTTTTATGTACATAATTCCATGGGATACCATGGTTGTGTGGAAAGGGCATCAAAAAGGAGGGAGTTATGAAGAGGGTAAAGAGACTTCTCGTCATTGCAGGTATTCTGGCGGCTGTTATCTGTGCCGGTCTGGCCGGCACGGTGCAGGCAAAGGACATTAAAGTAGGGGCGGCAATCAACCTGACAGGTCCGGCTTCAACCTGGGGACAGTTCCACGCCAAGGGCCACCAGGATTACTTTACCTATGTCAACGAGGTCAAGGGCGGTGTTGCCGGGAACAAGATCGAGCTGATCCTGGTGGATACAGGCTACAAGGTCCCTGAGGCAGTCGCGGCGGTACGCAAATTCGCCGTACAGGACAAGGTGGACATGATCGCCACATGGAGCGCCGGGGCCGGGCTTGCGGCAAAACCCATTATCAAGCGCTACAAGATACCCACCATCAATTATTCCACTGCCTGGGAAATCCTCCAGGAACCCATCGACTATATGTTCCTGCCGTTCGGGAGCTACAAGCTGGACTGCTACGCCGTGCTTGAATATATCGCCGCCATTCACAAGGGTGACGGGCCTCCCAAGGTGGGACTGCTCACCTACAACAACGCCTACGGCCGCTCCATCCACAAACCGAGCATCGAGTACGCAAAGGCCAAAAACATAGAGATCGTGTCCATAGAAGAGTTCCCGGCAAAGACGGTCGACCTGACAACAGAGCTCTTGCGCCTGAAGAACAATGGAGCCGAGTATGTGTTCATCCAGATGCTGCCGGCCGCCATTATCTCTGCATTCAAGAGTGCGGACCGCATCGATTACGATCCCATGTTCTTAGGAACCTGGACATCCACTGACCCGGATTTCTTCAAGATGGGGGGAGGCCTCATCAGAGACAGGCTGAAGATGCAGTTCCCCGGCGGGCTGCCTGTTGACGACTCCGAAGGCATTAAAATCCTCAAAGAACTGTGGGAGAGATACAAGACCGTGAACTCGTTCGACACCGCATACTGGGAAGGGGTTGTGGTTGCCATGGTGATGGAACGGGCCTTTGTCCGAGCTAATGAGAAGTACGGAAAGATCAATGCCGAGAACATCAATAAGGCCATGGAGTCATTCACCAACGAAGACTTTGGCGGGCTTGTCCCCAATATCACCTATACCAAGGACGACCATGGTGCATCGTTCACCGCCAGGATCGTACAGGTGCACGAGGACGGGTCATTTACGCCATTGACCAACTTCTACGTGCCGGGAAAGGAAAAGATCGAGATCTTGAAATAGGAGATACACCCACGTGAGAGCTTATCGAGGACAACCGAGAATATTTGTCGCTTCTTTGATGGAAAAGCGGCGCGCCGAACTGGAGGTAAAGGACCTCTGTCTGAATTTCGGCGGAATCAAGGCCGTCAGCAACGTGGACCTGCAGGTACACACCGGTGAACTGGTGGCCGTCATCGGTCCGAACGGGGCGGGCAAAACAAGCCTGCTCAACTGTATCACCGGCTACTACAAACCCAGTTCCGGCTGGATAATCTTTAACGGGACCGATATCGGGAGCCGCCCGACCCACGAGCTCACCCGGCTCGGGATCGGCAGGACATTTCAGAATATCGAGTTGTTCCCCGGGATGAGCGTTCTGGAAAACATGCTGCTGGCACGCCATATTCACTGCAGGTACAACTTCGGCCTGGCAAGCCTGTTCTGGCCGTCGGTGAAAAAAGAGGAGATCCGCCACCACGAAATCCTGGAGGAAATCATCGATTTCCTGGAGATACAGCACGTACGCAAGGAACTGGTGGGTTCACTCCCTTATGGGATGCGCAAACGGGTCGAGCTGGGCCGGGCACTGGCGCTGGAGCCGAACCTGCTCGTGCTCGACGAGCCCTTTGCCGGCATGACACTTGAGGAAAAAGAGGACATGGTGCGATTCCTCCTGGAGTTGAACGGGGCATGGGGCCAGACCATGATCCTTGTGGAACATGATATGTCCATCATCATGAGTATCTCTCAGCGGATCATGGTGCTGAATTTCGGGGAGAAGCTGGCAGAAGGACCACCCGAGTATATCCAGGGTCACCCCGAGGTGATCAAGGCTTATCTCGGCGAGACCACAGATTTGGGATTAGAGCAATAGGATAAGAATAGGGCGCTGGGCATTAGGCGCTCGGCAGGTACAGAGTATAAGATATGGCAGAAAAGATAAGACAACACAGCCAGGCGTTCATGGAAGACATCGATCGCTGCACATTGCCGCAGATACTCGCCAGGCAGGCTCACACGCTGGGCGAGACGCAGGTTGCCATCCGCGAAAAGGCATACGGCATCTGGCAGACCTACACATGGAAGGACTATCTCGAGTATGTGAAGCATACCGCCCTGGGCCTGATCTCACTCGGACTGAAGAGCCAAGACAATGTGGGCATTATCATGGACAACCATCCGGAATGGCTGTTCAGCGAGATCGGCGCTCAGGCTGTCGGGGCCGTAAGCCTGAACCTCTTTACCTCGGCTGTAACTTCCGAGCTCGTCTCCGCCCTGGGCCGGATCCATGCGACCTTTGTAATCGCCCAGGACCAGGAACAGGTGGACAAGCTTATCGACTCCCGGGAGAAACTCCCCCACCTCATGAAGATTATCTATGTCGACCCTACCGGCATGAGAACCTATAGAGACAACGACTGGCTTATGAGCTTTGCCGATCTGCTGGAAACCGGCCGGAAGTATGAGGCGGACAATCCCGGGCTGTTTGAAGGCGAGCTGGAAAAGGGCAGAGCCGATGACGTCGCACTGATGATCATGACCTCGGGCACAACGGGCATCGCCAAACTTGCCATGCTCACCCATAGGAACCTTACCTCCATGGCAAAAAAATGGCTTGCAACCGAACCCATCGGGATCGGATCCAACTGGATGTCCATGAGCCCCCCGGCCTGGATCGTCGACCAGATGTGGGGAGTCGGGGTAACGCTCGTCGGCGGCATGGTGATGAATTTCCCCGAGACCATCGATACCATCATCGAAGACTTCCGGGAAATCGGGCCGTCCATCATCATCACCTCTTCGAGGTTCTGGGAAGACCTGGCATCGAAAATACGGGTGAAGATGGACGATGCCGGCTACATCAACAGAAAACTCTTTGCCCTGGCGGAAAGGATCGGATCCGCCGTGGTCGCGTGCGAGGCGGACAAAAGGCCGGTACCCGCTTATCTGAAGACCTTAAGGACCATTGCATCGCTCATCGTCTTCAAGCCGCTGCTCGACAGGGTGGGGTGCTCCGGGTTTGTCAGCGCCTTCACGGGCGGGCACCCCATCAGCCCTGACGTGATCCGTTTTTTCAGGGCGGTGGGGGTGAATCTCAAGCAGTGCTACGGGCTGACCGAGACCTGCGGGATCTTTCAGATCCAGCCCGATGACGAGGTGAAGCTGGAGACCGTGGGAAAACCCCTGCCGGATGTCCTGGTGAAAATCTCTGACGACCAGGAGGTCATGGTCCTGAGCGAGATCGTCTTTGCAGGATACTATAACGACTATGAAGCCACCGAAGAGGCATTCAATGACGGGTGGCTCCTGACCGGCGACGCCGGATATTTCGACGATGACGGCCACCTCATCATCATCGGGAGGAAGCAGGACATTATCCGGGACAAGAAGGGCAACGCCTTTTCTCCGGACTTTATCGAGACCCGGCTGAAATTCTCGCTGTTCATCAAGGAGGCCGTGACCTTCGGCGAGGCCCGCCCCTTTATCACCGCACTCGTCAATATCGACATGGGCAATGTCGGTAACTGGGCCGAGGAACGCATGATCCCGTATACCACGTATACCGACCTCTCAAAGATACCCGAGGTGGAAGACCTCATCTTAGAAGAAATCAGAGAGGTGAACACCCAGCTGCCCGAGCCCATGAGGATCCGCAAGTTTATCCTGCTCTACAAACTGCTGGACGCGGACGATGAAGAGCTCACCCGCACGGGAAAGGTCCGCAGGCGCTTTGTATACGGGCTGTATCTCGACCTGATCGAGGCCATGTACACCGGCAGGGACCAGCTTGAGGTGGAAGGCAAGGTCCGCTACCGGGACGGGCACGTGGGCATGATCCAGACAACAGTAAACGTAATAAC
>DAISYU010000169.1:0-5689 GCA_036825155.1 Thermodesulfobacteriota bacterium | reverse complement strand
CGGATATTCTTCAGATTGAGCGAGCTGATCTGTACCACCCCTTTGGACAGATCAAAACTTGTATCAAGGGAATCAAAACTGGTGGTATCATGCCGCTGCATGGTCTCCTTCTCCAGCCCTAAAAGCTCCGCCATGCCCTGAATTTTCGAGAAATCATCCAACAGCGTACCGGCAAGGTCAAAGTTGTTCCACTGCCCCTTATCGAGGGTAAACGCTCCTTTGGCTTTCAGTGCTTCGAACACGGGTCCGGCAGTTGTACCACTCGTCTGGAATTTCCCGGACAACGTACCGGAAAAGATCCCCTTGAACTGGGTCAGGCTGTCCAGGGCAGTTCCTGCAGCAACATTTGTCAGTACCGGGGATGCAGACCATGTTCCACTGCCGAGTGCATATGATCCTGTGCTTTTGATATTTCCCTGGAACGTATTCACATCGAATGATTCGATCGTGAGCATCTCAGGTGTCAGACGAAGCCGACCGGTCAATGTATCAAAGGCAACATCGAGGGCCGAACCTTTTTTTATGTCCACAGCTGCGGTGCCGCTCATTTCACCATTGCGGCTCCGGGACTGTATCTTGATATTCGCTCCCTGCAGCTGGGACCGCGACTTTTTCGCACCTTTTGCAGCTTCTCCCGAATCGGGGATAGTAAAACTTACAGTGTCTGATTCGGCAGAGATATTCATTGCCAGGTCATCCAGCGGACCTTTTACGCTTGCCTCCAGCTCTGCTGTGCCGTCAAGCTCATAGGGTTTCATCACAGGGGCAATGCTGTCCCATCCCTTCAGTTTTATTGGCTTGGTCTTTACCTGAAGGCTGATGCCCGGTTCTTTCTTTGATAAATCCACCTGTCCTGACCCGTTCATCGTCAACTGATGGAGAATCAGCCGAAAAGACTTGGCATGTATGATGCCGCTTCTCATATTTCCAGTGCAGGCAAGGTTCATCGGTATATCCTGCAGCTTGTCGAAGAGTTCTCCATATGACAAATGCATCTTCTGCAGGTCCACATCCGCCTTGAAGTCGAAGAACTGCACACTGCCTGTTGAGGCAACATCGAACCGGGCAGGCCCGGCAAAAGCTATCTCTTTGGGGATCAGCCCGGCATACATGGGCATGATCTTGATGATGCCGGCTGGATCAAGGCCGTCACTCGACACCGTCATATTCCAGGCAGGATCTTCCAAGAATTTCTCGACCAGGCCTTTGAAGGCTACCCTGTTCCCATTTACGGTCAGGAGTCCGGATTCGATATCGAGTTTCTGTTTGTTGTAATCAAGAATACATGTGGTCTCCAGACCACCGGTCACCGGTCCCATCTCCTGGCCGGCTTTCTCCCCTGACTTCTGTTTCACCACCAGGTCTTTCACATCTATCTTTGCGACCGAGCTGATCTTGTCCTCCATTGAACCCGCTGCAGTGATATCCAGCGCCACAATTCCAGATCGAAGTTCCATCGGCATGGTCAGGTATATGCTGAGTTTTGTCAGCGCTAAGTCATCTGAACTCAGTTTTATGTCGAATGGAATCTTCTCCGGCACAGGAGCACTGCCGATTGGCCCAACCTTGCCGGAAAGCCTGAAGTTCTGATCCTGCGCTTCAGGAAGGCGTGCACCCAGTTTGATAGAGATGGGCTCACTCAGAGAGATATCCTGCATGTTCAGGTCAATTGCATCGACAACGACCGGAGCTTTATCCTGTTCAGCATAGAGGACCTTGCCATTCCTGACCTCGAGGTCCTTGACCACAAAAACAGCTAACAGTGGTGAAGGAGTATTCGGTGCAGACTCATCTGTCGCACCTTTATTCTGCACTTTCGATGTTTTTGGACCGGAAGGCTCAGCGCCTCCTTTATTTCGTCCAACGAGATCGTCAAAGTTGAAGTTTCCCTGGGCGTTTTTCTGTATCCGGACAGAAGGGGCTTTCAGTGCAACCTTTTTTATCTTCACCTGTTTCTTCAGCAGCGGCAGGAATTCCAGACGTACCTGAAGAGAGTCCAGGCTCAAGAAGTCTTCCTGAGAGAATTCAGGATTGTCTGCAATCCGCAAGGCCTTGATCTCGGCCCCGATTCCACCTAGAATCGTCAGCTGTATATCTTGAAAATCCACATCACGGTGAATCTGCTGTTTTAATTTCGAGACAATGGTAGGCTTGTATTTATTCAGGTCGACAACAAACGGAGCAAGCAACACTGCAATAACAAAAGCAAGAATGATCAATGAAATGGCAACGGCAACCTTTTTCATATCAGGACCTCCTGATCAAAGAACCCGGGCTTGCCCCGCATCTGTACAAATGGAAGGGGCCGAGGGTTTCTTAAGATAAAACCATATGGACCAACAAACCATGGGCTTAAATAGTTCTGTACACAATCAACGATCTCGGCTGCTCCGATGATACCGCCTCTCTCGAATGTATCTTTTTCAGGCAAGTCAATCTTCATCACCTCAACAACCCAGTCATATCCTTCTTCATCAAAGATGTAACCTGCATGAACGAGAAATTCACCCCGGAATTCAGTCCGCCAGGTACGGTTTTCTACGTCCTTGTATCCCTGAACGATCAGCCACGCCCACGGCTGTCTGATACTCAACACCTTCATTAATTACCTATTATACCAATTCACATGATAGCGAAACAGTGCAATGTTTCAGCCTGATGATGGCCCGTGTATTGCGAACGTTTCAGTTTTGATCAATAAGGTAGTCATTCCCTCGGCTTGTGACTCGCTACATCCATGTAGCTCACCCTAAAGGGCAGCACTTCGTGCTGTCCAATCAGGCTATCCTGCCGAATTGTCGGGCGTAGTCGTAAACGAAGCCTGAAGGAGGGCTTGTCCCCCGAAGGAGGAAATCCAGGATTACTGGTATCTTCTGGACCCCCGCCTTCGTGGGGGTGACAATAAAAGAGTTATGCTGAAATCACCTCACATCAAATAAGATCTTTTCTCCGCGGTGAATATCTTTCCCTGTTCTTGAAAATTTTGCCTTCCTCGTCCTGCGTAGCTGTAAACGAAGCAGGATGCCTGAGATCCTGAGCTCACTGGTTTTACTGCCTCAGATCTGGAGCAAACTGGCTCGATCTGCCTGGAATCTCGAACCCACACCATAAATATAAGATATTCCCGGTTGAAATTTCCATTCATTCGTCCAATATGAATAAGAAGATTCTTGAAAAGGAGGGATGCCATGCTTGTTGTTCACGTTTTCGTCCATGTAAAGCCTGAGTATATTAATGCATTTATAAAGGCCTCGAAGGACAATGCACAAAACAGCATCCAGGAGCCGGGCATTGTACGATTCGACCTTATCCGGCAGGCAGACGACCCTGCCCGTTTTGTACTCGTGGAGATCTACCGCACAAAGGACGACCCGGCAAAGCATAAAGAAACCGACCACTATAAGAAATGGCGGGATACAGTTGAGGACATGATGGCTGAGCCGAGATACAGCATCAAGTATGAAAACATCTATCCGGAAGATGAGAACTGGCAATAAGGAGTAGGATCAGCTTACATTCATGAGCGACTTCATCTGTCATTACTACTCTTCGAGAAATCATTGGGGTTGTGAGATGAAAAATACAGGACTTTCCTTCTTTCATACAACCTCAGGAAGTTGGGGGCTCTACAGATTTCTTCCTCCGTCATTCCCGCGCAGGCGGGAATCCAGGATAACTAATTAACGTCATGAAGCAGGGTTATGTCTATATTCTTGCGAACAAAAGAAATGGAACACTGTATGTGGGAGTGACAAGTGATATTACCAAAAGGATCTATGAGCATAAAAACAATCTTATTGAAGGATTCTCCAAAAGATATAATGTTCACGAACTTGTATATTATGAGGTTCATGATAATATTGAGTCAGCAATTTTAAGAGAGAAACAGATAAAAAAGTGGAACAGGAGATGGAAGTTGCGTCTTATCGAGGAGATGAATCCTGAATGGAGAGATCTATACCAAGAAATAGTGTAAACAGTTCCTGGATTCCCGCCTTCGCGGGAATGACTGGTGGTTTTGTGCAGAGCTTAGATGGTAGTTTCTAGATTTTTACAAAGGTAAAAATGCCGGAGTGTGAAAAACAATTCTATATATCATATTACAAACAATGGAGCTAATTGCAAAACTAACAAAAGCAGTCACCCCCGCGGAGGCGGGGGTCCAGAACACACCGACAATACTAGGGGAGTTTTGAAATTGGCTCAATGAGAAAGCACTAAGCAAGTAATGTTTTTATACAACAATCTCTTAAGCAGATATCTATTATTTGCCGGCATCTCCCGGCAAATAATATTATCTTTTCTCTGCGTCTCAGCGGTAAATTTTATTTCAGAATATTAAGGAGAAAATATGCATTTTGAGTTTGCAACAGCAAACCGGATCATCTTCGGCTGCGGCACCATTAAGGAAGTCTCCCCATTGGCAGCGCATATGGGGAGTCGTGCACTGGTCATCACCGGCAGCACCGTGGCACGTGCAGCAGGTCTCATAGAACAGCTGCAGAACCATGGCGTGCATGTCATCACCTTCCAGGTTTCCTCAGAGCCAACGACAGATGTCATAATCGAAGGGACAACCCTTGCACGCATTGAGAAAAGCGATCTTGTTATCGGTATCGGCGGTGGCAGTGTTATCGACGCAGGAAAAGCAATCTCAGCACTTATCACCAATTATGGTGACCTCTTTGATTACCTGGAGGTCATTGGCCGCGCACAGCCCGTCACCATCCCCCCTGCCCCGTATATTGCCATCCCCACAACTGCCGGCACCGGCACTGAAGTTACAAAGAATGCTGTGATCATTTCTGCCACACACAAGGTGAAGGTGAGCATGAGATCACCCCTGATGCTTCCTGAACTTGTCGTGGTTGATCCGGAACTCACCTATTCCATGCCGCAGGCTGTCACCGCAAGCACCGGCCTGGATGCACTTACCCAGCTCATGGAGGCTTTTGTAACGCTGAAGGCGAACCCTCTCATAGACGGTATCTGCCGGGAAGGACTTGTCCGTGCTGCACGCTCCATCAAAGCGGCATATGAAGATGGAAGCAATACATCTGCCCGCGAAGACATGGCATTGGCAAGCCTGTTCTCAGGGATTGCCCTGGCGAATGCCGGGCTCGGGGCAGTGCATGGATTTGCAGCGCCGCTCGGCGGTGAGTTCGATGCCCCGCACGGGGTTATCTGCGCACGACTCCTGCCCATAGTGATGGAAACGAATGTGCTGGCACTAAATGGACGTAACCCTCAATCAACGGCTCTCATGCGTTATGATGAGCTCGCCCGAATCCTTACCGGGAAATCACATGCAGGGGCCCAGGACGGGGTAAGCTTCATCCAGGAACTGTGCAAGGAATTAAATATTCCTGGCCTTTCAAGCATCGGGCTTACTCCGGATGATATTCCGGAAATTGTGTCAAAGGCCCGACGTGCAAGCAGCATGAAGGGGAACCCTATAGAACTCACAGAGAATGAGCTGTCAGATATCCTGAAGAAATCCTTGTAAGTATTGATATGATACCTGCAGGATTGTTTCGTTATTGTCGTACTCGAGATTTGTGACAAGGGGTAATGTATCTTTTATTGTACTTAAACTCTTTTTTTCAGTACTCCCGGATTCACACTCTTGCAAGATTGTAAATAATCCTGACCCAAAGGGCCAGGCTTTGTTTCAACCTCCCCATAGGGG
>DAISYU010000168.1:0-5745 GCA_036825155.1 Thermodesulfobacteriota bacterium | reverse complement strand
TCGGCTGAAGCCGCTCCCACATGGTCTCTTCCATCTCTCATGCAAAATATGGGATAATCATTGCCCGGTGAAAGACAGTGCTTGGCGTGCACCATGTTTGCGGGGACGATGCACGTATCCTGTTATAAATATCAATGAAAATATTTTGTTCCCTGGTTATGAGCGACCTGCCGTATACAGGCAGGTCCGCAGGAAGCGATAAGGTATTGTCTACAGGATCTCTAACAGCTCGATGTCAAAGACCAGGGTCTTGCCTGCCAGTGGATGGTTGGCATCCAGACGGATGTATTCATCGTTCACCTCGGTGACAACCACCAGGACCTCTTCTTCGTTCTCATCCACGATCTTGAGCTGCAGGCCTTCTGTCGGGGAGATATCTTCCGGAAAGTACTGCGCGGGCATATCTATTACCAGGTTCTCGTTGTACTCGCCGTATCCTTCCTCAGGGGCAATGGTTATGGATTTTTTCTCACCGATACCCATGCCGACGGCGGCCTCCTCGAATCCCGGTATGACTTCTCCGCCGCCGATGGTGAACTTGAGGGGTTCGCTGCCTATGGAAGAATCGAACTCTTCGCCGGACTCATACTTTCCTGCATAATGGACCTTCACCGTATCGCCGTCTTTGGCTGTTCTGTCCATGCCGTACCTCCTTATTATTATATAATAATCTCATGAGGGTACAATACAAAGGCACAGAATGCAAAAAAAACATGCCGGCCAGCCGGTTTTCCCCGGTGTGATCGGTAACGGCAGTCCGTCTGTATTTAAAGGCTGGTACATATGCCTTGGATTATCCGGAACATCCGGGTATAATCCACTCAAACGTCCTATTACAATGGTTTAAGGAAGGAGATGTGCCATGGCTTTGCTGGAATTTACCCTTGATGAAAATGTTGCCGTGCTCACCATGAACAGCGGGGAGAACAGATTCAACCCCACGTTTCTAGATGAGTTCATGAATGTCCTTGATGAGATCGAGCATACCACCGATGCGGATGCCCTTGTGGTAACCTCTGCTCATGAGAAGATCTTCTGCAACGGTATTGATCTGGACTGGCTTTTACCCTTTGTGCAGGCCGGTGATATGAAAACTGTCAAGGAATTCCGGTACAAGGTCAATGCGATCCTTAGGAGATTGCTGCTCTATCCCATGCCCACCATTGCAGCGATATCAGGCCATGCATTCGCAGGAGGGGCCATCATGTGCTGCTGCTTCGACTTCCGGTTCATGCGCTCCGACAGGGGATTTTTCTGTTTCCCCGAGGTGGATCTCGGCATCCCGTTCTGGCCCGGCATGGTGGCTATGGTCAAGAAGGCGATCCCGCGGTACAAGCTCGAAGAGATGTACTACCTGGGTGCCCGTGTCACCGGTAAAGAGTGTGAGGAGCATCATATCGTGGTCAAGGCCTGTCCCATGGATCAGCTCATGGCCGAGGCCCTTGCCTTTGCCAAGGGCCTGAAGAAAAAACGTGCATACTACTATGCCCAGAAAGAGCGGATGAATGGAGACATTATCCGTATCATGGACGAGCTTGACCCGGATGTGATCGAGTCGAGCCCCCTGACCGTAGAGCGGGCAGACTGAGGATCTCGGAACATTATCAGGGGAGGCCGGTTTCATGGGAGATAATCTGTCCATCTATGCAGGGGCGAGGGCACGTGCCTTCATAGAAAAGAACGGACTGACTCCCGAGTCCATAGGTGTGGTCACAGGAGCTGCCGGCGGACCGAAATGGCTCGTTCTGGGAGGTCTGGACCGGGCCATATTCTTCTCCTGGATGAAGGGGAGGAAGGACCCTTTGCCTGTCGTTGGGTCGTCCATCGGGTCATGGCGGTTCAGTGCCGTTGCCCTGGGTGAGAGGGCATATGATGCATTCGAACGTGCCTATATCGACCAGACCTATAAAACGAGGCCGAGCCCGGGGGATGTGACGCGCGAGTCCGTAAAGATACTGGGCTCGTTTCTCACTGAAGAGAACTGCTCGTCGCTGATGGAGCATCCGTATCTGCGGCTGTGCATCATGAGTGCATACTGCGGATGGCCCTTTTCCCGGCAGGACCTTTTAAGCCTTGCCTTCGGGATGATCTCGGTCAGCGCGCTCAATGCCCTGAGCAGGAACATGCTCAAGCTGTTTTTCTCCCGCGCGATCTTTCATGATGCAAGGATGTTCCCGCCTTTTAAGGATGTGAGCGACTTCCCGCTCCAGAGGATCCCCATCACCCGGGAAAACCTTCGGGACGCCATCCTGGCCTCGGGCTCGATCCCCCTGGTGATGGAGGGGGTGAAGGATATCACGGGCGCCAGGCCGGGTATCTACCGGGATGGGGGCGTCATCGACTATCATATCAACCTGGCCTTTGACAGCGACAGGATCGTGCTGTTCCCCCACTATGTAAATACCATCATCCCCGGCTGGTTCGACAAGTTCCTCTCCGGCAGGGGCCCCAAGCTCGACAACCTCGAGAATGTGGTTGTACTCTGCCCGTCGGAAGAATTCGTGGCACGGCTCCCTTATGCGAAGATCCCCACGAGAAAGGATTTCAGAGGGTTCAGGGGACGGAATGAAGAGCGGATATCCTACTGGGAACAGGTGGTCAGTGCATCCGAGTCCCTGGGGGAGGAGTTTCTCGCCCTCGTTGAGGGAGATGGTATCCTCAAGAGGATCAAACCCATATCCTCCCTGACAGTATCACCCAAGCCCCGGACATAAGGGAAGCACAATGACGGATGCCAAGGGTATCCGGCCAAGTTCCATAACCTTCCCAGTGGTTTTATTACCCCCCAGCTTACTCAGGATTCATGCCCATAATTTCACATTATGACTTGACATATTAAGAACTTTAAAGCACAAATAAACAAAGGACGATAGTTATCTTGTAATGAAAAGTTCCTACGGGGCAATGATCAGTATTGGTGCATGTTTTTTCCTCCTAATCTCCAGTACCCTTTTCGCCTCAACTCTCAGGATCAGCTGGAATAACAATACCGAATGGGATCTTGCCGGCTACAAAATCTATTACGGCTCTGTCTCAGGGGCCTACGGGTATGTCCTGGATGTGGGCAACTGCGTATGTGTCGACATAGACGGCGTTGAAGAGGACACCGTCTATTTCCTGAGCGTGACCGCCTATGACGATGCAGGGAACGAGAGCGATTTCTCCCGTGAAGTCTGTGTATACATCCACCGGGATCTGCTGGGACGCCTGTTCTCTATTGTGGATGGCATCCTCGACTTCTTCGGCATTGGTCAGGATGATGGTGCCGATGCCAGCCAGCGTTCTCTTGCAGAGTTCTTGGAGGTGGGGGTATATCTCCCTGTCAGTACAACGAACGTAGTACAGATCGATGATTCTGATGTAGGGCCTTTAGAAGAGTTCACTGATGGCGGGTATATCATCAGGGATGTCATCCTCGATGCTGATGAGCCCCTCGATCTTGCGACAATCTACCCGGCAGGGACCTACACCTTTGTTTCCCTCAGCGAGAGGGTTCCAGAGATCCTTGACGGGGTGGTTTATCCAACTGAGCCGGGGGCCTACCTGCTCATGGCCCAGGATATTGCAGGAGGGTTCGTCAACATCCTGAGGATCTCTGTTGTGAATGCCTTCTGCGATACAGCGGAGTATCTGCCGGGAGCCGAGACGTTTTTCGATATTGCCTCTGCAGGGATTTCCCTGTTCCTGCCCGAGAGCGCCCTGAACGCATCAGTCCCCGTGGGGATCGACTGCGGCGGAGCCAGCAGTAATGCCATGTCCGCCGTGTCCGTTCGCGAATCCTTCCGGGTCGTGTTTGATGTCGTCCCCTACGGCCTTGTGCTCATGGAGCCTGCGCAGATCAGCGTGCTCTATGACGGTGTCGGCCCGGTGGTGGCGGAGGTCTTTGACGAGGCCACGAAACAGTGGGTAGAATTAAGTGATGTTTATCTGCACGACGGAGTGGTCACGTTTTCGACGACAATGCTCGGAAGCTTCAAGGTCTATACCCCGCCGCCGGAAACCGGTACTACCGGATTTTCCTATGAAAGTTCCAGCGGTGGCGGAGGGTGCTTCATCGAGTCCGTGCAGGGCATCCGTGCTGCCGACTGTGCATATATCTTCCTTGCCATGATCGTGCTGGCTTCCACCCTGTGCAGGGCCTCTTTAAGAAAGAGACCCTGACCTGTAATACTCTCGATCGAACCAGCGGCGCCCTAAAAGAGAAACATGGGGTACGAGTCCGGGTTCTTGCCGAAGCAGGTGAGATCGTCGATTTTCCCGATCTTATCTCCCCGCAGGAGTGCGTAGAGGCTCCTCTCAACACCGATTCCACCCCCAAAGGTCTCCGGGAAATAGGGCTTGCCGTTTTCATCCTTCATGGCAACGGCGGAAAGGAACGGGCCATAGCCATCCAAGGCCTGGATATTGATGAGGATGCCGTCATCGAATATGGGACGTTCGGTAATAATCCGGTTGTCGATAAGCCGTTCGATGATGGGTTCGTAGAGCCATTCGCGTACAGCGCCGGAGAGGATCTCCAGCGCAGGCATCCAAGTGTTGTTGTCTCTCCTGAGGGCCTTTGCGCAGATATCGTAGTTGTAGATCATGTCGGAGTTAAATGAAGAAAGCGGGACCTTGCTGCCGTCGGGCAGGATATACGGATAGATGAGGTCGTAGTTTTCCCTCATGAGCCCGAGCATCCAGAAGAACTGGGAACCAACTTCCTCACCGGCCTTTGCCTCGGTTGAGCGCTTGCCGTACTTTTTCACCGCTTCGTCAAGCTTGACGCGGGGGAAGGGCTGAGACGGGACCTCGATGGCAACGCCGAGAGCCTTGAGATCGTCTTCGTTCCTCTCCACGATCTCGCTCATTGCCGCAATGATCATGCGTTCAAAGAAGTCCAGAGCCCGTTCATGGTCTTCCTTCAGAATGGCTTTGACCTTTTCCGGTTCATGCTTGTACATTTCAAAGTCTATGCCCCGGTTGCGACGGAGTTCAACATCGATCTGAGAGAAATCGATGAGATATTTTCCCCGCTGTGTGCGGAGCGGACTCTCGATCTCGAGCCTGATATTGGGAGAGTCGACATACACCCCTTTTATCTTCGGGTTGAAGCACGCGAGGAACTTGCTGTAGATCATGGAATGCGTGGTGACATAGGGCATGCCCTTGTAGTGCACCGTTGGGGTGTGTTCCACATCGTGGGCAAGGGGGTCGGTTACCGGGCTCATCTGAACCTTCTCCATATTGAACAGGCCTTCATTCGCAAGGAAATTATGGATGGCGGTTACCATGGTGGTACGGACTGCCATGGCGGAAAACAGATTATCGCTCATCCACTTGTTTACATACTCGTCCCTGATAAATTCCTGAAAACTGACACCGGACTGTTCCAGTGTTGCCTGAAAATGGAAAAGATCCTCACTGATAATACCCATGAAAATAACCTCCTGTTTGTCTCATCTGTCTTTGTTTCGGTTCATAAGTAGTCATTTCTAATAGTACATCTGATCGACTGTACTCATGAATGCGTCAAACGTGCACATCATACGGATAATTTTGATAAATGCAACCGTAACGTTGTAAAAGAGATCCCTTAGCTGCGTGGGTACATTTATCTGTTCATAAACATAAGCTGTACTTGCAAAGCGTTAAGACCTTTGGTAATACAGGATTTTAACTGCCGGAGTGGTGGAACTGGTAGACGCGTCGGACTCAAAATCCGAAGTCCTTCGGGGCGTGGGGGTTCGATTCCCCCCTCCGGCA
>DAISYU010000167.1:0-5748 GCA_036825155.1 Thermodesulfobacteriota bacterium | reverse complement strand
GATCTTCAGTTTCTCAACTTCATAAAACCATCTCTCCATCGATGCAAAGTTCGTTATAAGCAAAGTGAAGATCATAAGCATTCAGTAATCAGTCTTGAGGAAGCTTAATTACATTCCTTATGAATATGAAAATATAATCAAGTATGGTAATGTCTCATGGTATCTAATCAATGAGAAGTTATTGAAATGGTAGAGTATAATGACATCCAGCCTAACACGCTTATAAGGGGGTCTGTATTCCCGGAGCTTGTTAAGGTCATAGCTATCGTTCCTCTAGGTGACTCTTACAAATTGATCTGCGAAGGTATGGCATCAGGTAAAGTTCATCAGCCCATCCTTTCGGCAGAACAAATCAGGCTCCTGGAAATAATCCCATCTGATAAAAAGCCTTTTGATGGAGATCCAATAAGATTCCGACTTGGCATAGAGGCACTGAGATTGGCCATTGCGTACGAGTATGACCCATATTTCAGCCTTTCGATAGCCCGTGTCGATCCGCTCCCGCACCAGCTGGAGGCTGTGTACGACTATTTCCTCAGGCTTCCCTGCATACGTTTTCTCCTTGCTGATGACCCTGGGGCAGGAAAGACCATCATGGCAGGACTGCTGATAAAGGAGCTCAAGATCCGGGGGCTCATCAAGCGTACCCTCATTGTTGCCCCGGCCAATCTATGCTTTCAGTGGCAGAGGGAATTGAGAGACAAGTTCCGCGAAGATTTCACCCCTATAGACAGGAATATCCTGAGAGGGAAGTATGGATCAAATCCCTGGCAGGAAATGAACCAGGTTATCACCTCTGTTTCCTGGGTCTCACGCGTGGATGATGCGTCAGAAAGCCTCATGAGAAGCCATTGGGACCTGATAATTGTCGATGAAGCCCACAAGATGAGTGCCTACAGTGAGGAGAAGAAAACCCTCGCCTACCAGCTCGGTGAAAATCTCTCCGAGAGGACCGACCATTATCTCCTCATGACTGCAACGCCCCATAAGGGTGACCCGAAGAATTTCTGCCTCTTCCTCCGCCTCCTGGATAAGGACGTCTACGGTGATGTCTCAAGCCTCGAGAAGGCCATGGAAGAACGGCAGGCACCCTTTTATCTCCGCAGGATAAAAGAGGCTCTGGTGACATTTCCGGACCCTGACACTGGAGAGGCAAAGAGCCTGTTCACCCGGCGAAACGTGAAGACCGTGCCTTTCCAGATCGATGATGAAGAGCTGGACTTCTACGATTCCCTCACACGCTATGTAGAAGATCAGTCCATCAAGGCTGCCTCCGATGACTCTGCACGGGGCCGTGCACTTGGCTTCACCATGGCCATGCTCCAGAGGCGTTTTGCATCAAGCATTTATGCGGTCCGAAGGTCGCTGGAACGAATGAAGGCCAAGAGAGAGAAGATCCTTGAAGACCCGGAGGCATACCGGCAGGAACAACTGAATAAGCGACTCCCCGAGGATTTCGATGACCTGACTGAAGAGATGCAGGAAGAAATCCTGGCAGAGCTTGAAGACGTGGTCGCTTCCATAGATCCGGAGGCACTGCGTGAAGAGATCATTGAACTAGGAAAGCTAGCTGATCAAGCCAAGGTCCTCGAGGCCAGGGAGATAGAATCAAAGCTCCTCAAGCTCAAGGAAGTCATCATCGAGAATGGTGTCTTCGCTGATCCCAAGATGAAATTACTCATCTTCACCGAGCATAAAGACACCCTGGATTTCCTTGTTGGGGACGGCAAGGATGGAAGGCCTTACGGCAAGCTCAGAGAATGGGGACTGGACATCACTCAAATCCATGGCGGCATGAAGATCGGAGACAGGAACACACCTGGTTCTCGAATCTATGCAGAGCAGGAGTTCAAGGATACATGTCAGGTTCTCGTTGCCACCGAGGCGGCAGGAGAGGGCATCAACCTTCAGTTCTGCTGGTTCATGATCAACTATGACATACCCTGGAATCCCATTCGTCTTGAACAAAGGATGGGGCGTATCCACCGGTATGGTCAGGACAAGGACTGTCTTATACTGAATTTTGTCTCCACCAATACCCGGGAAGGGCGGGTCCTGGAGAAACTCTTTGCTCGAATAGAGCAGATTGAAGATGATCTTGACCCCAAACGCACCGGCAAGGTGTTCAATGTCCTCGGTGACGTCTTTCCGGCAAACCTTCTCGAAAAGATGATCCGCGATCTCTACACTCGGAATCTCACTGAGGATGTGCTTAAGGACCGCATTGTCGAAGAGGTCGATACAGCAAGGCTTCGCAGAATAACCGAAAGCACCCTCGAAGGCTTGGCAAAGCGTGAACTGAATCTATCCGCCATAGTCGGGAAATCTGAAGAGGCCAAAGAGCGAAGGCTTGTTCCCGAAGTTATCGAGGACTTCTTCGTCCATGCAGCACCCATTGCAGGGATGACGCCGAAAGTGGACAAGCTGAAGCCCCATATTTACCGGATAGGGCGACTGCCAAGGACCATCCTTCCCTATGGTGAAAGCCTGGAGCCGCGTTTTGGTAAGCTCGGGAAGGAATATAAGGAGATCGTATTCTCAAAGAACTATCTTCAGTCTGATCCGACCCTCGAATGGGTCACCCCGGGCCACCCGCTGTTTGAGAGTGTTCGTAGTGTAGTAAGTGAAAAGACCCAATCAGACCTGGAACGGGGGAGTGTATTCCTTGACATTCATCGCAATGAACCGGCACTACTCGACGCTTTCTCTGCCGAGATCCGAGATGGCCGAGGAAATATACTTCACAAGCGGCTATTCGCAACCCAGACCATGATGGATGGTCGTATCAGCATTCGACAACCGACCATTTTCCTTGACCTGGTGCCCGCCCCGAAGGGTACAGAGATCCCTGATCAGACAGGGCTTCCTGACAGAAACCTCATAGAATCGGCCTTGATCAAGGATGCCCTCATGCCGCTGCTGGAAGAGGTCCAGCTTGACCGTGAACGTGAAATAAAGACCATCTCAGAGCATATGGAAATAAGTCTTCATACGCTCATCGACAAGGTGCAATGTCAGTATGCGGACCTTTTCAATCAGAAAGAAGAGGGGTCCGCTGACGCCGGTCTTGAAGGTCGGTTGAAAATCGCCGAAGACCGTCTGGACGATCTGAACAACCGACTCGAACGTCGCAGGGAAGAGCTCCAGATGGAGCGCAACTGCACCATAGGGAACATTCAGCACATGGGATCAGCATGGGTACTGCCACATCCTGATAGAAAGAAACCCGATGTTGCCGACATGGTGACCAACCCAGAGATAGAGAAGATCGCAGTCCAAGCCGTTATCAGCCATGAAGAGGCCCGTGGATGGAAGGTTCAGAGTGT
Source organism: Thermodesulfobacteriota bacterium (assembly GCA_036825155.1). GTDB lineage: Bacteria > Desulfobacterota > Desulfomonilia > UBA1062 > UBA1062 > DSAD01. The sequence continues at coordinate 2,422 of DAISYU010000167.1, read as the reverse complement.
TGAGAATGAGAACAGGGGGTTTGATCTGATCTCCCGGAAACCTCATCCGGAAGATCCCCAGACAGCCATTGAGGTCAGGTTTATTGAGGTGAAGGGAAGATCTGATATAGGTACCGTTGCCCTGACCGTTAACGAGTATAAGACTGCAGAACGATTACAGAAAGACTATTGGCTCTATGTGGTGTATAATTGCTCTGCAGAGCCGACTGTCCATATCATCCAGAACCCGGCACAACTCGGGTGGAAACCATTGATCAAGATCGAGCATTATCATGTCGGCGCTGACAAGATCCTGGAGGCAGCACTTGATTAGTCCTGAGCAGCTTGAAAACATGATCGCGCAAGGTGAACGACTTGATCAGGAATTCAAGTCCGACAGAAAGCAGATAAGCGATAAGGATATTTACGAGGAGGTTGTTGCCCTGGCCAACACTGATGGCGGGAAGCTCTTGATCGGCGTGGAAGACGATGGGGCCATAACCGGAGCCCATTCCCGCCATGGCAGGATCACCGATCCCATCAAATTGCAGTCAGCCATATTCAACAACACTGTCCCCAGTATCAATACCCGGGTATCCATAGTCCCGCACAAGATGGGCACCATCATTACAGTCATTGTTGATCCGTATCCTGAGCCCTGTGCAACCTCCTCAGGCAAATCACTCAGGCGCATCATCGGGCCAGATGGGAAACCGCAGACCGTTCCCTTTTATCCCAGAGATCAACGATCACGTCGTATCGACCTGGGTCTGTTGGATTTTTCAGCGCAGCCACTGGAACAGCTCACCATGAATGCCTTCGATCCGATAGAGATCGATCGTCTGCGGAATATTGTTTCCGCCCTTCAAGGTGACAGGAGCCTTCTCGAACTGACTAATGAAGATCTTGTAAAGGCCTTGGGACTCGTTGAGACACGGGATGGAAGGCTTATCCCGAATATTGCAGGCTTGATCCTCCTCGGCAAAGAGGATGTCCTGAAAGATGTTCTGCCCACTCATGTGGTGTATTTTCAGGTCATCGATGCCCAGAATAACGTCAAGGTCAATGAGCCATTCAGGACACCGCTGCTCCATGTTGTTCAGGAGATCGAAACAAGATTTAAAGCCCGGAACGAAGAGCATGAGGTCCAGATGGGCCTTTTCAGGTTCCCTGTACCGGATTATTCACCCACAGGGTTCCGTGAGGCATTGAACAACGCCTTGCTGCACCGTGATTATAACCGTATGGATGCCGTGTATATCCAGTGGCAGCATGACCATATTCTCATTACCAACCCGGGCGGTTTCCCTGAGGGGGTGACCATTGAGAATATCCTCGTTCACGAACCAAAACCCCGCAACCCGAGACTGGCAGTTGCATTCAGGCGTATAGGCCTGGTTGAACAGACCGGCAGGGGTGTTGACAAGATATACCATGGGCAGCTCCGTTACGGCAGACCGGCACCGGATTACTCCAGGAGTGATTCACATGGGGTACGGGTTGTCCTCAATGGGGGTACGACCTCCTTGAAGTTCGCGGCTTTTGTCTACGATCAGGACCGGCAAGGAACCCCTCTTACGCTGGACGAACTGATGATACTGAATGCCCTCTTCCATGAGCGGAGGATCGATGCCGAACATGCGGGCGCTCTTATCCAGAAGGGTACGTCTCAGGGGAGAAGCATCCTTGAAAGACTTCATGAGCGAGGACTGGTAGAGGCCAAGGGCGAGCGGAAAGGCAGGGTGTACCACCTCAGTGCCGTGCTTTATAGAAAACTCGGTAAGGCTGCAGCCTATGTGCGTTCACACGGGATATCCCCGATACGCCATGAGGCTATGGTTCTTGATTATATCGAAGCCCATGGCCGCATCGAAAGGAAAGATGTCATGGATTTGTGTGACCTTTCCAGCCAACAAGCAGGACGGCTTCTCAAGAAGATGACCTCCGGGGGACCGCTCAAACGTATGGGTACTCCGCCCCGATGGACTTATTACGTGCTTGATAAACAAAGACTTACATGATCTATGGCCCATATATAGATCTTTGACTGATACGTTATGATCATCTATCGTCGCGACGATAGGGGCGGCGATAGAATAGTGATTATGCAATGATTGCAAGGGGATGGATATGGCACCGAGATACCCTCTACGCCTCATAGAAGTGGATTTGCCCATCAGACGCATTTCTGCGCATGCAAGGCGGGAAAAGAGCATCAGGCATGGCCATATCTCTACCTTGCATATCTGGTGGGCGAGGAGGCCTCTTGCTGCTTGCAGAGCTGTTATCTGTGCATCTCTATGGCCTGACCCTGCAGATGAAATGTGTCCGCCATTATTCTTTGAGACTGCTCGAAGGCTCATGCTGGAGTGGACGTCACATGAGAGGCAGATGCTTCTTAGCCCAGAGAGCCGGGTGCGGTTCGAAAAGGCACGCAGAGACC
>DAISYU010000166.1:0-5787 GCA_036825155.1 Thermodesulfobacteriota bacterium | reverse complement strand
AGGAGCTTGCCGCAGTTGTGGCAGTACGTGTTGTTCCCCTCGTGTTCAGGGACATTGCCCAGGTATACGTACCTGATGCCCTCTTTGATGGCTGTCCGGCGGAATTCTTCCAGGGTTGCGACCGGTGTGGGAGGGAGCCTGTCCAGTTTGTACCGCGGGAAGAACCGGAGAAAGTGAAGCGGATGGTCCTGCCCGAGGTTTTCAAGGATCCAGGAACACATCCTCTTTACCATTTCTTTATCATCGGTGTATCCCGGGACAACGAGGTTGGTGATCTCAAAATGGACACCTTCACCGTGCATGATCCTGAAGGTGCTCAGGACCGGTTCCAGGCGTCCCCCGTTCAGCCTGCGGTAGATATCGTCATCGAAAGACTTCAGGTTCACATTGGCAGCATCGAGGACCCCGCACAGCTCGAGCAGGGGTTTTCTGTTGATATAGCCATTGGATATCCAGAGGTTATACAGCCCCTGGTCCTTTGCCAGGCGGGCGGTATCGATCATGTATTCAAAAAAGCTCGTGGGCTCTGAATAGGTATACGCAATGGAGGCGGCCTGGTACTTTTTCGCAGCCTTTACCACGTCCGGGGGGAAAAGCTCATAGGTTCTCACCTCCTCTGGCGTTACCTGGGATATCTCCCAGTTCTGGCAGTTCATGCAGCGGAGATTGCAGCCTGCTGCCGCGATTGAGAATGCTTGAGTCTTGGGCATAAAGTGAAAGAGCGGCTTTTTCTCGATGGGGTCTATATTTACAGAGCAGGGATTTCCATAGGTGAGAGAGTAGAGCGTTCCGCCCATGTTGACCTTGGAACGGCAGACGCTGCGGTCTCCTTCAGAGAGGACGCAGCCGTTTGGACAGATCCTGCAGACCACCTTGTTCCCTTCCAGCTTCGTATAGAGGAACCCTTCACGCGAGAACTTCCATAACTCCCTGGGGGCCGCTCCTTTGAAAATCTTGCCTGTGATATCGACAGGCTCACCTGCCCGGGCAGAGGTCCGGCCAACCGGGCAGAACACCTGGAATACGCACGGTGCGAGCAGTGCAGCAGCACTACAGGACAGAAATTGACGCCTGCTGATCCTTTCCATGGCTCATCCCCACCACCATTATACTCGTGCACTTCAGCACAATCAATCCGAGGGTCGCCCATAGAATACCAGCGTACGGGATCATAAAGGCGGACATGATGAACACCCCGGAGGCTGCGCCTGTGAGATCGGCTGAAAAGGTGCGTATTGCAGCAGGGTTGTCCCCGCCTCTGAGCGCCAGTGCAATGGGGAACTGAAACCCGCACAACACGGATATACAAAGGGCAACACTGTAGAACAGAGCCTGGGGTACGCTCTGACCTCCATAGTGCAGCACCATGATAACAAGGGCCATACATACTATGAGGCCGGCATCGGTGAGCAGGAGAAACTTCCTGCTCTTGTTCCGGATCTTTTGCCCGAGGAGCGCCCCGGGAAGAAGCCCGGCAAGAAATACCGTCACGATGAGCCCCACCTTCAGGTAAATGTATCCGTAGAGGATCTGAAAGATGAAGATGACGAGAATCTCGGCCCCCATGGTCGTTGCCCCGGTGGTAAAAAGAACGAATTCTTCCCTGGTGATGCGGGAGAAGTAAAACAGGGCAATTCCGCAGATGATCACCGTGAACCAGAACGGAGAGGTGCTGTATTTTGCAAACCACTGCGCATACATGATCCGCATCATAAACGGAGACATATCGGTATTACGCGGGGTGGATGCATCGATGGAACCGGCGAGATAGTCTATCCGGCCTTTGTTGATGTTGCCGTAGAAATAGCTGTGTATGTATGCTGTTTCTATTCCTTTTTGTCCGAGGAGTTCGGGGATGTCATCGCTGACGGGGGAGTTGCTGCAGAGGAAGTAGACCTTTTCTCCGGGAAGCATGGTAACATGAGAAAACCGATCTCTTACCGTGTTGTACAGCGAGGATATCTTCTGCCGGTGAGGTTCCGCCAGGTAGTTGTCAAAGCCGCTCACGGAAAAGCTCAATATCCCCTGCGGTCTCAAACGCGCCTGCGCAAGACTGAAGAATTCATTGGTGAAGAACCGGTTGACCTGAAAGGTCTCGGGCTCGGGAAGGTTCATGATAATGGCGTCATACCTCGAGGCAGTATCCCGGACATACGATCTGCCGTCACCATTGATGACCTGCAGCCCTTTTATTGTACGCAGGAGCCCGAACCGGAATTCCACCGCACTGACCGCAGGGTCGAGCTGAATGTAGTCCACCTTTTCAAGGCTGTATTTCTCCAGTTCCCCCATCATACCGGCAACTGAAGAGATGATGAGCACATCGTTGGGATTTTCGACCTGGGAGAGCGGATAGTGCACCGCCTCTTCGGCCAGGATGGTATTGTCGGTGCTGAACACAGGGACACCATCTTCAAAGAGGGTGTACTGGCCGTCACTCTTTTGCACCACAAGCCTTCCGAACATGGTCTCTTCGTAGTGTACAAGCTTCCCTTCGGCAGAACAGAGAGAATTATTTTCCAGGACAACCCCTGCCATGTTTATGGCCATGACCACGGCAGCGCACACAACAATGGAAAGACGTGTGCGGAGTAGGGGGGATAGCAGCAGACATGCGGCAACAAGAAGCATCAGGTTTACTACGAACAGGGCCTTCATGGGCGTGAGCAGGTATACCAGGGCAAAGGAAAACAGCGCTCCGCCTGTAACGTCTCCCACATTGTCAACGATATAGATCCTGGTCCCCGGGTAATGTGGCATCTCACCGCGTAAGGTGAAAAGGCTGTATGGCAGCACGAATCCGACGAGCAGTGCATAAGGCATCGTGGTGAACAGTATGAAGAGATAGGTTGGATAAAACCCCGGTGATGAACCGTGGACAAAGACCATATCATGCAGATAACGGACTGCGAGCAGCTGAACCGTCGGCAGGGCGGCCAGGACGGATGTGAGAAAGCCAAGTGCTACCGGTGTTGCCCGGGACGGGAAGCGGGCCGCCATGGTACCGAGACCGCCCAGGACAAGCCAGTTGAAGATGATCAGGGCAATGACATATTCATTGCCCGCAAACAGGGTGAGGAATTCGCGAAGGGTATAGAGCTGGGTGACAATGGAGGATATTCCGGTTACTACTACAACACGAAGTATTGCCTTTTCACTTGGGCTCTTCAAAGTATTGAACCTGATACGTAGAGACCTCGAGATTCCCCTGTTTCCACTCATCCGACGGTAATCCGGCCTTGGCGCACAGATGTGCGAGGAATTCCTCCTTCTTGGGTAATTGATCCCATACCTGGGGGAGGAATGTTGCACCGGCATAGCCTAAGCGGATTATCACACCGTCGATTCCAGGCCGCAGTTTTGCCAGGAGATCTTTATAATCCGTGTATTCAAGCGGCATGGGATCGGTCAGAATACTGATCTCGATATCCATATCATCCATCTCCGAGCGCGCCACCGGAGTGAACCTGGGATCTCGGAATGCTGCATTGATGGCATTGTGCCTTACTCCATCAAGTACGGACTCGCGCGCCTCGAGGCACCCGATACATCCTCTGAGCCGGCCTTTCTTGTTCAGGGTGACAAAAACCCCCCGTTTTGCCTGGAAGGCATCTTCGGTTAGCGTCTGTGACAGGGATTCACCTTCTTCAGACTGTATGCCCAGTCGTTCCTGGATCGTCTTCCTGGCCAGTTGTACCAATGCCTGTCCCTGTTCTTCACTGAATGTCTTCTGCATAGGACCCCCATAAAAGGCGATTGCCGCATAGCCGACAACCTGATCGCGCATACCTGCGGTATCGCCGCTGTTTGAATAGTGTAGGAGTATGGGCTTCCAGCCCCTCTGTAGGGCAAGATGTACCGTTACCAGTATGGGCAGTATTCCGCATGCCCGGTTTTTCCCCGTGCCGAGCCCTTCCTCGTTCAGAGAGACAATCATGTCGATCGTCTCCCGGTCTTTTTTTACGGCCTGTTCGTAGGGAAGATAGTGCGAAAGGTCGGAACTGACAACAAGCAGCGTATCTTCGTCGATGACACTGCCCAGCGCAGCTGCATACGGGCGTGTCTCTCCGGTGCCCATGACAATGGGAATGATCGAGAAATCAGCAAGGGATGACTGCAGAAACGGGAGGACAACCTCTATCGAGTGCTCGTACCTGTCGGAGAGCTCGATGACCCCGAAGATATCGTATGTGCGCTTCAAGCGGTTTGCGTCCTCATGGATCATGACCTGCCCGAGTGGCGTCTCGTATGCGTCGGCTCCACTGATGCTTGCGTTTGTAAATCCGATGCGGTGGTCAGGGCCCATGATGATCACCTTGGTAACATGTGCGCCTTTCAACACGGATGCTGCATGGGCGGCGGTAGGGCCGGAATAGACATACCCCGCATGCGGCATGATAACGGCCTTTAAGTGCATCCTCTCAGGGCTTTCAACACAGGTTTTCTCAGCTGCCCGGACATAGTTTTCAATGAGCCGGCGAAGTTCGGACGGATCTGCAGGATAGAATCTGCCGGCAACAATACTCTTGCGGATTTCAAGAGCGTGTGCAGGCACAGGGGGCAGACTGTACAGGAACAACAAAACGCTTAAGAGCGTTGTCATCAGTACTGTGCGAGGATTCATCAGCTCCCCCTTACATACCACCAGAGTGCACCTCTTCCAAGAGAAGTTCAAGCCTTAAAAAACCATATCTGTCAGGGATGTTGCCCCTGCAAAATCATCCGATCTCAATTGGATGCCGGGATCTTTAAGAAAGTTATTCTTCGTTCCGGTATATTTTCGTATACAGATACCTGTTGTAGACGCTCGAATATGATGTGAACGCTTCTTCCTCGGGTGTGGACTCTATGATCGAGGAAAAGCCTATGAGTTTTGCGTCCAGATCATCGAGCATATGCAGCAGCATGGCCTCCCTGGTCATGGGCAGTTTCGGAGAGCCGAACTCCAGCTGGCCATGGTGCCCCAGGATAAGGTGGAGGAGCTGGAGTTTCAGCTCTTCGGGGAACTTCTCGATACCGTCGATCTCCTTATCCGTCATGTGGGCTGAGAGATAGATATGTCCGATAAGTCTTCCCTCGGGCGTCATGTCGATAACCTTGTCATACGAGTATTCGTATATCTTGCCTATGTCATGGAGGAGTGCCCCTGCTATGAGCAGGTCTTTATTGATCCCGAGATGCGCATAAACCGGAAAGATCGCTTCGATGGATTTCAGCACGGACAGGGTGTGCTCCAGGAGTCCGCCGATGTAGTTGTGGTGAATCCCTTTTGCTGCCGGGGCCTTCATATAAGTATCTCTTATGCCTTCCCTGCTGAATATATTCTCGATGAGTTTTTTCAGATATGTGTCCTGCACCCTGGAGATAAACTCTTCGATCTCGCTCATCATGGAGGAAATGTCGCCTTTGGTGGTGGGAACAAGGGCTGACATATCAACATCGTCCTCGTTGAGTTTAACGATCTTGTCTATTCTCATCTGGGTTCGGTTCTCATACGACTCGACGGTGCCGCGAACACCAACAATATCCCCGGGATCAATGCCTGCTATCTGGGTCCGGGCATCTTCCCAGATGATTCCCGGCAGATCCCCGGTCCTGTCTGTGAGCAGGACCTTGGCATAGGGCTTTCCGTTACGGGCGATCAGCACCCTCCTGTCAGAGACTATGAAAACACTGCGCACGGAATCACCGTCGTGCAATTCTGTCACAAACCCGCCTTTTGAAATCATACCACCTCCTTGCACCTATATTACCACAGCTTTTCGCAATGTGCCCGGAGAAATAATG
>DAISYU010000165.1:0-5804 GCA_036825155.1 Thermodesulfobacteriota bacterium | reverse complement strand
ATAGATCCGCCAGTCCCGTACCTGGTTGGCGTTCGCCAGGGTATTCCGTGAGACCCGTCTTCGACAGTAAATCCTCAAAAATGGTGGGTTAGCGTCTGCGGAGGCGCATAAATCCACGATCGTGATTTTCAGCGGGAAGATCATGGTGCCAACTTATTATGATATATGGCTTGACATAGCTGCATTTTGAGATGATAATGCATAGTGTCAATACAAGGAGGGCGCCATGTTCTTCCGGGAAAAGAAGACCAAAGGCTATTCCTACCTGCAGGTGGTGGAAAACCAGTGGGTAGACGGCAGGAGCCGCCAGAGGGTCCTGGGTACCCTGGGGAGACTCGACCAGCTCCGGGAAGCAGGCCACCTGGACGCCCTGCTCGCCTCCGGGGCACGGTACTCCCAGTCCCTCATGGTCCTGAGTGCCCACAAGGAAGGCCGCATGGCAGAGATATCGAAGAAGAAGATCGGCGGACCCCTGATCTTCGAGAGGCTCTGGAAAGAAAGCGGATGCGCAGAGATCATCGGCCGTCATGCGAGAGGCAGGAAGTTCGGATTCGATCTGGAGCGTGCCGTGTTCACGACTGTGCTGCACCGGCTGATGAGCCCCGGATCCGACCGGGCATGCGAGAAATGGAAAGAGGCATACCGGGTAGAAGGTGCGGACGCACTGGACCTCCAGCACTTCTACCGTGCCATGGGATGGCTCGGAAATCCCCTCGGAGAAGAAGAACAGGACGGGCTGGTCCCCTTCTCGCCCCGGTGTGTGAAAGACGTCATCGAGGAGGAGTTGTTCTTCAGACGCCGGGACCTGTTCACGACCATGGACATGATGTTCTTCGACACGACCTCCATCTACTTCGAGGGCGAAGGGGGAGACACCCTGGGAGAGTACGGGCACAGCAAGGACCATAGACCTGACCTGAAGCAGATGGTGGTGGGTGCCCTCCTGGATGGTGAAGGACACCCGGTGTGCTGTGAGATGTGGCCCGGGAACACCACGGACGTGAACACACTGATACCGGTGGTGGGGCGTATGAAGAAACGGTTCGGGGTGGAGCGTGCCTGCGTGGTGGCGGACCGTGGCATGATCTCGAAGGAGACGCTCTCCTGGATGGAGAACCCACAAAATCCCACGCCCTATATCCTGGGGGCCAGGATGAGAAGGGTCAAGGAGATCGACATCGAGGTGCTGGGGCGTGCCGGCCGCTACCAGGTGGTACATCCTCAGCGATCCCATGCCAAGGACCCGTCTCCGTTGAAGGTCAAGGAAGTCCTGGTTGAGGGGAGACGGCACATTGTCTGCCACAACGATGACCAGGCGGCCAAGGACGCTTCCGACCGGGAGGCAATCCTGAAGTCCCTGACGGACAAGCTCAAGGGCGGTGACAAGTCCCTGGTGGGCAACAAGGGGTACCGGCGGTACCTGAAGACCAGGGGAGAGTCGTTCGTCATCGATGAGAAGAAGGTGGCCGACGATGCCCGGTATGACGGGAAGTGGGTGCTTAGGACCAATACGGATCTCCCTGCTGCCGAGGTGGCGCTCAAATACAAGCAGCTCTGGATGGTGGAGACGTTGTTTCGCACCATCAAGTCGGTTCTTGCGACCCGGCCCATCTATCACAAGCGTGACGAGACGATCCGTGGTCATGTGTTCTGTTCGTTCCTTGCGCTCATTCTCATGAAGGAGCTCATGGGCAGGCTGGAGGATAAATCCCACTCTCTGGAGTGGAAGGACATCATCCGGGATCTGGACAACATGGACGAGGTGGAGCTGGAAGAGGATGGCAAGCGCTTTGTGATCCGCACCGGTTCATCGGGTTGTTGCGGGAAGGTGTTCCAGGCAGCAGGTGTTACCATACCGCCCACGATCAGGCAGGTGCAGTAGCGACACAGGAGGCTTCTACTGACTGTCATTTCCTGGTGCCAAAGCCAACATGCTGCCTTCTATCATGCTGATATCAAAGAGCTTTCAAAATCCAACTGTCGAAGTTGGGTGAGACCTTGCCCCGGATGCCCAGGTGATACAGCTTGGTATGTGCCGCTCTTAGGCAAGCTTGGATATCTCTCAGACTCTCTCGATACGTCAGCTGGGCAAAGGCCATGCAGATGAACTGGTCCCAGCAGGAGAAGCTCTTGATCTTGTAGTTGCCGTTGTAGCGTTTTACGCACTGTTGAAAATCGTGAACACTTCTCCGGAAAATATTTTCAAATCGATTACAACCATTTCTTCCCGAAAACCTTATTCATATCTTGATTTACAGCAACTAACCTGTTAAACGTTGGGACAGTAATGATTTAACTTTAATTGCAATAACCATCTGCCTTAGAGGCGCTACCCTTTCTGTGACATCCTCCTCAATACAATGTTATCTGCAAATAGCTTGATTATTCCCATCAAGGAATAAAGGCCACCAATTACCACAAAACATTCAGAAGTATTGGTGCAATATATCCTGCATGCTCACGTTGCTTTGATACCATTGAAGAGCATAAAGAGCAGCTGGATCGTTGCCAATGGTTGGATGTTCGCTCTGCTCTCCGTATCTCACAAAAGCATTTTGGATTTCACCTAAGTCCTTTTTCATATTGCCATCAAATTTAATTTTCCTTCTGAAATAGATCCTATACTGTTGGTCTGCTATTATTAAAAATGTGTGGTCTTGCTCTATCATAATTCTCAGATGCTTATCGCGAAGATGAAAATGCTCATCAAGTCCTGGTGATTTGGTATCAAAAACCTGTACACAAGATGATATAACAACACCATGGGGCGTTTTAGTTACTGGAAATCTAACTTTAATCTTAATCTGCCCATCTAATCGAACCTTAAAATGATCCTCAGGCAATATTAGAAATAGACATGCTAATTTCTGCTCACCTCTTCCAACACTTCTTATAATTGCCCCTGCAGAACCGAAAACATCGGTTAAGTCTTTTTGGTATTCAATGGGAACAAACTCTAGCATTTCAATTAAATTATCTATTTGCTTGTGCGAAATTTGATTTTCCTGAGAGGTTTTTTTGCTGCCGAATAACCTTTTGAAAAGGCCTGTTTTTTTATAGGCAACCTTGCCTCCACACTTCTGGCATAGGAAATAAGATATTTTTCGAGATTCTGCTGCGACAGCTATTAGATGTCCACAGGTGGGACAGCTAATCTGTTTCATGTCCCGTTCCTTTCCTTGCCAGTGATTGGCAAGTAACAATTATTATATAGAGAAAAAGATTGAATATGGGCTATTAACAGTCAAGTCTCCGATTATCTGTAAAATTGAGCCTTCGATATGTATGCTCCCCATTCCAGTGGCGGCATTTTATAACTTGTCATTCAATGAATAAAGATTAATTATATTCTTATTCACCTCTTCAGTATAGATTCTATTTGGGGGAAATTCATGCCAAGAGAACAATATTCATCAGCGACCCGTTCTAGCATATGTTGTTTTTGCGATCGACGCCCTGCAGAACATCTGTCGAGTTTATTTGTGACTGTGACTCGATTTAATAAAACATCTTTCCGTCACGAATCACAGACTTTAATTGTACCTCGTTGCTACAAATGTGTAAGAGCACACAAAGTAGCACGATATTTATTCTGGGCGTGCATTATTCTGGGTATAGCAGTGTGGTGTCTGGTAGCTATCTCATCAAGAGACCCCATTGACCCATTTATGATGATTTTTGGAGGAGGTGTTTTGGGAGTTTTCTCTTTTGGTATAACTTATGGCCTTATAAGCTTTTTGATTTTAGGATTAATATTCAGAACTACAAATTCCACACTTGGGATTCATGGTTATCTCCAAGAACTTAAACTTTCAGAATCAGGGTGGGAGCAGAAGGGATTTCCTTTTGACTTCATAGATTACATGAAGAAGGTAGCATCCTTAGAAGATGTAAAGTTCGCTAAAACAAATATATTCGAATTAGGATCGCAGCAAAATGATTATTCTATTGGAGGGAAAGAACTGTATGTTCAGTGTGAAAAGTGCGGTAAACAATATGTTCTTGGAAGGGATGCTGCAATCTTAACAGATGCTGCACTCGCTGATGACCTGCTTCATGTCCAGTTTACCGGCGCTGGTGACCTATCCAATTCTTTAGATCATCCAGATTATATAGGCTACATAAAAGGGAGATGGGATGAGTGGGCAGACCAAGAGCGAGAAAATCAGCAAGCCAAAGAGCGAAAGCGAATCCTTGAAGCCCATACTCCTCAATGGTGGCGATGCAGCGAATGCCAATACGTCCAGAAATATGCTCATATCGATACAAACCTTACTCAACAATCAACTACTAATAAACCTGAACGATCCGATATATCGCAAGGAAGTCTATCGTTGAATCGTACTATAGATTCAAGAATTCCTACCAGATGCCCTCATTGTAAAGCAATTTATCCCGCAGGAGATAAACGATGCCCATCATGCGGGAGATAGCAGTCTTTTGCGTCTACCCTTTGTTGGGCTCGCGAGAAGATGAAGGAGATTAGGATGAACAATCATCATTACATTATGCAAACGACCCTCGTGCTTCTCCTTGAAGTTCTCGTTGCCTTTCCTACCGCCTCACAAGACATGCAGCCTTCAAGCACATTAGAAGGAGGGATAATGGTATGAATGTAACATGGGACGAGTTTCTATTTCCAGTTGTAGGTCTTATCATCATTATTGTAATCCGCATCTGGGTAGTTAGCAAACGCCCACAGAACTGTCCCTACTACAGAAAGAGCATTGTTGGAGGAAGCTGCGTTATCGCGCCATATCCAAACTTCTGTGAGATGGAGTCAAGGGGAGGAGATGTTTTCGCTGATTGTCAATTATTTCAACAGGCACAAGCGGACGCTGTAAAAACGATATATGCAATTCAAATTCATGACTCATTAGTTCCTGCTCAAGCAATACCGCCAATAAAAACACAACCAAAGTTGAGCTCTCATCAAGGGAAGATGAGTATGAAAAAAAAGGCCTTGGGAATTGGCGGGTTGTCAGACTGGCAACCAGATCAAATGAAGAAGATAATACAGTTTACTTTAGAACTCTTGAGAATCGGCCCGATGACAACTGATGACCCATACTATGGACGGACAGGTTATTACAGTACTTTCTTCTCAACTAACAAAAATCGTACTCGACAAATAGGATATAAACTCAACAGGATTGGAGGAATTGATGCCATGCGAGAGGCGGGGGAGGCGGTTCATCGTCAGATGGGTGCAGGGGCCGCTAGAGAGCTTGAGGTATGCTGGGGTGGCATTGGTGAATGGCAGGCTTAATATGACGACTTCTTCTCCGTCATTGAAGACGACAAAAATGGCTGCTAATGTCCGTGAAGCCTTCATTATGGCCTATAATATACCGTCCATCGGCTACTAAATTCTTTGTTAGGGCGATTTGATATTATGAATGAACTCTACTGGGCTACCATGAATGCACAAAAGTATGCAAATAAACTCATGACCAAGGCACCAACTGGAATGCTAACAGCCGACAGTAAACAGCATATTGATATGAAATGCAGAGATAGAGCGGCATCCCTTATAGTTGGCTTATGGTCTTGATTACTTCAATAAATCAGTATTTCTCATGTCCTAGAAGTCAAACTATACATTGATAACGCAAAAGAAGTTTCAGTTTTATTGCTCCAGAGAAACCGAAGATCATGTGCCATCAGATACAATCTGATGCAGAATGGCTTCCAGCATAGATCTAAAACCAAGATCATCATTTCTCTGACTTCTCAGAACCGTGACGAAATCGAAGTAATCTATACTCTGGGATGACCATATAGTATGGAGCATAATATTTGAT
>DAISYU010000164.1:0-5836 GCA_036825155.1 Thermodesulfobacteriota bacterium | reverse complement strand
GAATACGTAGGAAGGATCTACAGCGAGGTCAAGAAACGGCCATCCTATACAATCCGGAGGGTTCACTAGATGAAGGCCCTTGTCTTTGCCTATCACAATATGGGAAGGATCGGCATTGAAAAGCTCCTGGATGCCGGGTTTGAGATACCCCTGGTCTTTACCCATGAAGACGACCCAGGGGAGAACGTCTGGTTCGGATCAGTGATGCAGCTCTGCAGGGAATTGTCCATTGACTGGGTTGCACCTAAGACCCCGAATACCACCGAATGGACCTTGAAGATCACGGAGATCGCCCCGGACATCATATTCAGTTTCTACTACAGGAACATGATCTCACCTGAAATCCTCAAGATCCCGCAGCTCGGCAGCTACAATCTTCACGGATCCTATCTGCCTGCTTACCGGGGACGGTGTCCGGTGAACTGGGTGATTATCAGGGGTGAGAAGTTCACCGGTGTGACACTGCACGAAATGGTTGAAAAACCGGATGCAGGACCCATTGTTGCCCAGCGAAAGGTTGAAATTGCACCGGATGATACGGCGCTCACCCTGTTTAAAAAGATCGAAGATGAAGCAGGCGCACTGCTGGATGATATTCTTGTGCGCATAAGGCAGGGGGATATCCCGAAGGTCCCCATGGATCTGAACAAAGGGTCGTACTTCGGCGGCAGAAAGCCTGAAGACGGCCGCATCCATTGGAACAGGCCCGCTCCCGAGATCTACAATCTCATCAGGGGGGTGACGCGTCCCTATCCCGGGGCATTTGGATATCTTGGTAAAAAAAAGGTCCTCTTCTGGCGGGCGATGGCATCTGAACGAACATACCCACCTCCCGGTATCATCTCCGTAAGCGGAGAAAATGTCTTCATCGGAACCGGGGATGGATGCATCTGTCCCCAGGAGATAGAGGTGGAGTCTAAAGTGCTCGATGGCCGTGCACTTATAGGATTTTTTAAAGATTATGAAAAGGAGCAGTTATCATGAAGGTTTTGATTCTGGGGGTAAACGGTTTTATCGGATCACATCTGAGTGAGAGGATACTGCATGATACCGACTGGGAAATATTCGGCATGGATCTCGGGAACAATAAGCTGTCCAGGGTTCTGAATAACGAGCGCTTTCACTATGTGGAGGGGGATATCGCCATCAACAGGGAATGGATCGAATATCATATCAAGAAGTGTGATATCGTGCTGCCGTTGGTGGCCATTGCAACGCCGAGAACCTATGTGGAAAATCCGCTCGGTGTCTTCGAGCTGGATTTTGAAGAAAATCTGAGGATAATCAGATTCTGCGTCAAGTATAAAAAAAGGGTGATCTTTCCATCCACATCCGAGGTATACGGCATGTGCACCGATGAGTGTTTCGATGAGGATGCATCAAAGTTCGTACTGGGGCCCATCAATAAAGAGCGGTGGATTTATTCATGTTCAAAACAGCTTTTGGACAGGGTTATCTGGGCCTACGGGCAGAGGGGAGAGCTTGACTTTACCCTTATTCGACCTTTCAATTGGATAGGGCCCCGGCTCGATTCCTTAGAAACTGCAAAGGAAGGTTCTTCGCGTGTGGTAACACAGTTCATCTCATCCCTTGTGCGTAATGAGCCCATTGTACTCGTGGACGGAGGGACCCAGAGCAGGTCGTTTACCTATATCGACGACGGTATCGACGGCATCATGAAGATCATAGAAAATGCCGGCGGCAGGGCAACCGGCAGGATTTTCAACCTCGGGAATCCGGCTAACAACTGCACCATAAAGGATCTCGCATACAAGCTCTCGGATATGTTCGTCAAGCACCCCTTATACAGATACTACAAAACACAGCCAAAGGTGATTGTTCAGGATGCGGATTCCTATTACGGGACGAACTACCAGGATATCCAGACCCGGGTGCCGTCCATTGAAAATGCAAGAAAGACTCTGGGATGGAGTCCCAAAGTCGGTCTCGATGATGCATTAAGATATACCTTGAACAGTTTTCTCGAGGAGACGGGTGTCCCGTATGCCGGTACTGGCACTCAAGGTTGATGTCGATACCTATCAGGGCATGAAGGACGGCCTGCCGCGAGTCGTCCAGGTCCTTGAAGAGTATGGGCTGTCCGGGAGTTTTTTCATCAGTTTCGGCCCCGACCGGTCCGGTCTGGCAATCCTGCAGATGGTCCGGCCGCGATTTCTCGCAAAGATGATCCGCACCAATGCGCCCGGCATGTACGGATTGAAAACAGCCCTGTACGGGACATTGCTGAGAGCCCCCATGATCGGCGCTTCCTTTCCCGATGCTGTTCGTTCTCTCGCTGAAGATGGACACGAGGTTGCCTGCCATGCATGGGATCACAGGCTTTGGCAGGATTGGCTGCCGCTCATGAAGAAAAAATCCATAGATGCATGGATGAGAACAATGACGGATGCCTACACGGATATCCTTGGTTATCGGCCAACGGCATTCGGTGCACCGGGCTGGCGTATGGATAAAAGGGCGCTTGGCATCGCCGGCACCTATGGATTTTCCTATCTCAGTTGCTCACGAGCACAACAGCCATTCATATATGTGGAAAATGAGATGCTCGAGATCCCGTCCAATCTGCCGTGCATCGAAGAGGTGGGCGTTGATGGAGTCCTGCATGCACTGGAAAAGAATGCCATGAGTCCTATTCCTCAGGTTTTGCCGGTGCATACCGAGGTGGAGGGAGCGGTATATGAACAGGCCTTCCGCCGCATCCTGGAGAAAGTGTTTTCTCTTGGTTACAGTATAAAAACACTTGCTGATATAGCCAAACACATGGATCCTGCAACACTGCCTGTGAGGAGACTCAGGCAGGGATTTATCAAGGGAAGGGCATTCAAGTGCTCGATATGAACGGTACAGGGATTAGCATTGACACGGCCGGCAGCTGCCTTTGATCAATAGCAGTTCCGACCCGATATTGAAATCGGGCCGGAATGATGAATCTTTCTGTGCCTGCTTAAGAATTACTCAGTATACATGGCATCGATGATGTCTTTGTAGTTCCGGTCCACCACCTTGCGTACTGTCTTGAATGTCGGGGTGATCTCTCCATTCTCAATGGTAAATTCTTGTGATAGCAGGGTGAACTTCTTGATCTTCTCGTACCGTGCAAGCTCTTTTGTGTCATCATCGATCCGTTTTTCATAGAACGCAACAATCTCGGGTCTGGAGATGAGTTCTTCTCTGGACGAATAGGTGATGTTATTGGCTTTTGCGTACTCCTCGAGGTTGACAAATGACGGGACGATGAGGGCTGACACATACTTGCGCAGGTCGCCGATGATGGAGACCTGTTCGACAAAGTGGTCGGTGAGCAGCATGGACTCGATGAGCTGCGGCGCGATATACTTACCGCCTGCGGTTTTCATGAGGTCCTTGATACGGTCGGTGATCTTAAGCTCCCCGTTGTCTTCGAAGACACCCGCATCTCCTGTCCTGAAAAAACCGTCCTCGGTAAACACTTCTGCCGTGGCTTCGGGCTTTTTATAGTACCCCTTCATGACCGTCTTTCCCCTGACGAGGATCTCGCTGGTTTTGGGATCGATCTTCACCTCTACCCCGGGCATGGGTTTTCCCACCAGGCCGAACCGGAAATTGTGCGGCTCGTGGCAGGTCACCGTGGCGCAGGTCTCGGTGAGGCCGTAACCGTAATCCACGAATACGCCGATGGCATAGAAGAACTCCTCGATATCCTGGGCAAGGGGTGCTCCGGCGCAGGGGAAGAACTTGATCCTGCCACCGGTGAGCGCCCGGAGCTTTGAGAGCACCAGTTTGTCCGCAAGGAGGTATTTCAGTTTCAGGGCAAAAGATATGGGCAGGAGATCCTTTTTCCTGTTGTTGTGCTCCCTGCCTACCTGCACTGCCCAGTCAAAGAGTTTTTTCTTTTTCGGCGGAGCGGATTCCAGTTTGTTGAAGATGGCGGCATGGATCTTTTCGTAAAACCGGGGAACCGCGCACATAATCGTGGGCTTCACCTCCTGGATGAAGTCGACGATCTTAGACGGGTCCTCCAGGTAATTGTTCGTCATGCCGCGGTAGAGGGCATAGTAGGCGAACATACCCTCAAAGACGTGGGTCAGCGGCAGGAAGCTCAGGTTTACATCGTTTTCATTGGGATCGATGAGCCGCTGGTCATGCGACCAGAAACAGTGCATGGTGCTCTCGTGGGTCAGCATGACGCCTTTCGGCTCCCCTGTTGTGCCGGATGTGTAGATGATACGGATGAGGTCTTCACCGTCAGCCGTGCTCAGGCGTTCCTGAAGGATGTCATCATTGGCAAGAGAACTGCCTTTTTTAAGAAAGTCGGAAAAATAGACCACCTCTTCACGATCTTCAATGGACACGGTCTGCTTGAATACCACCACGCGTTTGATGAAGTCGTTTTTCGGGAGAAGTTCCATGATCTTGTCGTACTGTTCCTGGTCACCTACAAAAACCACCTTGATCTCGGCATCATTGACGAGATACTCCGCCTGTTTCGCCGTGTTGGTGGGATAGATATAGACCGGGATTGCGCGGATATTCAAAGCTGCAATATCGGCAATATGGCATTCGGGCATGTTCTGGGAAAAGATGCCGATAGTTGCCTGAACACCAATGCCCTCGCCTAAGAGGGCCTTTGCTGCGGATGCTGCCTGTTCGCCAAAGGTCTGCCAGGTGATTTCCCGCCATGCGTCACCATCCTTGGCACGCATTGCCACCTTGGAACTTCCGTATTTCCTGACCTGATCGCGAAAGATTTGGGAATAGTGCGTGTATGCCATTGAGACCCCCTTTGCTCTGTATCGTACACTCATGGGTGCACGTCTTGGTTGAATGGGCCGGTTACACCATGATGGCTGACACGGTCCATATCAGCAATAATAATACGTGTTGTCAACAAAGAAAGGTGTGGGGGAGAAGAAGTGTACGAGTAACCCCCTGTGATGGCAGCGCTATGGAATATCCTGCGGCTGACGTTTTTCCATGCCCGTACCTTCAGACCTGATAGATCACCTTTTTAAGCAAGGAGTCTATTGTGCACATCAGGAATAAGGATCATGGGACAGCAACGTCGTAATATCCTCATCATCGGCATGCGTAAACGCGATGGCCATTCCCGTGCTCTCCGTCCTGACAACGAGCCCCTGGACCCAAAGGGGTTTGCCGAGCAGCTCTTCGGAAGATACCTTCATGTTCACGTATGCGTCTTTTTCAAGCACGGTCTTTGTTTCCAGGAACATGCCATTGTTACTCATATCACTGATACTGCACCGGCGCGCCTCCCTCAATGTGTCATTATATGTGATAATTGCATCTATCTTCTTCTCCATGGTGATGCGTTTGCTGGCCCTCCGGTTTTTCATGATCGCTGTCCCTCTCTGTTTTGTAGTATCGAAAAACGGTGGTAATCAAAGAAAAACATATAAATAGCAAGAATAACAGATGATCCAGGCAATTTAGTACATCAATCGACCGTAATCAGAGTCTAAGTGATACTGGTAGGGTAATGATACGGGTGAGAAAAGTCAAGGAAAGAATGTGAGCCCTCCCCTGAGCATGACGACCTGCGCAGGCGGTAACAGCCGGGGCGAGAGTCTTACTCGCAGATCGGCTTTGAACCCGGTGAGATGGTCAGGAGATATTCGATGACCTGATCTTTTTTTTCAATGGGCAATGGAGCGCCTTTTTCGATCATCCTGGTAACGGTCGTGTCCCATTCTCCCTGGTTCTTTTTCCCGATATTCTTACATACTCTTTGCGTGTCGTGGCATTTTGAGCAGCTCGTCATTACCAGTGCAGCAATCCCATCATCTGATTGCGCAGATGAGGATTGGGTGCTCAGTGT
>DAISYU010000163.1:2106-5916 GCA_036825155.1 Thermodesulfobacteriota bacterium | reverse complement strand
CTATAAAGCCTTGGTTGGTTGAATTAAGAATCCTTCACTGGGTGAAGAACGTATTTGTCTTTGCACCGTTGGTCTTTTCCGGACAGCTTTTCAGGGCTGATTCGTTTATAAAATCATCTGTATTATTTATGCTTTTTTGCATGTTATCGAGCAGTGTTTATTTATTCAATGACATCATTGACTTAAAAAAAGACCAAGAACATCCTCAAAAAAAGATGAGGCCCATTGCCATGGGATTGATCCCCATCTCATCTGCTTGGATGGCTAGCTTGATCCTTGCGGGTAGTGGTCTCTTTATGTCCCTGTTACTACATCTCAATATCTTCGCAATTCTTTTATGCTATATAGCCAACAATCTACTGTATAGTTTCTTTTTAAGAAATGTCACCATTGCTGATGTGATATCTATCTCCGTCGGTTTTATGTTGAGACTTATCGGGGGGGCTTTCGTAATCAATGTGGAATTATCGCGCTGGCTATTGATGTGCGGTTTCGCCCTGTCTTTATTCTTGGCCTTTGGAAAACGACGGGTCGAACTAGAATCAACCGGACATTCATGTCAAAACACGGGATATAGGAATGTCCTGAGCTATTACAACAAGGATAATTTAAATAATGCGTTATCAATAACAAATGCTCTCAGCATTTGTACCTATCTCCTCTTTGTAACCGATCCATCAACAATCATTCTCCACCATACCAACGAGTTGATCTATACGGCACCTCTTGTGGTCTATTGTCTGTTTCGCTATATGTTTAAGGTTCAAGAAGGAAAAGGCACGGGGCCGGTCGACATCCTCATAAAAGACAGCGCCTTCTTATCAGCTCTCTTTCTGTGGCTGATGTTGGTTCTGTTTATAATTTACATAACCTGAATGCAAACAATTGCTCTAGCCCCCAGATATCCCATCAAAGAAAGAAGAAAACCCCTTTTCAGGCGACAGTATAAACTGAACCCACATCTCATTGAAGTTATGCAGGAATCTTGATAATATATCTCATGTCCAAAAACAATCATGTCCTTGCCTGTTTTGACTTTGATGGTACAATTACTCGTAAGGATACCTTATTTGATTTTTTTCTCTATACCTTTGGCGCTTGCCGATTATATAGTGAATTGTACAGATCCCTTCCAACTCTCCTAGGATATGCTGTCGGTCTCGTTCCAAATGATATTGCCAAAGAACATCTGATCTCCGGTTTCCTGCAGGGTATGCCATATGAACAATTCATACAACATACTGAGAAATATGCTCTCTTCCGAATTGATGAGATACTTCACCCCCTGGCCATGCCAACAATACAAAAGCATCAGGAAGCTGGGCATGAAATAGTCGTAGTTTCAGCATCCATCGAGGAGTGGATAAGACCCTGGTGCGAGTCGAAAAATATCAGACATGTTTTTGCATCCAGACTTGAGCAGAAGGATTTCGTTTTAACTGGGAAGTTTTCCACAAAGAATTGTAATGGCCAAGAAAAGGTACGTCGCATCCAGGAGCATTTTGATTTGAAAGATTTCGAACAAATATATGCCTATGGAGACAGTGCAGGTGATAATGAAATGATTGCTATTGCCGACATAAAGTTTTATCGTTGGCGTCAAATATGTTAAAATACTAAATGGTTGTGTACGAAATTTAATGTAGTCGATCCTGAAAAACCCGTTTTTCACCATGCTGGCTATATCGCCGATTGATCATAGCCCGGATATAGCATGGCGATAATAGAGAGCAAGAAATCGGGTAATGGCCCGGTGCAACTTCCTGATGTTGTACCCACAAGCTCTCAGCAGGGCATTGATGATAATTGAGCCTTGTACGAGGTTGTACATATGCATCACATATCCTTCTCCATTATCCCACCAATTAAACAATCCTCCCTGTTCACCAATATGCTCATCGCGTTCTGCCTGATCTCTGCGCTTATCCTGTCAACTCTCATATGGGGGTTCGAGTTCAGTAGCAACAACATTCATGGCGATTATGGCGCTGTTATCATATATAAGATATGCAAGGGGGTTCCCTATTCCGGCGATGCTATGGCAGCCACGCTGGATAATTTCGTATCCCCATTCTGGCTGGTTGCCGGCCAGCTTTCAAGGATATTGCCTTCTTACGAGGTCATTTTCTTCTTTTTTATCCTCAGTCGAATATTACTGATTGCCGGCCTTGCTTTAACAATCAAGGCGATTCTAGGAAAGAACGCATCTGCAGCCCATTGGGTGCTTGCCGCATGCCTTTCAATCTTCAGCGGCTTCTGTGAGCATCTACCCCTTGGATCCGACCCGGTCATGGGCAGATATTTTTCACAAACGTCACTCTCCATCGGCATCGCTATGATCAGTCTGGCGTTGACATTCCTCGGTAAATACACATGGTCAGCCCTGTGCTTAGGGATCGCCTATAATGTAAATGCCATGCAAGCCCAGTTTGCGTTAGGTATTGTACTTGCTCTTTGGATCTCGGACCTGTTCAAGAATGGTCAGGCTGTGATGTTTCCTGTCCGACGACTCATTCAAAACACAGGTATATTTCTCATTGTGGCATCTCCGACTATCATCTGGATAATATCAGCTACAAGTGAACCGTCCGCTGCCCAGTTAATCGGGCAAGACCTGTTTGACTTTGCCAAGTTTTTTTTCCCGGACCATTACTTTTGGAATTTGAAATCCTTCTGGGAAAAATCACAAGGCATCAGTATCCCTATTTTACTGGTCCTGGTATCCGTTGTTTACCATCTCAATAAAGCCACGACACAAACGTTCCGCCTCCAGAAGCAATTATTAATAACAGGGGCAGTTCTCCTTGGTTATATCATTGCTGATATTATCATGGAGCATGTCCCAAGCCGGTTATACCTCCAACTGCATTTGTTTCGAAGCGATGTCATAGGTTACGCACTTGTAGTTGCCTTGCTCGGGGCGACCCTGCTGGACTCATTCCAAAGGCGGAATTCCGAGGTCCTACAAACAGCCACGCTCATCCTGATTACGGTGCTTCTCCACGAATTCAGGCTTGGGGTATTATTGGCTGGCATTTTCCTTATTGCATCCTTTTTCAAAAAACATCCCGGTCGATATATCTCATTACAAATGACTACCGGCCTTCTCTTATTGCTGATCCTTGCTCTTCTGGCCCTTCGATCACGTTGGATTGATTTTATATTCATTTTATCGGAAAGCGTGGTCTACCTTCCGCGCGTATGGTTCCGCTATTTTCCCAGAGCTCTCTGTTTGATCCCAGCCTGTGGCATCCTTCTCATGTTTAATGTCCAATCCTATCACCGTATCCAAACCGAGCTGAGATCTGAAGAGAATCTCCAAAACAATCAAGTAAACAGGATCGCACAACTGGCCGAGATGAGCACCCCAAGGGATTCGCTCTTCCTGATACCCCCCCTGTATACCTGTCGAGGTTCCCTGCAGAGAGGCGTCTACCTTGCCATGCGAGACGGAGCAGCTTATTTATGGAAAAAAGGATTCGAGATAGAATACATACGAAGGCTTACAGTATTAGGCATCACCTATACCCCTGGTCGACAATTTCAGTGCCAACAGGTATATACTGAGTTCATTCAAAACCTTGGGGTGAGCCTACCTAAAATAAAAAAGGAAGGAGTTACCCACGTAATCCTTCCCAAAGACCTCTTTGTGAACGGTTGTCCTTACCGTACTCTTAAAAATAACGTTTTCTGTCTCCTTTCCATCAACGATGCCATCAAATATTTACATTCACGTCCCGAGATCGGGAAGCCCTGGCGATAAGTGCATCATCCCAACTTGTGATGTTTCCGTGAGTCAATGAGTTGCTT
>DAISYU010000163.1:0-2006 GCA_036825155.1 Thermodesulfobacteriota bacterium | reverse complement strand
TAATCGGCATAGAGCTTTTTTATCTCCCGTTTCACGATCTCGATCTGCATGGGTGATGCTTCTTCGTATTCCGTATTGGCGCCGTCGCGTACGTCCCGTATCTCATTTTGCAGGCAATAAATAATAGTATTGATGTGGAAGCATGCCTGGCAGGCGAAGCACTGGAACTGCAGCTGGAGGGTCCGGTATTTCAACAGGTTCCTTAGATATCGCCGGTTATAGATCTGCACGAACATGTCATTCACATCGATCATGGTATGGATAAATTTACCTGGGAACTTCTCATTCAACAATGCATAGCTCTTTCTGCTGTTCTCGATGCCCAACTGCCCATTTTGTCGGAAGGTAAGCAGATGCACCCGATCAAACTCCCGTGACATTCTATACGCGGTTAAAGTCGAGTCTGACCCCCCGGAGAACTGGACGCAGACTGCCATTGGATTATGCTCTGCCATTTCTTCCCCCGAGGACGCTGAAGAAACGCATCGTTTGCTGTTTTATCGAAAACAGGAACCAGATCACCTTTGCCCGCGGCATGACAGGAATCATCAGGAAAAAAACAATCAGCACAAGATTGGCGTATCTCTTCACCAATTTATTCATTTGTCCACATACCTCCTATGCCAGAGCTCCAGGGTAAGCAGTGCCACGAGGCCGTTGACGGGTGGAAAATAATAATCGCCACGGTTCTCCAGAAACACTTCCAGCATTTTATCGATTGCCTGTTTCTTAAAATATCCTCGGTTCAATGTCCGTGGATCCAGCAGGACGTCCCTTAGGTACGTACCTTTGTCATGTCGTAACCATGCATCTAAGGGTATGCCGAAGCCTTGCTTTTTCTTGGTGAGCAGATCATCCGGCAGGCGTCGCCGTATGACTTCCCTCAGGATATGTTTCGTGCTCCATGTGCCTTCCGGTATCCGGTTCAGTTTATAAGCTCCCGGCAGCTTGTTGGCAACGGCTGCCACAGTTCTGTCCAGGAAAGGTGAGAGCGTTTCCAGCCCATGCGCCATGCACATGCGGTCGACCTTGATCATCAGATCATCCGGCATATAAAATTTCATGTCGGCAAACAGGTATTGATTGACCGTATCCAATCCATGGGCCTCCCTGAACCACGATTCTGGGTGTCGATAAGGGTCATGGGCGAGGTGAACCTCCCAGAGATCGCCAGTACAAACATAATGTTTCACGATATCAGGGAAGTATGATCTCAGGTCATAGGCGGCATGTACTGGGGAAAGCGACTCCCGATACAACCGGCGCTGCAGGCGAGAGAAAAACGCCGGTGTCGGGTCGCCCGCAAATCTCCCGGCCGTCAGGCCTGCCAAACGCAGGGCATGTCGGTACAGGGAATTCTTCGCTTCAAACAGCTTGTTTTCCTCGGCAAAGACCAGATGCCCGCTGCCGCACAGGATCTGATCCGGACCGTCCCCGCCCAGGATAATGTCGGTGAACTCATGCGCCTGCTTGGCGGCATAATAGGTGGGATAAGCGGAGGTATCGGTGAACGGTGCATCGTGATGCCACACAAGCTGATCCAGCATATCGAGAAAGGAATCCGGCGATGCGATCATGGGATGATGTATTGCGCCGACATGCCGTGCCATCAAAGCGGCGTCCTCTAGCTCGTTGAACTCCTGTTCAGCGAATCCCACGCTTATGGCATGCACCGGCTGGGGCGATAGCTCAGCCGCATAGGATACAATGGCACTCGAATCAATACCGCCGCTGAGGAAACAATAGACCTCTCTCCCGATCAAACGCCTGCTGACGGAACTGCGGATGGATTGGCCGAGTTCCTCGACGGCTTGCTCGATTGATATGGACTGATCGACATGTATTTCATGATACCAGTACCTTTGGATGCGGATGGATTGGCCATCATAAATCAATATACACCCGGGTGGCACCTGGCTGATGCCCTGGAAGATCGTGGCCGGATATGGGATACAATTGAGGCTCAGGAAGTCGCTCAAACTCACCAGGTCTATGGCAGGTGCGAC
>DAISYU010000162.1:0-6168 GCA_036825155.1 Thermodesulfobacteriota bacterium | reverse complement strand
AAACTCTGGGAGACCTCCGGCCACATGGACAACTACAAGGAGAACATGTATTTCACCGAGCTTGACGGTCAGCTTTATGGCATCAAGCCCATGAACTGTCTCTCCCATATCCTTATCTATAAATCCAAGGTACGCAGCTATCGTGATCTGCCCTTAAGGTACTTCGAACTGGGCAACGTTACCAGGCATGAAAAATCAGGGGTGATCCACGGGCTCATGAGGACGCGGCAGTTCACCCAGGATGATGCCCATATCTTCTGCAGGCCGGACCAGCTCATCGATGAGATCACCGCCATCATCGACATGGTGGAAGATGTCATGGCCATCTTCAAGTTCGAGTACGAGATGGAGATAAGTACGAAGCCTGAGAAGTCCATCGGGTCGGACGAGGATTGGGAGATGGCGACCAAGGCCCTCATGGACTCGCTTGAGAAGAAAGGCCTGCCGTTCGACATCAACGAAGGCGACGGGGCCTTTTACGGGCCGAAGATCGATGTCAAGATCAAAGACGCCATAGGCAGGTCGTGGCAGTGCGCAACCATACAGTGCGACTTTTCCCTGCCAGAGAGGTTTGATACGCACTATGTAGGTGCGGACGGGGAAAGACACAGACCTGTAATGCTTCACCGGGTCATCTTAGGGTCCATAGAACGGTTTATCGGTGTGCTCATCGAACACTATGCCGGGGCATTCCCGGTGTGGATAGCCCCTGTGCAGGCAGTAGTCATGTGCATAACGGATGCCCAGGCAGACTATGCGGCCCAGGTGGCAAATACGCTCAGAGACCATGACGTTCGCGTGGAACTTGATATACGAAACGAGAAGATCGGGTACAAGATCAGAGAAGCCCGTATGCAGAAGGTCCCGTACATGATCGTTGTCGGTGACAGGGAAATGCAGGATCAGACTGTCACGGTAAGAGAGCGAAGCGGCGAGCAGCAGACCATGACACTCGATGAATTCTCCGCAATAGTCAAAAAGGCAGAGCCTGTGATCTAATCTGTATTGACAACAAGTAAATCTCTGGGTTACATAAGCGCGTAATCTAACTAAATGGAGGGTGTTATAGCTAAGAGCAGCGTTCGATTCACTAATAAGGACAAGGACCGGATCAGGGTGAATAACCAGATCGTGGCAGACAGTGTCAGGGTTATCTCCTCTGATGGGGAACAGCTGGGGATCATGACCGTTCCAGTTGCAATTGAGCGGGCAAAAGAGTATGGCATGGATCTCGTTGAGGTTGCGCCCAAGGCTAACCCTCCAGTATGCCGTATTATGGAATACGGCAAATTTAAGTATGAGAAATCGAAAAAGGAGTCACTTGCTAAGAAAAAGCAGGCAACAGTCGTCCTGAAAGAGATAAAATTCAGGCCGAAGACTGATGAGCATGATTACCAGTTCAAGCTCAAACACATAATTCGGTTTCTGGAGGCAAAAAACAAGGTTAAGGTCGTAGTGAGATTCCGGGGAAGGGAAATCATACATATGGACAAAGGGCTGCAGATATTGCAGAGGGTGCGTGCCGAGGTGGCTGAGATAGCGACTGCTGATAACGAACCCAAAACAGAAGGCCGTACCATGATCATGATGTTGTCCCCGAAGTAATATAAGGAGCAGGAAATGAAACTGAAGACGAACAGGAGTGCTGCAAAGAGATTCACACTCACAGGGAGCGGAAAGGTGAAGAGGAACAAGGCCTATGCGAGACATATCCTCTCAACCAAGACCACAAAACGTAAGCGGAACCTGAGAAAGTCGACCCTGGTTGATTCTGCAAACCTCGGCGGTGTGAAACGGATGTTGCCATATCTGTAAGGGGAAAGAGAAATGCGAGTAAAAAGAGGTAAAGTAGGTATCAAGAAGAGGAAAAAGCTGCATAAGCTCACCAAGGGTTTTGTCAGCGGCAGGGGGAATCTCATCCGCGTCGCCAAAGAGACCTTGAACAAAGGGCTGGCCTATGCATATAGAGACAGACGTCAGAAAAAGAGAGAGTTCAGGCGGCTCTGGATCGCCAGGATCAATGCTGCGCTGAGACTCAGGGGATATACGTACTCACGATTCATCCATGCCTTGAAGACTTCAGACGTGGAATTGGACAGAAAAGTCCTCGCCGATATTGCAATTACCGATCCCGAGGGATTCTCCTACATCGTGAATACCGTCACCAAAGCATAAATGGAAAAGCAGCTTGAATCGTTAAAAAAGGCCTTTTGCGAAGAACTTGATCACATAGGAGTTACAGAAGACCTTGAACCCATGCGGGTAAAGTATCTGGGAAGAAAAGGGGCACTCACCTCTATTCTTCGCCAGATGGGTTCTCTGGATCCGAGTGAACGGCCGCGCATCGGTTCGCTTTCCAATGCCCTGAAGACATTCATTGAAGAAGCCATTGCACAGAAGCTCGATGACCTTCAGAGCACCTCCGTGGTCAAGGGGATCGATGTAACGATGCCCGGCAGGGCACCGAGAAAGGGCGGCATTCATATCATCAATCAGGTGGTACGAGAGCTTGAGGATATATTCCTCGCCCTGGGTTTCAACATTGCCTCCGGCCCCGAAGTTGAGGACGACTACCACAATTTCGAGGCGCTCAATATTCCCGAACATCATCCTGCCCGCGACATGCAGGACACCTTTTATTTTTCCGACAAGGTTCTGCTGAGGACACACACGTCTCCTGTCCAGATCAGGGTTATGGAAAAGAGCGGGCTTCCCGTGCGGATCATCGCACCGGGCAAGGTCTACCGGTGTGATTCGGACGTGAGCCATACCCCCATGTTCCATCAGATAGAAGGATTATGGGTGGAAAAGGGGATCACCTTCAGACACCTCAAAGGTGTGCTCTATGAATTCATCCACACCCTGTTCGGGCCGGATATCCCGCTTCGGTTCAGACCCTCATTCTTCCCGTTCACCGAGCCTTCTGCCGAGGTGGACATGGGCTGCATTATCTGCAAGGGGAAAGGATGCCGGGTATGCAAGAATTCCGGCTGGCTTGAGATCCTAGGCTGCGGGATGGTGGACCCGGAGGTGTACAAATATGTGGATATCGACCCGGACTGTGTGACCGGCTTTGCGTTCGGCCTCGGTGTCGAGCGGGTTGCCATGCTGAAATACGGGATTGACGACATCCGCATGTTCTTTGAGAACGACTTGAGATTCCTGAAGCAATTTTCCTAAAGGGACAGATCATGAAGCTCGGCTATAAGTGGATTAAAGAATTTGTTGATATAGAACAGGATGCGTATGCGGTTGCCGATGCCCTGACCATGAGCGGAACCGAGGTAGAGGAGATCGTCCACGAAACCATCCCCAAAGAGGTTGTCTGTGCCCGGTTAGTCGAGGTGAAAGCCCATCCAAATGCCGATAAGCTCTCGCTGTGCCTGGTGGATACCGGCAGCGAGGAGCTCTGGGTCGTCTGCGGCGCACCGAATGTGAGGGCGGGCATGATCAGCGCCTTTGCCCCGGTAGGGTGTGACCTGGGCCCCGGCATGAAGGTCAAGAAGGCAAAGATCCGCGGTGTCGAGTCCTTCGGTGTCCTCCTTTCGGAAAGGGAACTGGGACTGACCGACGACCACACCGGCATCATGGAGATCGAGGCTGATCTCAAGCCTGGGGATGTTCTCGTTGATGCGCTGGACCTGGAAGACTGGGTCCTTGATATTAACGTGACTCCCAACAGGGGGGATTGTCTCTCGGTCATCGGCATAGCCCGTGAGCTCTCGGCCCTGTTCAGGAAAGAGCTGAAACTTCCCCGGTTCAGTATCGCTGAATCGGACAAGACCATAGATTCAGTCCTGGGTGTCGAGATTATCGCACCGGATGCCTGCCCGAGATATGCAGCCAGGGTGCTTGAAGACGTGAAGATCAAAAAGAGCCCGTTCATCATGAGAAGACGGCTGTTCCAGGCCGAGGTGCGGGCCATTAATAACGTTGTCGATATTACGAACTATGTACTTCTGGAGTATGGTCAGCCCCTGCATGCGTTCGACTATACCCTGATTGCAGGCAGCGGCATTATCGTGAGGAAGGCAAAAGAAGGAGAGATGTTTGTCACCCTCGATTCCGAGGAGCGGAAACTCAGGGCCGATGATCTGTTGATCTGCGATAAGGAAAAGCCCGTTGCGCTGGCAGGGGTCATGGGTGGAGAGAACTCCGAGGTGCTGGACACAACAACGAGTATTGCCCTGGAGAGTGCGTTCTTTGATCCCATAGGCATTCGCCATACATCCAAAGGTCTGAATCTTTCAACAGAGGCATCCTACCGTTTCGAGCGAGGCATCGACCCGTCGATTCAGGTGGATGCGGCAAACCGGGCTGCATACTTCATGGCCGAGCTGGCCGAGGCAAAGGTCTTGAAGGGCGTAATCGATGTGCACTATCCGGTCGCCACTGCAGGGGATATCCTGCTCAGAAAAGAATACCTGCACATGGTGCTGGGTATCCAAGATTTTACGGACTCAGACGTCGAGGGTATTCTATCCAGGCTCGGCTGCGATCTGGAAAAGACAGAGATGGGCTGGAAGGTGAGGCCTCCGAAGTTCAGACACGATATAACCAGGGAGATCGACCTGGTGGAGGAATTCGTCAGGATATTCGGTATGGACAAGGTGGAGCCCGAACTTCCGACCTTCAGACCTATGGAGGCGCCGTCAGACGAGATGAAACTCCAGGAATTTCGCGTCAGGCTGGCATCCATGGGGTTTGCTGAGGTTGTCACCTATTCATTCATATCGCCGAAATGGAAGCGGTTTTTCGGTGATGAGATGCTTGAATTGCTCAATCCTATTTCCGATGAGATGAAATTCATGCGCAGATCAATCATACCGGGGCTTGCAACCGTTGTGGAGAAGAATAAGAACCTTCAGAACCGCGATATCGCCATATTTGAAATGGGAAAGTGCTTTTATCCCAAAGAGGAAGGCAAGCTCCCTGACGAACAGCAATGCCTGAGTATTGCCGTTTCCGGACAGAGAATGAATCTCCATTGGTCAGAGAGACCCGCTGATGTGGATTTTTATGATATCAAAGGCATTGCAGAGGTGCTCGTGCCCGATGCTGTCTTTACCCCGTGCGAACATGCATTCTACAAACCGGGATATCAGGCGGACCTTGTGCTCGGTGAAAAGACAATCGGACATATGGGTGCACTCCATCCGGATGTCCTTGAAATGATCGGCTGCGAAGACGATGTGTTTATCATGGAGATTTTCGTGGCTCCGATTCTTGAGAAGACCTTTGACGGGGTGAAGGAGATCCCGAAGTTTCCCATGACCTGGAGAGACCTTTCTCTCGTGGTAAAAGAAGGAACCACATACGATGATATCGTCCGGACCATTGATGCGAAAGGTATCCGGGAACTGCGCAGTGTAGTACCCATAGACCTCTACATGGGTGACAAACTGCCCGCAGGGTTCAAGGGTATTACCATCCGCATAACCTACCAGTCTGATACCAGGACCCTCGAAGATAAGATGATCAGTAAATGGCAGGATTCAATTATACAATCATTACAAAAGGATCATGGGATAAGTCTCCGAGGGTAGTCCTCTGTTTCTTAGTCTTTCTCACAACGGTGCTTTTCCCCGGGTCTGCCTTTTCCGACTACCGTATCTTCACCCGGGACCATCAGATATCCACGAGCAGTTATTGTATTGAAGGGAACAAGCTCTATCTACATGAGGGCGGCGAACCCCTGGAACTCTCCGAGGTGACCTCCATAAGCGAGGAATCTCTTACCCCACTGGACGCCCAGATGAACTTCGATGCGACGAAACGGTTCACGCATTATCTCTGGTGGTTTCAGGAAATAGAGGACGGTATCCTGAAGAGACAAGGCATCAACCTTGATACCCTGCAGACCATCGATGACCTGCGTGCTTCACACAGCACATCCTCCTTAGAGCTCAAAAAGACCGTGAAAGCTTTTTGTGCAGAGCTGGACGATCTCGAGCTAGAGGTCTCGGTGCTGAAACACTACTGGGATCAGATGCGTATACCACAGCGCTCACTGGTCCTGGCACGGGACATAAAGTCACTGCAGCTACTGAGCCTGGAATCATCTCTCCAGCACAGGCGGCGATATATCAGGACATGGGACCCCACCTACCTGGAATACACACGAGAATATGACAGGCAGGCAATATCTTTTGAACAGGGTTTTTATGA
>DAISYU010000161.1:0-6345 GCA_036825155.1 Thermodesulfobacteriota bacterium | reverse complement strand
AGAGCATGCCGGCGGTGCCGAACAGCGCGGTGCCGAGCACTCCCAGGGGCGGCGGGTTCTCCACCGAGCGCTGGTCGAGCCAGATGATGGCCGGACGCAGCGCGTTGCCGTCCCGATCCATGGGGATGACCGTGCCCCGCTGGGTGGTGATGCCGACAGCCGTTATGGCGGTCTTGTCGATGGTGATCTTGTTCATGAGCCCGCCCGTCACGATGCAGAGCTTGGTCCAGTAGTCCTCGGTGCTCTGCTCGGCCCAGCCGGGCCTGTGGGAGAAGTAGGGGTCGAAGGCACGCTGCTCGATGGCGAGCTCGTTGCCCTCGATGTCGAAGAGCACGGCCCGGATGCTCTGGGTACCGGAATCGATGGCTATGATATAGCGCTTGTCGGACATGACACCTCCCCCTCGAATTCATGACATCGGATGCACGGGCACCCGTTCTGATGACAGTCTATCACAGAACCGGGTATTTCTGAAGCAGGGACCCGGGAGCGCCCCTCAGCGGCATAGAGGCTCGATGGGCCTGAGGTTCTCCCCTATCGTGCCTGTCTCCACCGCTTCCAGGAATTCTTCGCCGAGCCTTTCGCTTGAGCTGAGTACATGGTTCCAGAAGGTCAGCCGTTCGTTGTCCCTGCCATGGAACTCCCAGAAATCCTCCCGGGAGGGGATCCTTCCACCGGGCATCGACGACATGAATTCCCTTGATGGGCAGAGCAGAACCACGTTGGTCATGTCCCTCAGGGAGGGCTTTCTCCAGGGGAGCAGCTTGTCGAACCAGCCCGGGGTGATGCGGGACGTGTAGTGGGGGAACAGCACGATCTTCGAGCTGGAAAAGGGGATGGCGAGGTGGTAGTCCAGGATGCCCGCATCGCGGTACATGCCGGGTCCCGCACCGGGGATGTCCCTTACCCCCTCCATGATCACGGGCATGGACCCCGAGGCCATGACCGCGGCGCGGACGTTTTCTCCGGTCAGCGGCACATGTTCCAGGGGAAACCCGTCCATGGCGAAGAACGGAGGGAGGTCCCTGGCATCATGGAAGAGGATCCGGGTGAAGAAGAGCCTGAGCAGGCTGCGGCTCGCAAGGTTCAGGATGCCTGCGGCGGCCATGAGGAGCAGCAGGGGGTACTTCCGCTCCACCGCATAGGGGCCCGCGCATTTCACGGCGAGAACGCTGAGCCGGGCATGGGGGTGGGTCAGGACCCTGTCCGGGCCTCCCCCCTCCAGGGCCGCGTCGAGGAATTTCATGATCTCAGTGCTTGCCTGGGCAGCCGTGGGCACGGAGGTGAACGTCTGACGGAGATAGGCGTCACGGAACCGCTCATGGGCGTCCATGCCCTGCGCCAGCGCGGCGAAGCGCCAGGAGCCCACGGAGGATCCGATGAGGAACACGGGGCTGGTCCGTTCCATGAGCCAGGAGGTGAAGATGGCCTTGTCCAGGCCGTTCAGGACGAGCCACTTGGGACCGCCGGCCGCCCCTGCCACCACCTCCACCATGTCCGGGGTCAGCCCCTGGCGTGCGATGATTTCCCGGGCCTTGGGCCCTGCATAGATCGAAAGGTTCTTCATGGCCGCATCACGCCCTCACAACCGTATGTTACCGCGGTCGAGGACTTCCGGGTCATCCTCGTCCATGATCCGGATGATGGGGGCGTTCATCCGCTCCTTCTGGGCCAGGTAGTACGGCCGGTTCTTGTTCTGTGATCCGATGAAGCTCATCACGGCGGGCATGAGCTCGGACTCCGGGCAGGCCTTCACCACGATGTGGTGCTCCTCGCACTGGCTCCCCGTGAGCCTCGTCCCGAGGTAGAACATCTCGTCGAGCTTGTAGGCGGGGACGGCCTTCTTCACCATGGCCACCATGCTCGGCCAGAACGGGATGCCTAGGTCCACCTCGGGGAAACAGAAGAACCCCCGGTCGGAGCGCATGAAGCGGAAGTCGAAGCAGCAGCACATGATGGCACCGCCTGCAAATGCATGACCGTTGATGGCCGCGACGGTGGGCATGGGGTAGAGGAGTATCCTGCGGAGCAGGCCGCTCAGGGCATAGTTGAAGGCCTTCATGCCCTGGGTGTCGCCCGCCTGCGCCATGGGCATGAGCCAGTCGAGGTCGATCCCGTTGCAGAAGATCTTCTCGTGGGCCGACCTCACCACCAGGGCATTGGCACCGGTGTCGTGCTCGATCTCGTCGAGTCCCCCTTGGAACGCCTCGATGAAGGTCTTGTTGAAACGGTTCTCGCCGTTGTTCAGGGTGAGTACGGCGACCTGCCCGTCCAGTGCAATTTCCACAAGAGCCATGGTGTCCTCCCGAATGGATTGAGTCTGAAAACGCCCGAGGTATTATACAGATGAACAGGGGAGCAGTATAGGCAAATCAAATTTTGGTAGTGGGTCAGTTTGAAATGAAACTGACACGCTGCTTAATCGTCGGTGTCGTTGTATTTTTTATAGGGATACCAAATGCTCTTCTTGGGGGAATAGTAATAACAAACACGAGTCCAATGGTGTCTACCAAAGATGTCATCGTACTCAACCATACCATGAAAATATATCCTGCTCTTTCCGCTTTTTATATCTCTCCAATCTTTATTAGAAAAACCAGCAAAGCCGTTATCGACCCAAGTGGAAACCATAGATGTTCCCTGTGGAGGAACTGTACAAAAGCTAACTACTCCTCGTCTTGCAACTTCATCCTGAGTAAAACTTGGCTCGCATTGGGATGGAATGCATTCTGTCGCACCATAAAGGAACAACCTTTTAGCAAAGGTCTTGCCTGTGTTTTTGAAGGTAACTTCAATGATGAATTGGCTATCTGTATCAATGTTGCTGGAAAAACCCTTCAGCCCAATCCAAGCTCTTTGGTCCATCCTAAAGTTTCTATCAGCATTGTTGATCGAACATACCAAAGCAATAATACTAGCCGTAGCAACAACAAACCCAAGGGCTGTCAGCCACACCATAATCTTTTCAAAGGAACTCATTTCCCTATAAATACTTTTCTTGTGTTTATAGAATTTGGGATTGGCTTCTTGTTGGTTTGGGGGGGCATCTATTTGAATGTTAGAGATGGTGGATTTATTTACATCATTTTGTTTTGTATCGGAATAATCATTGTCGGGCATGCAACATCCTCATTATATAGCATTTTAGGTGAAACAAAAACAATAATCTAAGCATAACAAAATTGCAAGTATTATATGGGCAGGTAATATGAGTGAAATAAATAAATTTAGAAAACAGATAGAGAAAGCATATAGCCTTTGTCCCTATGAGTATAAGGGTGGGTTTGACGAGATCCTATGCTACGAATTGCATAGCCAACCCATCAACCCTAGGCTAGGTCTCGAGCTAGGGCTTACGTTTAAGGAGCTTGCCAATAAATGGGGGATCAGTGTTTCTTTCTTGGGTGTGCTAATAGCTGATCATTGCAGAAAGCTTGAGTAGCTATTATTTCCCCTCTGCGTTGAGTCTTTTACAGTGATCGCATAAAGGATGTCCGCCAGTCCCATCCTTGCGATTATATGACTCTATATTATTTCCCTCGGTGCATTTATTATTGTTATGATGAACATTAGTACCAGTAAGTTTGGAATGGAACGGATTAACCTTCATGACATTACCTCCGATTAATAAATTTGCGCATTCCAAGGTGGTTTGGCGGGATGCTGATCGCAATTTGAATTAGTAATACTAAAGCATAATAAATGCAAGCATTATATATTCAAAAGATTCAAAATATCTTCAATCTTCCAAATATGATCGGAAACCCCTGCTTCCATCGCAGGTGTCACTCTCAATGTTTGATGCACCCGGCAGAAATTGTAATACATGAAGTGCAGAGATACGGCACAGGCCATGTTATAGACCTTCTTGGAGAATCCGTTGGTAAGTCTGGTGAACCGCCTCATGCCCATCCGCATTGTGAGGTTTTGCCGCTCAACGTATGATGTAGAAACATGCTTGGGGTCTGGATTACCTTCGATCCTCTGTTTCTCGATACCAGTGCATTCTGCTGGACTATATCGCACTTCGCTTTCAGGGCTGTTGCCATAGATCTTTATTAGCTGACTGAAATCAATGTCACCACCGAATGCATTTTCAACTGCATTCAGATACATCTTGTGTCCATCGGTAGTAAGCTGCACCCTGTTCTTGATCCTGGCTGCAAGGTCTTTCATAAATATGGTGGCATTGGCGGCATCTCGTCTGCCGATGTGCCAATTGATGATGAGCTTGGAGTCGGCATCTATGGAAGTGAATGTCCAGACATCGCCATAACCAAACTCGCCCTTATGATAATCAGGCACATTCTTTTCCTTAGCATGACAGAATGCCCATATCTCATCACACTGGATGCGCTTACAGGTGAGGTTGCGGAGCATTTTATCCTGATACTCATAACAGGCTTCTCCGACATCGACCAGGAGCTTCAAGACTGTTCCCTTGGCTGCCCCTGTCATACGGCAGGTTGCTCTAATGGAGTTACCTTCAACCAATGCAGCAAGGATCGCTCTTTGTTTGTCCGGTTTCAAACTGTTCATACTATATATATAGCTTGACCGCTCAAGCATGTCAAGTGTTTTCGCGTAAAATTTATTGTAAAATAATATTATTCTGATATAATGCCGTAAAGAGAAAGAGCCCCCGCCGGGAATTGAACCCGGAATCTAACGTTTAGCGGACGTTGGTTGTATCCATTCAACTACGGGGGCATGGTTCTTGGTATTTGGGGTAAAGGGAAACGGTCTAGCTTGGCGGCATGGGCGTTTCCCTTTATCTTTTATTTATGTCAGCGCCGCCCACCAACTGCAACATAGGTATTATGTCCGTTGCGGCGCTCTCTTATTGGAGGCTGCATAATCATTCTCCTTCCATCATTATTTTTTCTTCACAGCCATCAATTCCTTGAATCCGTCAAACCATTTTGCTTTAACATCATCAGGCCATGATGGGTCGAAGCTAGGGAACTTAGATAATAATTCCATTTCCCAGGAATTGGCACCAGGAAGAGAACCAGAACCTGAGCTTCCTGATTCAGATCCTGGATCATCTGCTTCATCATCAGGATCAACAACTGGCTTACCTACGGAGTTGGATTTTTTTCGTAATCTTGGAGCACCAGCCTTGGGGCCAGGAGTGCGTTTGACATGTGGAGAGATTGCTATACCGGCATCATCGCAGGCATACATAAAAAAAGCCATGCATTTCCTTGTTGTATCTCCAGAAATTCCATAATCGGCGAAAATCTCGACTAGTTGTTGTGTAGTAGCGGCATTTAGATTAAAGCCTTCTCTGAAGAGTAAAGGGTAGGATGTTTTGATTATATCCTTCAGGATCTGTTTCCTCTCTGCCCCCTCGGATTTAACCAACTTATCTAGTTTTTCTGTTGTTGCCCCCGTAATGGGTTGTATTAATTTCATGTACTCCAATGCCGCAATAAGCTGCCTTTGCAATGATCCAGACATTGATCTCATCAGGCTCCGGTCTATTCTATCCGGTAAGGCTACCTTCATGCTGTCCAAGAAATTTTTAAAAGTCTTGTACGGAACATACGGGGGCACTTCCCTTTTAGTCTCCACCTGTTCACTCATGGTTCTGACACCTCCTTCAAAATACTGGTATCAGTCTATACCGCAATTTAAAATTAGTCAATACCCAATAGTGCCGCAATTGGACTTTTTTTGAAAATGCTTTTTTGTCCGTATATACTATCCGAAAATGATCATCAAAGGAGGTGTGATATGCGTGGAGACAAAGTAATATTAAGGTGTTATGGCAATAAGCCCATGGTGAGGAAGGTGTGGGATGAAAATTCAGTTGCGGTATTTGTTACTAACGATGAGCAATTCCATCTACTACAATCAGGAAAAGATGCTGTACCGCCAATAGGATTTCATCGGGAAAATGTATTTAAGTTTGATCCTTTTTTAGCGCAATCAATGGATGCTCTTCATAAACAAGGAGAGTGGAAGTGGGATAAGTTGCTTAAATATTGATTAAGGCTTCTTCCATCTGGCTTTGGCGGCCCTCTGAGCTATTTCCTTGCGCTTCTTGGGTGAGAGCTTTTCGGCTCTTGCCTTGCCCCCCTTGAGTCCACCAAGCCTGCCAAGCTCAACAGCGGCGGGATTCTTCTTGGGTTCCTCTTCGGGCTTCTTCTCCCCCGTGGCCTCTGCTGCGATCTGAGATGCGAGTAGGTTTATGTCGGTCGGTCGTCTATTCTTTGCCATGCACTAAGCATAGCATAAGCGGTCAAGCATTTCAAGGCGGGGTAATTTCAAACTGACCCACTACCCAAATTTTTTGTTCATTATAACCACCATGGTCACAGCCGAGGGCGCTGCATTTTT
>DAISYU010000160.1:1184-6368 GCA_036825155.1 Thermodesulfobacteriota bacterium | reverse complement strand
TTTGTTGCATCAGACTAGTTTGATACCCTTCGCTTTCAGCTCGTCGGCAACTTTGGCAAGCCCGAGTTCCTCAAACTTCCTGTATGAGGGTAGACCTGTCTGCATGTCATAACCGGCAGCAGCATAATAATCCTTGAGGTTCTTCTGCAGATCGATCTTGCGCATGATCGAGGTCTTGCCATTGGTCCATTTCTGGAGCTCTGCAGGCACCCTGACCTCCACCTCTTCTTTTGTGAACCGATCGGGCAGGGTATCATCTTTTGCGGTCAGCCCTTCCCGGGCATTAAAAGCCCGCATCAACGTAGTCAATTTCTCGCTGTATTTCAGCAGGTCTGTGCCCTTGAGCTCGATTCCTGTAGCAGCACTGAACTGTTCCCCGTAGGTATCCGGCAGTGTCTGCAGATTGATGACTGCAAAGGCACAGGTGCCGAGGATATCAGCCAGCTTGGTATAGTTTTTCAACTTGTAGACATCCCCGGTCTTGCCGTCTTCATATGGATTTAACGCCTCGGGTATACCGGCTTCAGCGATTACATACCCGTACGCCTCGATGGTGGGGGCATAGGGGTCCATGTGGTGACCGCCGCGCTCGTTTATTGCGAACATCAAGGCACCGCATTTTGAACCCCTGGGGCTGGTTCCGCTCATTTCCAGGGACTTGACCACCATTGCATACTTTTCCGAGCCCTTGCCGATTATCGATGAAGCCCGGGAAGATCCTTCGGCCAGAATGACACCAAACCCTTCTTTTTCTCCAATCAGTTCGGTCATACGAACCATGGCTTCCGCGTTGCCGAATGTGAGATCTATACCACCGGTGTCCTTCTTCGTGATCAGGCCGCGCTCAAAACACTCCATGGCCCAGGCAATGGTGGACCCGCAGGAGATGGTGTCGATCCCGTATTCGGCACAGATCGCATTGGCCTGCGCTACAGCCAGGATATCTCCCACACCGCACCTGGCTCCAAGCCCTGCTGCGGTTTCATACTCCAGGGTCCCTGAAGAGAACCCGGCATACTTACCCTTCTTGATGGTCGGGATATAGTGTGCGCAGGAAAGCGCACAGTTACCGCAGGCATACTTGCGGTATTCAAAGTTCTTCAGGTAGGCATTGTGATCGATACCACCGGCAATCTTGTCATCATAGGTCTTCTGATAATTGTTAATGGGCAGCATACTGTAATAGTTGATGGCCTCCATCCAGCCTGCTGTCCCAACCTTGGGCTGCATCTCCCATGACCAGGCATCACGCTCCTCCAGTTCCTTGAAATTCTTTTTGACCGCGGCATTGAAGCGCTTCACATCGGCAATTTCTATATTCCGGCTTCCCCTGACCGCGATTCCCTTGAGGTTTTTCGATCCCATGACCGCACCCGGACCGCCGCGGCCGAAGGCACGGTCTATGTTACAATTGGCTGTGGCGAACCTCACCAATTTCTCACCGGCCGGACCGATTGTGAGGGTTTCCACCTCGTCGGAGCCGACAATCCCTTTTATGGCGGCATCCGCTTCGCTGGTTTTCATGCCCCAGAGTGTCCGTGCATCTCGTATTTCCACCTTTCCGTCGTCTATCCAGATCCAGACCGGTCGTGCAGCCCGGCCGGTTATCACTATATAGTCATACCCGGCAAACTTGAGCATTGGGCCGAAATGTCCCCCTGCCCTTCCGGACACAAACGTGTCTGCGATCGGCGACTTTGTGTGGCAGGTCAAGCTGTTGGCAGTGGGTGTCCTGGTCCCGGTCAACGGACCGGTACAGAAAATCAGCGGATTCCTCGGGTCAAAGGCTCCGTACTCAGGCCGGTATTCATCCCAGAGGATCTTCATACCCAGCAGATAGCCCCCGATATATTCTCTCATCATCTGATCGGTAAGAGGCTCGGTGGTAACTCTCTGAGCACTCAGATCAATACGTAGTCCTTTTCCTGCATATGCTTTCGTATTCATCACTTACCTCCCAACAGTTCGATATCTTTCCACATGAGTGGTTGGGCCGAAAGAGCTTTCATGGGACAGTTCGCGACACACTGGGGATCTCCTCCGCACATGTCGCATTTGAATGCCTTCTTCCCGTCCGGACGCATGAAGGCCATCCCGAATGGACATGCCGGAACACATTTTTCGCAGCCGATGCAGGTCTTTTCATCAATGATGACCGCACCGGTCCTGACATCGCGCCAGATTGCATCCACCGGACAGGCACGCATACACCAGGGATTGGGACACTGATGGCACGTCTTGGTCGTGATCCAGTCACCACCCCCCCCATAATCCCGCTCGACAATGATAGCGGTAAGTTCAGGATTATAGGTGCCGTAATGAAATTCACTGCAGACCTGTTCACAGATCCTGCATCCTGAACAAAGCGACTGGTCCACCACGATATACGTCGGAGTGACCTGCAAACCGGGCTGCTCTTTCTTTTGCTGCACCGTAGCGCAGCCTGTCAAGAGAGCTCCGGCGGTTCCTGTTGCCACCGCGGTAATGCCCGCAGCAGTAACAAACTCTCTCCTACTCATTCCTTTGTTCTGTTTCTTTTCATTCGCCATAGCCTACTACTCCTTTCCGAGGATTGTGGATAGGTTCCTGCAGTAAAAGATTGCATTGAAAAATTCCTGATCTTGCGCGAGACACCCCCTTTTGAAGCCGGTTGTCTGATGAGAATCCCTTAAAATCTGAACTACGTACACATACGTGTTGATGGAACTGCAAATGGTACGCAACATCAAAATTCTGCACACTTTAACCCAATGATCATAATAATACTGCAACCCAGGGTTGTCAATTAACCCATTGATATTTTTATAATTTTATGCTGTTGGCTGCATAATAAGGTCCTCTATCTTCCCTCCGGGAATGTAAGGGGGTTATGGTTATGACTACGTAAAATATGGAGAAACTGTGGAGAAAGGATGTAAAGATTGTGAGGATTGGTAAAATGATTTGAAATATGGCCAAACCTATATTAGGTTTTTTGCCAAAGGAGATGCAGTGAAGGTAAAACTCGCATACAAGATCTTTGGGGCCTTTCTGCTCACGAGCCTGATCGTCATAGTCCTGATGACGGGTATCATGCGATACTTTGCCGAACGCCACTTCACCAACTATGTGAACAAGGTGGAAAGCGAGACTTTAAGCGAACTTGTGGAAACACTCGCCATCGCCTACAGTGAACATAACGGGTGGGAGTTCATCAGGGAGAATCCCAAGGCATTCAGGACACTCAGACGCACCGTGTTTGCAAAAGATGAGGCCGGTCGGGAGATGCCCGCACCTCCTCCCGGCGAGCCGCACGAAAGATTCGATAACGAAGAGCACCCTGATATCCCACCGCCAAGGCCTCTTCAATATATGATAACCAAGAGGATCTCCCTTTTTGATGAAAAAATGCGGGTGGTTGAGGGAGATGCCACTTCGACTGACGATCATAACCTCAAAGAGATAACCGTTGACGGCAAGATTGTCGGATGGCTGGGCCTGAAAAAAAGAGAGAAGCTGTCAGGACCAAGGGAAAAGACCTTCCTCAGAGAACAATCCAAGGCATTTGTCGTTATCGGCGGATTGGTGCTTGTCCTGGCAGCCCTGGTGTCATTTCTCCTGTCGCGTCATCTGCTGCGGCCCGTGGATCAGCTCACGCGGGGGGCTAATGCCCTTGCATCGAGAAAATTCGATACCCGGATACAGGTCACCACCCGGGACGAACTGGGGCAGCTGGCCGATGACTTCAACAAGATGGCACAGACACTCGAAAAGTATGAGCATCTGCGCAGGCAGTGGCTATCGGACATATCGCACGAGCTGAGAACTCCGATCTCCATCCTCCAGGGAGAGATCGAAGCCATACTGGATGGCGTCCGTGACATGAATAAAGAAACGCTCGAATCGGTCCACGCGGAGGTCATGCTCCTTGGCAAGCTCATAGGAGATCTTCATGAACTGTCCATTGCTGAGACAGGGGAACTGTCAATGGAGAGCGGACCCGTCAAGGTTCTCAGGGTGCTGGAAAGTACTCTCAGGATGTTCGAATCCAGGTTTTCTCAGAAGAATATAGCCACAGAACTCGACCTCGGTACTGATATGGATCTCACCGCTGTCGCAGACAGCGACCGTCTTGCCCAGGTATTCTCGAATATCCTGGAAAACACGCTGCGCTACACCGAGTCTCCTGGCACCGTCAGGATATGGCAGGTGAAGAACGAGAACTCCGTGCACGTGAACATAGAAGATTCAAAACCAGGGGTAACGGACGATGCCCTTGATCACCTGTTTGACCGTCTGTACCGAACCGATCCCTCACGGTCGCGGAAAAACGGGGGGAGCGGCCTGGGTCTGGCAATCGCAAAGAGTATTGTTGAGATGTTCGGCGGAAAAATCCTTGCATCCCATTCATCCCTTGGCGGGGTCAGGATCGAGATTATCCTGCACCTGGCAGCCACAGAGGACAAAACCGAGGACAAGAGATATGGCTGAAGGACATGTTCTCATAGTCGAAGATGAAGAAAAGATCGCGGTCCTGCTGAAAGACTACCTGGAAAAATCAGGATACCGGACATCCATACTCGACCGGGGTGATACGGTTATCCCGTTTGTAAAGAACAAGACCCCGGACCTCATCCTGCTGGATATCATGCTGCCCGGCATGGACGGCATGGAAGTGTGCCGCGAGATCAGAAAATTCA
The DNA here is from genome assembly GCA_036825155.1 of Thermodesulfobacteriota bacterium. Classification (GTDB taxonomy): domain Bacteria; phylum Desulfobacterota; class Desulfomonilia; order UBA1062; family UBA1062; genus DSAD01. The sequence goes on along the minus strand of DAISYU010000160.1, from coordinate 1,689 downwards.
CCTCTGTCCCCATTATCATGATCACTGCCAAGGTTGAAGAAATCGACAGGCTGTTAGGCCTGGAACTCGGCGCTGACGATTATATCTGCAAGCCGTTCAGTCCCCGTGAAGTGGTAGCCAGGGTCAAGGCCGTACTGCGGCGGATGAGCCCTGCCAGCGAGGAGAAAATCATCTTTGCAGGCACGTTCGTACTCAATGAAGAAACACGCCGGGCAACGGTGGATGGTCAGGAACTGAAGCTGACGCCCAGCGAATTCAAGCTGCTCAAAGTGATGATGTCTCACCCGAACCGGGTATTTTCCCGCAACGATCTGGTGAACATGGTGCAGGGCTACGAGTTCGAAGGCTATGACCGCACCATCGACACGCACATAAAGAACCTGCGCAAAAAGATAGCCGCCCTGCTGCCCGAAAAGGAGATCATCAGCTCGGTTTACGGTGAGGGGTATAAATTTACGGCGGAATAATTGTATACTCTGGTGGGTTCGGGAACTCAGGCAGAAGG
>DAISYU010000160.1:0-1084 GCA_036825155.1 Thermodesulfobacteriota bacterium | reverse complement strand
AGGCAGAAGGGAAAAACATTTCGAATTTAGGATTGCGAATTCAGAGGAAAAAAACACCTCAATTTCTTGAATTAGTACCCAGTACCTAAAGCCTGATACCTTGTGTGCTTAAATACTCCAGCAGCTATCATCAACTGCTTCGGATCAACATGCTGGTGCCGGGCTTAAAACCCGGCATCAGCATGTCTTAACTCTAGTCGAACGCCATGTCGGTCTTCCATACCTCCCAGACCTTGCCCACGAGGTCGGGGCCCGGCTTCAGTGTCATCTTACCAGGCTTCCAGCCTGAAGGGGTGGCTTCGGTGCCTTTGCTGTTGCGCACCACCTGGAAGGCCTGAATCTGCCGCAGAGATTCACTCACGTTCCTGCCCACCGGCGGAGTAAGAACCTCATACCCCTGGATCACACCGTCCGGGTCGATAATGAATCTTCCACGGGTTTCTACCCCGGCACCTTCGTCGTAGACACCAAAGACAGTGCCTACCTTCCCTCCAGCATCGGAGAGCATGGCAAACGGCACACCGCCCTTGACCATCTTGGAGAGTTCATGGTCATTCCACATCTTGTGGACAAAGACGCTGTCGATGCTCATGGAAAGAACTTCAACACCGAGCTTTTGAAACTCGGGGTATTTCTCGGCAACTGCCGAGATCTCGGTGGCTCAGACAAAGGTGAAGTCACCAGGGTAAAAGCACAGCACAACCCATTTCCCAAGATATTCGGATAATTGCACTGATACGAATTTGCCTTTGTGATATGCCGGTGCCGTAAAATCCGGTGCCTTCTGTCCTACCTTGATCATCGATCTCACCTCCTTGATCATGCCCTCTTCTTTAACAGGTTCTTTCTTTTTCGTTTCGCCCACTGGCCCGCCGGTCGGCCGTGCACAACCGGCCTTGATCTCCTCTGCCATAAACCATCCTCCTTTCCCTGACCAGTTATGTTGAAGATCTGAAAAATCACCCAGATGTCGTAGTTATAAGTATAACCATAAAAAAAATGAATTCAAGAAATTGATATATTCAAAAACATATCGTTGACAGAAACATTTCATCAATGTCACGTTGCTGTGGTAATAACAGAC
>DAISYU010000159.1:0-6555 GCA_036825155.1 Thermodesulfobacteriota bacterium | reverse complement strand
ATCCCATACTGCCGCGTGTGGAATATCCCTTACCCCCGGGCGGTCCCGCCCATAAGTCTTCCAGCAACAAATCATATCTCAGAATACTCAACATTCTTATCCGGATAAAACAAACGGTGCGTGTTTTATATATTGCATAAAACTCTGTTATTACGTCAGGTTATGAGCATCTCCTTTTTTGATATCTGTACGAGAATCAGATCATTTTTCTATTGACTATTTGATCGTTTTTGACCATTTAGTCGAATTAGACAGCCTGTTCGGTTTGAGAGGTAAGGTGAAAGGAAAAACACCAATTTTGAGACAGCCCAAAAGGACCCGGAATCAGCGCCGGGTAAGCGCTACACACCAGAAACTGCTGGATGCAGCGCGCAATGTTTTCGCCGAAAAGGGCCTGGACCTCAGCACCATTGATGATATCACCGAACGGGCGGATGTCGGCAAAGGAACCTTTTACTACCATTTCAAGAACAAGGCCGGTGTAATCAACGTCCTCATGTCCCAGGTCATGGGGGAACTTGCCGCCACCATTGAGAATCGATGTGAGAACATTACGGAGTTACCCGGCCTGCTCGATACCATGATCAAGGTTCATATCGAGTTCTTCAGCACTCGATGGGAAGACTTTGTCCTCTATTTTCAGGGACGTGCTGATCTGAAGCTCAAGGAAGGCTATTCAGGGATCGAACAGCCATTCCTGCTGTACCTTGAGACTATTGAGAATCAGCTCGATTCCGTCATAAAACATCGCCTGCCAAAACCACTCCTGCGCCGCATTGCATGTGCAACAGCCGGCTTCGTATCCGGCTACTATTCATTCTCGGTCATCTCATCCGAAGATGAAGACGTTGAAAAAACGTTACAGTCGCTACGAGGCGCGCTCGTGGCCAGTTTAACACGATTCATAAGCGAGGCGTTGCCCCCGGCCGGGCCACAATAACCCGGCGGCTCAAATCCTTATGAGGCCCCTGCGCGTCCCCGAGATAACTTATCCTAATGAAAGGGGAACACATGAAAAAGAGTACCATTGTTGAGCAGGCGATTACAGAAAAGGCCTGGGGGATTTCGTCTAGCTTTGATATTTACAATTGTAACCCTGAAACCATCCGAAATGCAGACAAAATACGGCAGTTTGTCCGTGAACTCTGCGATCTCATAGAGATGAAAAGGTTTCAGGATACCGTAGTGGTGAATTTTGGAGAGGATGAACGGGTTGCCGGGTTCTCCATGATACAACTCATTGAGACCTCGCTGATCTCCGCCCATTTTGCCAATCTCACCAATACCACATATCTGGACGTATTCAGCTGCAAGCCCTATGATCCGGCCATGGTTGATAAATTCTCCACCGGCTTCTTCGAGGGCTCGCACTGCATTGCGCAAGTAAACCTGAGGCGATAGGGATGTTCAGCCTGCGGGTAGCAACATCACTGGACGAATGCAGGGAGATCTGGGAGATGGTCATGCCCCGCGAGACCATTACGGATCTCTGGGAAGTCCGGGCGTGTTTTCACCATCATTTCAAACGGCGTCCTAAATTCATCGTTGCCGAAGACAGCAAAGGCATCTGCGGAATGCTTCCACTGAGCTGGATCGATGAAAGCGGCCGCTACGGATATTTTCCCGGAGAAACCTGGGCAGGCAAGACATGGCTTGAACAAAACCGCATCTTCTTCCGCTCCCACGAAGTCCTCAAGGCGATCCTTTCATTCTCCAACTCGTCCTGCCATCTTCGCTACCTGACCCCGATTGCCCCCTCAGGCAGGATCGCCCCTGAAGAGGATGAGATCGGTTATCTCTTTTTCCCTCCGCAGTACGGCTATGACATGGAAAACTACTTCCGGGAATTCTCCCGCAAATCCATCAAGCAGATTCTCCGAAGCGTTGCATCAATTGAGAGTCTCGGGGTATCCATCGTGTATGACGACTTCTCTGATTTCGACCTCATGGTACGTATGAACCTCAGCCGGTTCGAGGCCGGTTCCTATTTCCATGACAAACGGTTCAGAGAGAGCTTCCGGTACCTTGCAGGTTATCTCGCTCAAAAGGGGTGGCTGAGGTTCACCAAGGTCCTCATAGATTCCGAACCTGCAGCCATCGATATGGGGTGCATGTATAACAATGTCTACACCCTGCTGGCCGGTGGAACGAACAGCAACTACCCCGGGGTGGCAAAACTGATAAACCTTCACCATCTTAAGAGGGCCTGCCAAGAGCACATCGACTGCGTTGACTTCATGTGTGGGGATTTCACCTGGAAAAAGCTCTTTCACCTCACACCCAGACCCCTGTATCTCCTGTCTTCCGAGACCCTTGCCGTGCCGGAGAAACGCCTCGAAACCCGGAGAGCCATGCATGTCTGAATGTATCCTGGTGGTGGGGACCACCTCAGACTACATAGATCATATCAGGCAGCATGATCCGGGCCGGGCGCTCTTTATAACCGATCCAGCTGAGCGGGCACGGGCTCACGAGGAACGTCCTGACGCTGAAGAAGAGATTCTCTGCGACCTGAGTGATGCAGGCCTGGTTACACAAAAACTCCGGGAGCACCTTAATGCCTACGCTATAACCATAGACGGTGTTGCCTGCTATGACTGTGAATCCCTTGGTCTCAGCGCATCACTGGCCCGGGAACTGGCGCTGCCCTTCCCTTCACCAGCTGCAGTTGCATCAAGCCGCAACAAGTTCACAGCAAGGACCCTCTGGCAGAATAACGGGGTAACCTGTCCGAAAACAATAAAGGTCCGCACAGCAGACGAAGTACAGGCCTTCCTGGCAGAGACCAAAGGCCCTGTTGTCATCAAACCGTTAACCGGTTCGGGAAGCGAGCTGGTGTTTAAATGTTCAGATGCACGTCAGTGCACTCGTGCCTTTGCTATCATGAAAAACCGTCTGGCCCGGCATGAGAATACCCGCATGTACGCTGATGAAGAGCCTTCTTCTGTGATGACCGGTGCCAGAAAAGAGTTCGTCGTGGAAGAATTCGTTAGCGGCACTGAGTACAGCTGCGATTTCATTGTCGATGGAGGCCGCATACACATTATCCGCACGGCACGAAAGATCCCTGAACCAAAGCAGTCCTTCGGCACCACTCTGGCCTATGTACTCCCGGGCGTTCTGCCTGAAGATATTGCGGAGCGTGAACTGCACGATCAGATCCTGCGTGCAGCAGAAGCGCTCGGCATTGACCGGGCTGTCTGCATGGTGGATTTCATTGTTCAAGACGACACTGTTTCTTTACTTGAGATGACTCCGCGAGTCGGAGGCGACTGCCTCCCACCGTTGATCTTGAGCAGCTGCGGACTTGATATGATTACCCTGGCACTGGACTTCGCGCAGGGTAAAGCACTCTCAATCCCTGAGAAATCGCACTGGCGTCCTCTCGTAGGGTTGCGCGTGTTCGCAGACACGGCAGGAATAATCAGGAGTATCGATGAATCCTCCCTCAGAGACGATCCCCGGGTCGTCAAGTCACATATCGCCCATGGCGCAGGCAGCAACGTTGTCCTTCCCCCTGATGATTACGACTCCCGCATTCTGGGATATATCATCTTCAGCCCCTCCACAGCGGACATCGGACAGGAATGCCATGAACTGGCAGCCAAAGTTGCCATCGAGATGGAAGAGCAAAGATGGATACGAAATCGGATATCCTGAACAGGGCACAAGATATTCTCAATCATCCCACGGCTGTCCTGGACAGAGACCAGGTTGCCGGGTTTATTCGCCCGTATCTTGAAAAAGCTCATACATTCATAGACCTGTGCCGACAACACGGCTCGCCCCTGTATGTTTTTGACGAAACGGCGCTGTTACAGCGTGCCAGAGAGTTCACGGCCGTTTTTGCCGGTGCGCTCGGTGATATCAGGATCTATTTTGCAATGAAGAGCAACAACCATCCCCTGGTGGCGAAAAGTCTCATCAAGTTCGGAACAGGACTCGATGTTTCCAGCGGCCTCGAGTTGACAGCAGCACTCGATCTCGGCTGCAGGGACATCGTCTTCAGCGGCCCGGGCAAGACACAGCCCGAGCTCGATCTCGCGGTGGAACATTATGACAGGGTGACGATCCTGATAGACAGCTTCAGCGAGCTCGAACAGCTTTCCATAACAGCTGCCCGCAGCAATACTACAGTCCGTGCCGGAGTACGCCTGACAACACAGGAAAACGGCATCTGGCGAAAATTCGGCATACCCCTCTCCACACTGAGGGATTTCTTTGATGCAGCCCTCAGGTGTACTCACGTGAATCTGTGCGGCCTCCAGTTTCATACAAGCTGGAACCTCGACCCATCTGCCCAGACCGGTTTCATGGCCAGGCTCGGTCTCTGCCTTGCCTCCCTCGACAAAAAACACCTCGATGCCATTGAATTCATAGATATCGGCGGTGGTTACTGGCCTGAACACGGTGAATGGCTCCAGTGGGCAGGCACTCCTGAAGGCAAGCTCCACAGTGCAGCAGGTTCACCCCCCGGCTCGAACCTGAGCCACTATATCTGCCCCTCGGTCCCTGTTCAGCACTTTGCAGATCAGCTCTCGTCAGCGATCAAGACCCATATCAAGCCTCACGTTGACTGCCGCATATACATGGAACCCGGCCGCTGGATCTGCAATGATGCCATGCATGTCCTGTTGAACGTGGTGGACAAAAAGGCAGACGACCTCGTCATCACTGATGCCGGCACCAACATGATCGGATGGGAACGGTTCGAGACGGATTATTTCCCGGTTATCAATCTCAGCCGACCCGGTCTTATCGAGCGCGAGTGCACCGTGTTCGGTTCCCTGTGCACACCCCATGACATCTGGGGATACACCTACTTCGGAGAGACGATCGAAAAAGGAGATATCCTGATGATCCCCTGCCAGGGCGCCTACACCTACAGCCTGAGGCAAAATTTCATCAAACCGCTCCCCACGGTGGTGCCCCTGAAGGCCTGATCCGGCTAAAAGAACACAATCAACCTGCCGTGATGCAACTGCATCTACCACTTCAGAAATGATTAAGAGAATACCTCCATACCAACGCCGGTCCCTTGCATCTTAAATCCTCTGTACTTATCTTCTTATGAGTATCCTCATGTATATCGCAGGAGGTAACGTATGAAAAAATCAAACCAGGATGACTTTTTTGCAGGCATCGAACAGGTGGATGTCTGGGCTGCAGGGAACAAGGTTAAACTACCGATCTTCTACCGGGATGCCAGGGCCTATATCGCTCTCTTCCCGGCAAGCATATTTGCATTGAAAAAGCTGCTGCCCGATCCGCGATTTGTCCCGGCCCAGATGGTTCCCGGGATTGGCGCTATTGGTCTTGCATGCCTTGAATACTATGATACCGATGTCGGTCCCTACAACGAATTTGCATTCACCATCATGCTCAATAATCCCAATTTTCTCCAGGTCCCCGGGTATAATCTTACCCGTCAGCTCTTCCAGTTCAACTTCTACCCATATATCTATCATCTTCCGGTGACCACAGAACAAGCCTTACGGTGGGGGATCGACTTCTCGGGCTTCCCGAAGTTTCTCGCTTCAATTGACTTTGAAGAGACCCCTGAGCAGATATCGTGCGAGCTCAAGGAACAAGATGAGCTTATCTGCAAGGTTGCGGGCAGGAAGATCCATACCCCGCTGAGCACTCTGATGAAATTCTTTGTCCGTCTCTACCAGTACAGTCAGCCTCAACATACCGAGTTCAAGGTGAATGCCAGGCAGCTGGGCATCTCCCTGAACCCGGGCACCGTAAAGCTTGAGATCGGGCATACACATCCCATTGCACTCGAGCTGAGACGCACCGTATTATTCAACAGATCCCTCATGTATTTTTACATGCCAAGCGTGCAGTTCATACTCTATGGTCCTGAAAGGATCTCCCTGCCGCTTATGAACTTCCTGTTCCAGAAAGGTATGCGCATCGAACTCGACCAGCTTAAAAAACCACTGAGAGGAAGAAAGAAGAAGGAACAGCCGTCCAGAGCTCACAGCACTCCCAGACTTCATCTGTAAAAATCTGGGGACAGTTTATTGTGGAATATCTTTAATGTACCTTCGCCGTCAGGTGTGTCGGGTTTAGTTGAAGATTAACTCGGCATATCCCTATGCCTCACTCTATGGGCGTAGCTCTTGCAAAGTGTCCGATGACGTGTCCTTCGTAGTCTTGAATAACGAAGCGGGAAGCCTTAACGTAGACGGAAGCCTGACATGTCGGGCGTAGTTGAAAACGAAGCCTGATGCCTTTCATTTCCTGCCTAGCTGAAAAAAAAGCGGGATTCCTGGAATCCTGCACCCCAAGCCTTGAGTATTAGTTTTTAAGGTTTTTTATCCAGTACTCCAATACTCCATTTTTCACGTCTTCTGCCTGGGGTCTTGAACCCAATCTCTTGATCTGCCTGGGATCATGAGCTTCCATGTTTGCCTGCCTAGGGTCACGATCAGTCTTGACCAACTGCCTTCTGCCTAGTTTCCCGTCCCCCCCAGAGATTCTTCTACAGCATTATCTCAATGAGATGAGGACCGTCTTCCTCCATAGCCCGCTTGAATGCGTCTGCGA
>DAISYU010000158.1:0-6564 GCA_036825155.1 Thermodesulfobacteriota bacterium | reverse complement strand
TCAACCCTGAGGCTCATCGGCAGCATCGCCAAGGAAAAGGATGAATCCGTTGAATATAATACTCAGTTCAGGCTGAGACTCGTACTCCCACGCACAAAGGAACGATTGAAACTGGTGATTTCCGGCAATGGAGAAGACGAACTGGAGCTGGACAATACCCCGGAAGATAACATCCGGGAAGATTTTGAAAGAAGCGATGAGCAGAATATATCCCTGTCGCTGTGGTATACCTTTCTATCGACGCCAAAACAGAATCTCAATTTTCACACCGGTATCAGGTTTCGCAGGGCTTCCCCGGTACTCTATGCAGGGCCGAGGTACCGGTATCTCTTCACGTACGGATTGTGGAACATCCGATTCGTCGAAACCATCCGGTATTATACTGATGAAGGGTGGGAGGCGAAGACGAGCCTCGATTTTGAACGGGCCGTCCTGAGGAAGTGCCTGTTTCGGACAAATATTGAAGGGTCATGGTTTGAGGGGGAAAACGGATACTTTTACAATGTAAATTTTCTTCTGTATCATCCGCTTTCGCTCAGACGCGCATTAGTCTATGAATGGACCAACAGCATGCAGACCAGGCCGAATCACCAGTTGGCCGAGGTCGTCCTCCGTATCAGGTATCGTCAGAAGATCTTCCGCGACTGGCTGTTTCTTGAAACAGCACCCCAGGTTTCATTTTCAAGAGACAAGGACTTTGACACGATCCCGGGAATATACCTCGGGTTGGAGGCTGTCTTCGGAAGACTGCCGGACCTGTGATGAGCAACATGAAAAAAGACCACATCCCTGCCCGCAAACCATTTACCTGTTATGGTATTCCACGAGCGTCATACGTATCGTACCGAATCCGAGACTTGTCTTTATCTTCAGCAAATCTCTTGATTCGTCTGCTGAGAGATAGATCCTGGTATTGCTGTAGACTGTTTCGGCCTTGGGATTGTCGAGATTGTGCGAACCGGGACGAATGACCCAGGCAGGCGTCCTGATGGTGCCTTCCTCATACAGGGCATGACCAAGACAATCCAGCGTGATGAGGTGATGTTTGTCCTCCGTAAAGATCTCGATCTGCTGGGATTCACCCACCTTCCAGTCAAAACTGCGTGCCAGAAAAACAGCGGCAAAGACATCGATGGCAAATGTTTCCGAACTGATTTCATACACCTCTGTCTCGGGGGGAGACCTGGGTTTGGATTTGGTTACGACAGCTTCAACCTCGCCATCCTCCCCGTAGGAGATCTCGTCAACGCGCCGGCGTTTGCCGAATTGCCCCTTGATAACCGTCTGTTTCGGCAGCAGGTCTTCGGCATGGATAATGGTTTCTCCGCTGTACCTGATGCGGTAAATCCGGTCTATGAACGGTGTGGTCTCCTGATCGGCAGTCATCTTGTAGAAATCACCTTCCCTCTTGATGGTCACCCTTGCATCAGCGGCCTTGGACTTTCCCCATTCAATGATATAATAGAACGTTCCTGTGCGCGGATTGAATTCAATGCCCGGTTCCGGGGGGGTCAGAGGACTCTGCTCAGGGACTTCGAGCGCGTTGACCGATTCACAATAACCACAGAGAAGAAAGAATATCACGATACGTGCCAGGGCCCGGAATATCATACGGCAAGGACGTATACTGCTCCTGAAGGTGTCAGGCATCTCCATCAAGGGCTCCTTTCATCCTCTTCAGCACCTTTAAATAAGGGCCGAGGATGAAAAGTCAATTTCGCCTTCTGTCTGGGAGCTCGCTTGTCCAATGTTGAGACGGGTATACCTCTTACGAAGCCTGAAGTTGGAACCGAAGAAAGGTGCTTTCTTGATTATAAGAAGAGCCCATCCCCCTGAAAAAGGGAGATGGGGTGTCACAGATTACTCTGTGCAGTCTGTTCCGTAATAACCGGCCTGAACAAGGACTGTCTTGCCGCCAGGCATGGTGACCTTCTGGAAGTACAGGCACTTCTGTGCAACAGCCTTTGTAGTGGGATCCATCCACGAATAGCTTATCCACCCGGTGTCCTGGGTCTTTGCCTTTGCGGTCATCTCTGTCACGAAATAACGACCGTCGGCACTCTGCAGTCCTGTCATGTCCTTTCCCTCGAATGAAGGAGCCATCGGATTGAGCCGACATATCTGCTCCATATCGGAGATGACCACGTATCCCTTGCCGTCGAGAAACCGGATGGAGCGCAGCTCTTCAAACGCGGCTTCACCTTTGGTTTCAACAAGCTGAGCTGCCTTTGCAACGGTGCTCACCACTTCATCGGCAGTGACAGACGCGGCATAGAGTGAAAACGAAGAGACACAAAGAACGATCAGGGCCAGTGTTGCGATGCGAAACTTTCTCATAGTTGTTCCTCCTTGTGGTGTTGTGACGCTCTGCCATATGTATCGGCCGGTTTCCGATAAATTATTATTTTAGTTCGCCAAAAAACAGCTGATCTGCTTGAAAAACAACACAAGGAAGAAAAAGGGGCGGGGAGAGACCTAAAAGGGCGAAGTCTCTCCCCGAGGTGTCATCAGGTAAATATGATCTGCCCGCCGGCAGAGAGTTCGTAAAAGTCCCCGACGGTCAGGATGCTTTCAACCTCATCGACAAAGTCCTCTTTGGTGAGGCCGAACATGTCCACCGAGGCCTTGCAGGCATAGAGCTTGGCTCCAGCAGCACTTATCATCTCGATAAATTCGTCTACCGGCGGTATATCCAGTTCATCCATCTTCTTCTGCATCATCTTTGTTGCAAAGGCAGACATACCGGGCAACGCACCGATCAGGGTGGGGATACCCATGGCCGGGTTGCCGACTGTGGCCACCTTGATCTTCTTCATCTTCTTCCTGGTGATGGCATCCATCCCGAAAAAGGTAAAGAAGAGGTTGACCTCTATCCCCTCCATGCGGGCTCCGTTGGCCATGATCAGGGCCGGATAGATCCCTTCGAGGGAACCCTTGGAACAGACGATGGATACCTTTTTGATCTTTTCGTCAGCCATGTCATCCTCCCTCTTATACACAGCTCGCCGGTCTGGAAAGCCCTGCAATACGGGCGGCCTTCTTGAGCGGTCCATCGGGGAACAGGGTATAGAACTCCTTTGTAGGGATGCCTCCGGTCTTGTTGATCCGCCTGATGGATGCCAGCGTGCCTGTTGCTTCATAATCCTTCTTCAAGAAGTCTATCACCTTCCAGTGGGCATCGCTCAGGGTAATACCTTCTTCAGCAGCTATGGCCTCTGCAATCTCTTTTGTCCACTGGGACGGGTCGGTGAGGTATCCGTCTTCCGTCAGATTGACTGTATTTCCGGCTATCTCTTTTGTACTCATGTCTTATTCTCCTTATTAGGCAGCTTTTTTCCCGACAACGTGCAGATCAGGCCTGGTGTTTGATTTCGGGGGTTCTTTCGGTATCTTTTTCCCTGCTGTACCCATCTTCGAGCCGAGGCCCGGGGCAGGTATTCCTCTGAGCAGGATGTTCCAGTACATGAATTTCATGAAAAGTTTCCCAAGATGATTGACCCTGGTCTCTTTCAGCAGGCTGAACGGACCAAGAACAGGCATCGGATAGGTACCTTCCACCGGATCGAGCTCATAATTAAAATCGATAAGGAAGGCCTTGCCGTAGCCTGATTCGACGAAACAGTTGGAATGGCCGTCGAAGCTGGCCTTCAGCTCTTTACCATTGATATAGCTGAGGACATTTTCAGTGAGGATCTCGGCTTCGAAATGGACAACTGATCCGGCTTTGGAACTGGGCAGATTGGTGGCATCACCAATAACGAAGATATTGTCACGAGCTTCAGCCTGCAGGGTATGTTTGTCCGTCGGCACAAAATTGAGGTCGTCTCCCAGGCCTGAACGCTCCATAAGAGCATCCCCCATGTTGGTGGGTGTGGTCACCAGGAGGTCAAAATCAACGCTGCGGTCATCATAGCTTATGAGTTTGCCGGGCTCTACCCGCTCGGTACCGAAATCGGCGACCATGTTGATCCCGCGCTCCTCCATCATGTGTCCCATGACTTTGGCCGTACCGGGTTTACTGAATGCCCCGGAAAGCGGGGTGACGAAATCTATATCCACGTTTTTGCGCATGCCCTTCTTGTTGAAATACCATTCGACCATAAAGAGGAATTCCAGCGGGGCCACCGGACACTTGATGGGCATCTCCGCCACATGGACCGCCACGCGGCCGCCTTCGAAGGTACGAAGTTTCTCGGCCAGGGCCTCTGCTCCCTCCACGGTATAGAAATCAAATATATTCTCTCGCCAGCCGTTTTCCAGCATGCCCTCGGTCTCTTCAGGATAGATCGTGGTGCCGGTTGCGATAATCAGGACATCGTAGGAGATCTCACGGCCGTCCTTTAACGTGACCTTATTCTGGTCCGGGATGATCTGTTCAGCCTCTGCCAGCAGATACTCGACACCCCTGGGCATATATTTTTCGCCCTTTCGGATCACATCGCGCCTGGTGTACATGTCGAACGGGATGAAAAGATACCCCGGCTGGTAATAATGGTTGGGGTCTTTGTCCAGTACCGTGATCCCCCACTCTTTCCGGTTCAGCTTGCGGGACAGATTAACCGCCATCATGGTTCCGCCTGTACCTGCTCCGATTATAAGGACCTTCTTCATGTGCACCCTCCTGTTTTCCTGCATCTTTGTATTCTATAGGCACAGAGTATTGAGATTTCACCGGGCCGACATTGACCTATGTCAAGTTTTTACAAGAAAAAATGCTGATCTGAAGTTGTCTCGTTCTTTTCTCAGATCCGGAGAAGACAGCAACGGTTCAGGAAGGAATGGTGTTGTGGGAAAGAAGACAGTAGGCAAATGAGATAACAATAATTGGGGTGGTGGAGTACTGTCGAAGATCCCGCTACGGCGGGGGAGTATTGGATAAATAAAGTCTTTGCTCAACCTCAGAATCGATGGGACGGCTTATTTTCTTCGTCATATCAATGTGTTGTTGAAATAACCGATTGAGAGTTCATCCCGGGGGTTGAAAAAAGATTTCGAATGTTCCATGGTGTACCACATCATTGAATCAGGAGCGAACCATATGGGTAAATCAAATTCAAAATTAATCTATATACTTTTATTGTTGCTTATCCTCACTGTAGCGGGCGCGGTATTTTTCTACCTTGAATGGGAAGATCCGCAGATTGCGCTCAGCGAAGATATCGAGATGATCCCCGCACACTCGAAGTTCACCGCTACGTTTAGAGATATGAAGAGCGGTATACGATCATACCGGGTCGTGCTTCTTCAGGATAAACAGGAATATATCGTGGCTGAGGAAGACTTCCTGCACCGGGGGAATTTCGAGAAAACAGCCGACATCGAGATTGTCGCTTCAAACCTCAAGATCAAGGACGGACCTGCACAGCTCCAGATCCGTGTGATCGACTTTTCGCCGCTGAAGAATTCCACCTCCCTCATCAAGGATGTGACCATTGATTCTGTACCCCCGAAGGTGGGGTTGGTGAGCACGTCTCATTACATCAATCCCGGCGGCAGTTGCCTCGTAATCTATACGGCATCTGATGATGCTGCAACTAACGGAGTGAGATTCGGGGAGACCTTGTTCCCAGGATATAAGACCAGGATCAACGGCGAACCCTCTTATGCAAGCTACATAGCGGTCCCTCTGGAAGTTGACAGCAACACCCTCATGACGGTTGTGGCCAGGGACAAGGCAGGCAATGAATCATTGGCTCCGGTGGTGTACCATCTGCGCAACCATAGCTTCAGGAGCGACAAGGTCAACGTGAGCAAAAATTTCATGAACGGCAAGGCCACCCAGTTTCAGAGCATGGACACATCCCTTACGGGAAAATCGCCGCTGGAAGTCTTTGTCTATCTCAATGAGACCCTGCGCGAGGCAAATAATCAGAAGATCTATGAACTGTGCGGCAAAACCGAAGACAAACGGTTGTGGAATGGGGCTTTTCTTCGGATGAAGAATGCTGCAAACATGGCGCGTTTCGGTGACAAGAGGACCTATGTATTCGAGGGCAAGGATGTCGGCAAGAGCATTCACAGGGGAATCGATCTCGCCTCGGTCCGCCATGCCACTATCCAGGCAGCAAACAGCGGCAAGGTCCTGTTCGCAGGTGATATCGGCATCTATGGCAACACGGTCATCATTGATCATGGCCAGGGGTTGGCAAGCCTCTACGCCCATTTGAGTTCAATAGCGGTTCAGGAGGGACAGGACATCGCCAGGGGTGCGGTTATCGGCAAATCAGGTGCAACCGGATTTGCGGGGGGAGACCATCTTCACTTCAGCATGCTGATCCATGGCATCTTTGTGGACCCGATAGAATGGTGGGATGCCCACTGGATTCATGACAACGTGGAGCTGAAACTGAAATAACTAAGAAACAAGACATGGGGAACAAGACCCTAGGCAGTACAAGACATAGAGCACAAAATCCCAGGCAGGACAAGACTTGAGGAACATGACCCCAGGCAGGAAAACATAGTAGCTCAAGATCCTAGGCAGAAGGCAGAAGGGAAAATCAAGAATTGTGGGAGCGGCTTCCAGCCGCGATGAAGAATACGGTGGTTTTTTCCAATACTCCA
>DAISYU010000157.1:0-6800 GCA_036825155.1 Thermodesulfobacteriota bacterium | reverse complement strand
GGGGCGGGGTTACCATGCACGGCATCTCCCTGAATGTATTCGAAGACACCAGTTTGTACGGTCATTTTGTCCCCTGCGGGATAAAAGATAAAGGGATTGCATTTCTTAAACGATGTTGTCCGCGTGCGATATCTCCGAGTATGAACGCGGTTGTGACCTCATTTCTGTACCACTTCTCGGATATCTTTGACGATTCCATACGATTTGTTCTGGACAGGGTCATGTTTGAAAAACTGTTTATCCACCTGGTCGAACAGCCGGAGTTATTGACAGGCAATGCCGGTGCCCTCTGAGAAGGGAGAAGGTTATAGAATGAATATACTCGAGAAACCTCCATGGCTGAGAAAAAGACTCCCCATGGGGGAGGTGACCCGGCAGGTGGAGAAAGACCTCATGGAGAGAAGACTCCATACCATCTGTCAGGAAGGGTGCTGCCCGAATCAGGGAGAGTGTTTCTCGAAGAGGGAGGCGAGCTTTCTTATCATGGGCAGGATCTGTACGAGAAATTGCAGATTCTGTGCAGTTGAGTCAGGAAGACCACAACAACTCGATCCCTATGAACCGCAAAGGCTTGCGGAAGAAGTGAATACCCTGGGCCTGCGCTTTGTTGTTATTACCTCGGTTACCCGTGATGATCTGCCTGATGGCGGTGCGGGTCATTTTGCCCGTGTGATCAAAGAGGTGAGACATCGATGCCCCGACGTGGGAATTGAGGTGTTGATCCCCGATTTCAAGGGGTCTATTCCTTCTCTGGCCATTGTGATCCATGCACAGCCGCAGGTGTTGAACCATAATGTTGAGACCGTGCCGAGGCTGTATCCTCATGTCAGGCCGCAGGCAGACTACTCTCAGTCGGTCAGTATCATCGAAAGGGCAAAATCGATTGATGGGACTATCGTCACGAAATCAGGGATCATGGTCGGTCTGGGTGAGACATATGAAGAGGTGCTGGCAGTTATGGATGACCTGCGGGACGCCGGATGCGACCTCCTCACTCTCGGGCAATACCTGCAACCCAGTGCCGGACATTATCCGGTAAAAGAATATGTGCATCCCGATGTATTCAGGGCATATGATGAGGATGCAAGGAAAAAGGGATTTAAAGGCGTCGTGTCATCGCCGTTTGTACGAAGCTCTTACAAGGCTGGTGAACTCTATGCACAGGTGGTTTCTTAAGTAAGCCTGTAAGCCTTGAGAGTCCTTTATCCAAAAAAAATGCACTTGTCGGAAAATACCGGATAAGTATACCTGAGATCGGTTCACAGCCGATCTCGTTGCTGTCTGATTCGTTACCAGGTACTGTATCCTTTTGAGAAGAACGTTGTTGTCTCTGACCTCGATATGCTGAAGGATTGCTGCGGATCATCCACCTGAAAAAATAAACCGGGGGAATGATCCCCCGGTCTATTTGTATGGCATGATCCAAGTTTTCTCTAGAAGTTAATCTGCCACTTTGCACCGAAATAGGTGTTTTTGCCCTGAGAAGCCCCGGATGAATTGTCGCCGTAATCCACCACACCGACCTCAGGCACGATAAAGAATCCCTTGTAGATATTATATGTTGCCTGTACGTAATACGTCATGTTGTCGTCTTTCTCATAAGCGCTGTCATCGACTTCACTGGCGACATAGCCAACACCGGCCTCAAGCTGGATTTTATCGCTGGCCTTGTATCCTGCCACGAAGAGACCGCCGATGGTGTCATTGTCAATGAGCTCGCCCCCTGAGTAGACGGCATCGTCTGCAGTAATGTGGAGCAGCCCGAACTGGCCTGCGTTCCTGGCCATATAAGCCCCGGCCTTCACATACGCATCACCGAAATTCAAACCGCCGCCCACACCGAAGGTATAGGAGGAAATGGTCTCATCGCTTGCCCCGGGAATATCCTCGATCTTATAGCTCTGGTAGCCCCCAAAGATATCCGCAAAGACGTTATCTTTTTTGAAATGATACTTCAGCTCAATCTTGGGTATTATGACATCAACATCTCCCCCTGACCCGAGAGCGGTTGCAGTCTGCACTTCCACCAGGGCTATCTGAAGGCCTTTTGTGGAGAACATGATCAGCGGGCGGCGGTAGTCCCAGATCTGACCGACACCCAGCATGTCCGTATCCCCGGCGATCCAGCCATAGACCTGGTTGCTGTAGAACATGTCGGCAAGTGGGGTATAGCTCTGACCGATAAGCAGTGTCCCGGCATCGGATCTGTAGGTTGCATAGAGTAACCGTGTGTTAACAGATTCTTTGTTGGCAGATACTGATTCATCAGTGACAGCAAACTCAAAACCGCCCCCTATAGCATCGTCCACCTTAACTTTTGCACCGATTCGTGCATTACCCTGGAGATCCCAGTCAGTCCCGGAATCATCCCCTGCATCCTTATCATTGTCACCATAGAACGTTGACATACGCACGCTGCCGTAAAAATTCCAGTCAGCAGCCATGAGAGGTACAGTAAAGGCTAACAGTACTATTGTTAGCACCCCAGAAAACAGTAACTTCCGCATAATAAACTCCTCCTTTGGTTTTGTTGAAATACTTTGATTCGCCCACATGTACTGAAACCTGTTTTTCACCCCATAATGAATTTTCTGGGGGGAAGCTTTAGCAGGAGCGCTGGTCGACCGCGAAAAGACTCTCCTGATTTTCTTGTGCGTTTACGGATAATTCTTGGGCTGTTTTTTCATAGAATGAATAGTATGTGCCTCCTCTGTCTACACGTGCATTCTTGGTTGCTTGCAGATGTATAGAGCAAGCATTGTACCAATCAGGAAAATGTTAGAATATCGAATAAAAACAGATTGCTGGGTAGATGGTTGGTGGTGGAGTCCCATGGTGTTGTTTTGTTATGGGACAGATGTGTTTGATAATAGTACAACTGCATGATTACATGGTGTGCTCAGTGTTAATAACAAACCTTTATGGAGTATCACAGCACCGCAGCAGCTGTAATCACATCCTGCGGAAATAGGCCATGATAGGAAAAAGAATACTTCAGAAAAATCAGATAAGAGAAGGAAACACCGACTCCAGGAAGATCTCTCGTTGCTGATGCCTGTCTGATAGAGACATTCATCAAACAGGCACCAGCGATAGCGATGGACCGGGAGCTGATCAGCTCTTCACAATAAAAACCGGTATGGTCTTGTCCTGATGAAGGACACCGTATGAGACACTCCCGAAGATCGAGCCTCCCAGCCCTGATCTTCCCTTTGATCCGAGGACGATAAATCCTGCCCCGCTCTCTTCTGCTATTTTTATGATCTCATCCACCGGATGTCCTATTTTCCGTACCTTCACACACTCTATGCCGTTTTCCTTACAGAGAGCTTCGGCAGTATCGAGATACTTCTGTGCCTCTTCCATAATCTTGTCATATACCCGTTTTGCAATCTCGCGTGGCGTTGCCACAACATTTTTAAAGGAGGAAAAATCCACTACATGTATGAGTATTATCTTTGATCTGCAGCGCTTGGCCAGTTCTATGGCATAGTGGGTCGGTTTGCTTGAGTGCTTGGGGTCGTCTACTCCTAAAACAATAGTTGAAAACATAGTGTTCTCCTTTTGTCTGGTATGGTTCTCTCAATCAGCGATTTTCTCCTGTCGTACGTGCGCATCTTTCAGAAAAAAGCAATTTATATACCACCAAAGGGAATATTTTTAAGGAAGCATGTCCCGGCTGATTTTAATAACAGTGTTTCAGCCAGGTGTAGATATAAGAGCCTATAAAAAGGGATAAAGATCGACTTGGTGCGGACTTGTTCAATGATCTTTGTATCACGGGTTGTTCCCGAGACAAGTGGCGCATCGTAGGGGATGGATCTTTCAAACAATCACAAACACACAGTATCTGTCCCATAACAGAACGGCACGTACTATTATGCGACAGATATAGACCTACATGTGTTGTAAGAAATGATGAGGATTGGTGTAAGCAAAAGGAATAACTAATAAATATATATTGTTGGGATAATTGGTACGCTGTTTGCTCATTGGCTGTAGTCTTGACAGAGCGGTGTGGGGGAACGAATCGATGCAACAAAGATAAACAGGAGGTATTATAATGGGTAGAAAGTGTACAGTTTCACTATTGGTCTTTGTCATGGTTATCGGTTTGTCGTTCAATGTTATGGCGGCAAAGCCAAAGCCGATTGTATGGAAGATGCAGGCATCATATCCACTCGGCACAACGGTCATGATGCACGGTGAAGAATGGCAGAAGTATATTGAACAGATCACCGACGGCAGGCTCAAGGTTGAGATCCTTCCTCCGGGTGCCATGTGTGCGGTGGGGGATATCGTCACTTACCTCGAGCAGGGTGTGTTTGACTGTGCTGTCTCCTACGGCGGGTTCTATACCGGGTTGATTCCTGAAACAGACCTGGAGATCGGTCTGCCCATGGGACACCAGACATGGGACGAATACTGGGATGCCTACTGGAACAGAGGACTTGGCGAAGTTATTCGTGAGGCCTACGCTGAGCATAATATCATTCATTATCCTTGTGCCGCAGGCTGCTACTATCACTTCAATACCAACTTCCCGGTCACGAAGCTTGAAGATCTGAAAGGCAAAAAGATCCGGGCACTCGGTATTTATGGGAAATACGTTCAGGCACTTGGCGGATCGGCAGTCGTCATCCCCGGCGGCGAACTCTATATGGCAATGAAACTCGGGACCATCGATGGGGCAATTTACGATGCCTCCGGGCTCATGGATGTGAAGTTCCATGAAGTTGTAGAGTATTACACCTTTCCAACAGCCGCCCAGATTGCATTGTCTTTCCTGATCAACAAGGATTCTTTCGATAAGCTGCCTGATGATCTCAAACCTCTGGTGAATCTCGGAACCCGGTTCATACTCGAGGATTCCGGTAACCGTTATATAACCGAGACCAAAGAGTCCTTTAATGCTGCACGGAATATGGGATCAGTGCAGGCATGCTGGTTGCCGGAAGAGGAACTGGTAAAGGCAAGAAAGCTGGTGGCACCGTTATGGGATGAGCTTGGTAAAAAGAGCCCGAGGATGGAAAAAGGCGTAGCAATTCTCAAGAAGCAGATGAAAGATGTCGGAAGGCCAATGGATTAACTTTTCTCATAGTAATGGGATGAGGGCACGGTGATTGCCCTCATCCACCCCTCACTTAAGTCTAAGAAAACAAGGTATTAATGGAATGGAGAAGAAATCATGAGATGGTATATTCACGCTGTAGATACGCTAAGTGAATGGACGGGGAGAATTCTCTGCTGGCTGATGGTCCCGTTGGTATGCATCACCGCCTTTGAAGTCTTTATGCGCTATGTAATGAAACAGCCCACCATCTGGGCCTGGGATGTGAATATTCAGATCTTCGCTGCGATAACCTTTCTTGGTGGTGGATATGCACTTTTAACAAAAGGGCATGTAACGGTGGATGTGTTTACCATCAAGATGAATAAAAAGAAACGTGCCCTGCTCGAAATCATCACCTCGGTCTTCTTCTTTTTCGGGATGGGAGTGCTGATGATAAAAGGGTGGCAGATGTTCCTCATGTCCTGGAAGGTGAAAGAGAACATGCCTTCTATCTGGGCCCCGCCGTATTATCCCATGAAATTCCTCGTTCCGCTGGGGTGTTTCCTGCTCATACTGCAGGGGATCTCCGAGTTTCTGAAGAACCTGGATACCATCTTGCGTAAAGACAACGAAGAAAAGGGAGCATAATATCATGATTACGGCATTAATCATTGTTGGTTCACTGCTAATCCTTCTCATGACAGGATTGCCCGTAGCATTTGCATTGGTGGGGCTGTCTTCGCTGCTGCTCTTATACTTTCTCGGTCCCAATGCGCTTTTCATGGTTGTGTCCGCTTCCTTTAAGCAAGCCCGCACCGAGGTTTTTATCGCTATTCCGCTCTTTGTATTAATGGCCTCCATCCTGCAATTTTCCGGTATAGCAAAAACCCTGTACACCACTATGCGAATGTGGACGGGCCGGCTCAAAGGCGGTCTGGCGATTGCCACGACCATTATCTCGGCTATCCTGGCCGCATTAAGCGGGATCGGGGCTACGGCCACCGTGGCCATGGGTTTGATCGCCCTGCCGGAGATGCTGGAGAAAAAATACAATAAGAATATGGTGGCAGGTTGCATCACGGCCGGAGGGGCATTGGGTCCGCTTATCCCGCCGAGCAACCTGATGATCATAGTAGGCGGCTATGCCTCGCTGTCGGTCGGCAAACTCTTTATGGGAGGAGTCGTCCCCGGTATTATCTGTACCTTCTTTTATAGCTTATACATATGGATGCGATGCAAGGCTCATCCTGAAGACGGACCTCCTCTGCCTGAAGAGGAGATTGCAACGACATGGGAGAAAATCAAGGCTATCCCGCCTGTTCTCATGCCTATCATGCTCATCTTCCTGGTACTGGGCGGTATCTATGGCGGTATATTCACCCCGACGGAAGCTGCGGGATTCGGTGCGATCGGGGCAATGATCATAGCTGCCATAAACCGGCAGTTGTCAATCCGGAACCTCTATGAAGGGCTGAAACTCTCCTTCAAGGTGACCAGCATGATCATGTGGCTTGTCATAGGGGGAGGGTGTTATTCGACCCTTATCACCTGTACCGGTACTGCGGGACTGGTAAGCAGCTTTTTGGCCGGCATTCCTTTCGGAGTATACGGAGTCATTATTGTTATGCTCACGATAACGCTCATTATGGGTATGTTCATCGACCCTGTTGCCATTACGATGATATGCGTTCCAGTATTTCTGCCGGTGCTTCATACCCTGGGGATAGATCCGCTCTGGTTCATGCTG
>DAISYU010000156.1:5673-6801 GCA_036825155.1 Thermodesulfobacteriota bacterium | reverse complement strand
CTCCTCGTGAAGGTGCTGCCCTACTGGCTCACCCGGAACATGGTGTCCCGGGCCTTCGGGTGGTACAACCCGAAGCTGAGCCGCTATGTGCTCGACCAGCTGGACGCATCCTCTTACCTCATCAATGAGAGCGGCGGCATCGGTCACTTTCTGCCCGGCTATGACCGAATGATCACACAGGGCATCAGCGGTTATATGGAGACCATCAACGAGAAGGACAGCGACCTCCATGCAGCAGCGCGGATTGCCTGCGAGGGCCTCTCTGACTACGCAGGCAGGCTCTCCGGCGAGGCACGCCAGATCGCCGCCGTCGAGACCGACCCGGTGCGGAAGCAGGACCTCCTTGAAATCGCGCGCATCTGCGCAAAGGTCCCCCTCGAACCTGCAGAAACCCTGCAAGAAGCCCTTCAGTCGCTGTGGTTCACCCACATGGCGGTCTGCCTCGAGGGCCTAAACTCCGCCGTTTCTTTCGGCCGGATCGACCAATACCTCTACCCATTCTACAAGGCAGATCTAGAGGCCGGAAGCATCGACCGGAACAGGGCAATGGAACTGCTCCTGTGCTTCTCGGCCAAGACCACCGAGCACATGTTCCTGCTCTCAAGCAGGGTAAGCGAGTACCATGGCGGGTACCTGGTAGCCCAGGCGGCTACGGTTGGAGGGGTGGACAGCAACGGCAACGATGCGGTGAACGACCTGACCTGGCTGTTCCTCGATGTAATGGAGCTGGCCGGACTGCGCGATCCCAACTACATGGCCCGGATCAGCGAGATCTCACCCGAGCCGTATGTAAAGCGTGCCGTGGAGGTTGCATGCAAAGGCAACGCAGTGCCGGGCCTGTTTAATGACGAGGCTACCATTGCCGCGCTCACGGCCCACGGATATCCAGTTGAAGAGGCCCGCGACTACGGGGTGGTGGGATGCGTGGAGCCCACCATGCCGGGCAGAAGCTTCTGCTCCACCGACGCGGCCCTCTTTAACCTGCCCATGTGCCTCATCCTGGCGCTGAACAATGGCAGGAAGCCAGGGAAACGGTTCAGAACCGGGGCCAAGACCCCTGACCCTTCACTCTTCAGATCTATGGAGGATATCATCAGTGCCTTTACATATCAGGTGGAACACATGGTG
>DAISYU010000156.1:0-5573 GCA_036825155.1 Thermodesulfobacteriota bacterium | reverse complement strand
ATCTTCCGGACCGGTATGCGGACCTGACTGCGCACATCTTCCACGACGCCCTGGCAAAGTACACGAACACCAGGGGCGGCCCCTACATCCCGGGATTCTACTCATCATCGACCCATGTGGGATTCGGCCGCAGGACAGGGGCGCTTCCGAGCGGGAGGAAGAACGGCGAACCGCTTGCGGCAAGTCTGGGGTGCTGCAACGGGAGTGACCGACAGGGCCCTACGGCGCTGCTCAATTCCGTTGCCGGCGTGGACTCGAGACTCTCACCCAACGGCTATGCACTGAACCTGCGCTTCGATGTAACCTCTCTCCAGGGAGAACGGGCCGTGAATACCATGGCCGCCCTGACAAAGGGGTTCTTCTCCCAGGGTGGCATGGAGATGCAGCTCAATGTGCTGGACCCTGACCTGCTCACTGATGCAAAGGCAAGCCCCGGTAAATACCCGGGAATAGTCGTGCGTGTGGCCGGATACTGTGCGTATTTTGACGAACTCCCGGACACGGTTAAGGATGAGATCATCGACCGGACCAGGATTGAACTGCAATAGGGCAGGAGCCTATCTCCGAATTCACGTCTTCCTGTCCTGAGACATACCCGGTATTTTGCGGCACATAACTTTTTACAGCGTCTGAAAGTGAAGACGTATTGACTATTAAATCGTACCACTGAGGAGGAAGCGATGCCGGAAAGGAAACCTGTCTTCAAACGGGACCTGTGCAATGAATGCGGCGAGTGTCTTCACCGCTGCCCTGTCATGGAACTGCCCCTTGAAAAGGCGAAAGAGGAAGTTGCTGCACTGATAAACGGGGAGGATTCACACTATGCCCTGAGCAGATGCACCTCGTGCATGTCCTGCAACCTCTATTGTCCCACCGGCGCAAACCCTTACAGCCTCATACAGCACAGGTGGAACGACCGCTATACAAAAAAAGGCGCGCCTCCTTTATACAGGTTCGTGTGCCCTACCTTGGAGCCCAACATCTGGCAGCTCCTCAATGTACTGATCACTCAGCAGGAACGTCGGTGGATCTCACAGTGGATGGACACGATTCCACAGATCGATGATGAAGTGCTCCTCGTGGGCAACTATATCCACCTGTTCCCCTTTATCATCGGAGATTCTGCCCTGCTGAACCATTTCAAACCAATAGACAGACTGGACCAGTGGGAAGGAGGCGCCTACCTCTACCAGGGCGGGTACCTGGATCTCGTGCAGCAGATCGCTCTTCGATGCAAGAGTGATTTCGATACATGGGGGGTAAAAACCGTCGTGCCGCTGCTTGATGCAGTGTACTATATATTCACGAAGGTACACCCGGATGAAATGGGAGTCGAGCACAAGCCTAAGTTTATCAATTTCCATGACTGGCTGTTGGAAAAGATCGATTCCGGGACAATACCACTGACAAAAAAACTCGGCCTTACCCTCACCGTTCACGACAACTGCTACTCAAAGCCGTTCGGTGACGAACTGTGGGATAAGCACCGGGAACTTCTCAGCAGGTGCGGATGCTCCATCGTGGAAATGAGACATAACAGGAAAGATTCCCTGTGCTGCGGATTCGGCAAGGGTGCTTCCTGGACAAAAAATATCAGCCTGCCCTATGAGATCATTGCCGAAGGGGCAAAAAAATTCAAAGAGGCGGAGGAGACCGGCGCGGATGCCCTTGTATCCTACTGCGGAGGGTGTATCTACCTGCTCTGGGCTGCACGGGAGCTCCTCGGCAGCCCAATCGATGTCTACCACAGCCTGGAGATCGTGAGGATGGCCATGGGTGAACAGATCAATTATCCCCGGGACCATATCAGGCGCGCATGGGATGTCATCGCGATCATCACCTATCAGTGGATAATTTCACTCTTTCAGAAAAACTTTGTCATAGAAAAGATCACCTTTGATGAAAGCAGGGATTCATTCCAACCAAAGAAGCACCGGGGGCTCATCATTATCAGGAGATTATTCGATATCCCTCTTGTTCGAAGATCCTATGCCTTCATGTTTCGTCTTTTGATGCCATTGATGAGCAGAAAAAACCCTGCTGCTGTCCGGTGAGTTCACATGCGGGGAAACCGTATAAAAAAATCCGGCCTCTTTGAGGCCGGATGTATTAGTCTCTTATCGGTACCGATATGGAAATGATCTCTTATACCAGCCCCTGATACAGCATGGCATCTGCAACCTTGACAAATCCGGCGATATTCGCGCCGATCACATAGTTGCCGGGATGCCCGTACTCTGCTGCCGTTTCATAGCAGTTGGAGTGAATGCTCTGCATGATCTGCTGCAGCCTGGCGTCAACCTCTTCGGCCGGCCAGCTCAGCCTCATGGCGTTCTGGCTCATCTCGAGACCGGAGACTGCAACACCACCGGCATTGGCTGCCTTGCCGGGTCCGTAGAGGATATTCTTCTCAAGGAACCGCTCGATGCCAGCAGGGACCGTGGGCATGTTGGCGCCTTCCGATACCACGTAGCACCCGTTATTGAGCAGGGTCTCCGCATCCTTGCCGGAGATTTCGTTCTGGGTTGCTGATGGGAATGCACAGTCGCACGGGATACCCCAGGGCCGCTTTCCATCGTAGTATTCCACCCCGAATTTTTCTGCATATTCCTTGATGCGTCCGCGATGAACGTTCTTGAGCTCCATGGCCCACGCAAGCTTTTCTGCATCGATACCATCTTTATCATAGATCGTACCGTTTGAATCGGAAAGGCTGACCACTTTTGCGCCGAGCTGGTTGAGCTTTTCCACTGTATACTGGGCGACATTGCCCGAGCCCGATACGGTACAGACCTTGCCTTCAAGTGTCTCCCCTCGGGTCTTGAGCATTTCCTGGGCGAAATAGACGGCACCATAGCCGGTAGCCTCTGGACGGATCAGCGAACCGCCGTAGCATAGCGACTTGCCTGTCAGGACCGCGGTAAACTCGTTCTTTATCCGCTTATACTGGCCGAAGAGATACCCGATCTCCCGTCCGCCCACACCGATATCTCCTGCAGGGACATCGGTATTGTGTCCGATGTGACGGAAAAGCTCTGTCATGAACGACTGGCAGAATCTCATGACCTCGGAATCAGATTTCCCCTTGGGATCAAAATCGGAACCGCCTTTTCCTCCGCCCATAGGCAGAGTCGTGAGGGAATTCTTAAAGATCTGTTCAAAACCTAAGAATTTCAAGATATCGAGATTTACACTGGGATGAAAGCGCAGCCCCCCCTTGTACGGTCCGATTGCACTGCTGAACTCAATCCTGAATCCTCTGTTCACCTGTACATTTCCCTTGTCATCCTGCCAGGGAACCCTGAAAATGATAACCCTTTCCGGCTCGGTGATTCTATCGAGCAGATTGGCATCACGATACCTCTTGTTTCTCTCAAGTACCGGCCTGAGTGACTCCAGGACCTCGGTTACAGACTGCAAAAAAGCCGGTTGATTGGGATTCTTCTCTTTCACCGTCTCTAGCGCTTTGTTGACAACTGGCATAAGATCTCCTTTCTATTTAGTTTTTTGCCTTGTTATCCATTTATCTCCCGATATATTCGAGAGAAAGATTTCAGATCCTTGTATTCCATCACCGTGGACATGGCGAAGTTTTCCGTTTCGATCCCGACCTCCCGGGCAGCGGCTACAGGATTCAGACCGCCTACCAGGACGATGCCCACCTTGTTCACATCCACAGGCACCTGGCATATTGGCTCTCCCATCTTGCCCATACAGAGTGTGCCATGTATTCCCACCTTGCCGAGCTTGCCCACGATGTCATTGACACTCTCCCGGCAGATGCCGGCGATCTCCCTGAAATTCGCGAGGATTTTGCCATCCCCACCGGATATTACATCCCTTACGGCGGTCATTTTTGCGCTGATAAAGGCCTCCGAGGGATCCAGGGACGTGCCGGAATAGTGAATGAGCTCCACAAACCGCATGGGCTTCTTGTCCTGCATCTGCATGATCCCGCCGAACTGCGAGTCCATGGGGATACCGCGCTTTAATAGGACTCCGTTGAATACGATGCTGCACATCGTGGCAAAACCCATAAACCCTTGTGGTACATGCATGTCGCCGAGAAACTCGCCTTCCTTTGCAACACAGACGAGGTCGCTTACGCACAGTCCGGCATCGAAGGCAGCTCTCATTGCAGAGAGGGCGTCTGAGAATACCTTCTTCGGAAAGACAGAGACATTGACAGGAACCTGGCCTGTTTTATTCTCGAGATCAAAGGTGGTCTTGTAGGAGAGAATCTCGATACGGGAGATTGCATACCCCACTTTGTCCTGAACTCGAGCGTTCCTGAGCTCTTCTATGCCCTTTTCCGTGATGACTCTGCCGTCACGCCGCCCCACGAGGTCGGTAAGCCCCCGCTGGTCCATGAACTGGAGGTGGTAGCGCACAGCCCGTTCACTCAGGCTGACACCGTATTCCTTCATCTTCCTGGCGATCAGACGTGCACCCAAGGGCTGCCCGGCATGGTTGAGTATCCTCAAAATCACAACACTTTTTCTTTCAATCTCATCATATGTGAACATAACAGTCCTTTGAAAGAGGGTTATCGGCAACCTTTTTCCGTATCCCCATACAGGGACTCTCTGTCCCTGTCAATCGGAAATCAGATTATCAACGCATTTTTATTGTGAATTCTGTTTTCCGGGTTGTGCGTATTATTATAGGTACATCAGCGCATTCAGGTATGCCCTGTTTTTCATGAGACAGCGTTAACCTTCCAACTTCCTTACTTTTTACCGTACGGAGTGAACACTCATTGTTCCCCGGGACAAAACATGGTACATTTAACTTGAGGCTCTTTCCTGCCGAAACACTATATGACGAAGAGGAAAGCACCTTGAATCACCCCTGTTGCGTCCTTGAGATTCTGAGACGGAAAAGGAGAACACTATGAAACTATCAAGAATCGCCGGGTTTGTTTTCATTGCACTGCTGCTGCCAGCTGCATTATATGCCGTTGGTTTTGAGGTTGCCGTAAGCGGGTGGTACCCATCACCTCAGGGTGAGGTCTCATACAACCCCATCGGCGCCGGCGATGTGATCGATCTTGAAGATGATCTCGGCTATGAAGATACCTGGCATGTATCAGGCAGGGCAAAGCTCGAGATTCCTATTATCCCCAGCATCTATCTCATGGCGACACCCCTGGAGTATGATGATATCGGAACAAAGAATATCGAGTTCAACTTCGGGGATACGACATTTTCTGCAGATGTTGCCCTTGAATCCACCCTCACACTGAATATGTACGATATCGGATTATACTATGACATCCCCTTTCTCGAACTTGCCACTTCCGGGATATTGAGTGTGGAACTCGGACTCAATGCACGGATCTTTGATACCGCGGTCACTATAGAGCAGGGAGTACTTGAGGAGTCAGAGGACTATGTTGCAGGATGCCCGCTTGCATACATTGGCGTGCGGGTAAGCCCCATCGACAGCCTGGCATTCGAGGCAGAGGCCCGGGGAGTGACCTATTCCGATATAACGGTCTTAAGTGCAATCGGCAGGGTAAAACTCAGTCCGTTCAGCCCGTTGTTCGTTGCCGGAGGGTACCGGTACGAGGC
>DAISYU010000155.1:0-6837 GCA_036825155.1 Thermodesulfobacteriota bacterium | reverse complement strand
TGCCGGACAACGCATCAACCAGGGGTGCAATACGCAAGGTTTCTCATCTGTTAGTGTGGGAGGAGATATAGTCATGCTGGATCTGTCCAATCTGAAGCCGGCCCCGGGATCAAAGAAAAAGGCAAAGCGAGTAGGCAGGGGCAATGCATCCGGAACAGGTACAACAGCTGGAAGAGGAACAAAGGGGCAGAACTCCAGGTCCGGCGGTGGGGTTCCACCATGGTTTGAGGGTGGACAGATGCCCATCTACCGGAGATTGCCCAAGAGAGGCTTCAAGAACCGTTTCCGGAAGGAATATGTAATTATCAATATCAGTGATTTGGCTGGGTTCGAATCTGGGAGTGTAGTTGACAGGCAGGCCTTGAAAGACAAAGGCAAGATCCCGTCATTGGATGTTGCGGTGAAACTGCTGGCAGATGGAGAGATCGCAGTTCCCCTGACCATTAAGCTTGATAAGGCATCAGGCAGTGCAGTGGAAAAGATCGAGAAGGCCGGTGGTTCATTTAATGCACTATAAGGGGTTATAAGTGGCATACGGATTTGACAATATCGGCAAGGTTCCGGAACTACAGAAACGTATTCTGTTCACCCTGTTCATGCTTTTCGTCTACAGGATTGGTATCCATATACCAACCCCTGGGATAGACTCGGCTATCATGGCCGAGTGGTTTGAACAGCAGCAGGGAACCCTGCTCGGTATGTTTGATATGTTTGCAGGCGGGGGGCTGAGAAGCCTGTCGATCTTTGCGCTTGGAATTATGCCGTATATCAGTGCATCCATTATCGTACAGCTTCTGGGCATGGTGCATCCCACCTTTGAACAGCTCCAGAAGGAAGGGGCGGCAGGCCGTCATAAGCTGACCCAGTACACACGCTACGGCACCGTGGTGCTCTGTCTTGTGCAGAGCTACTTCATGGCATTCGGCGTGGAACAGATGACCGGTCTGGGCGGTGAGCCCGTGGTGCTGACTCCGGGCTGGGCGTTCAGGATTACCGCCATGATCACCATGACCACCGGGACCTGCTTCCTCATGTGGCTCGGTGAGCAGATCACGGAGCGGGGGATCGGCAACGGGATCTCTCTCATCATTTTCGCCGGTATCGTTGCAAACATGCCGATCGCCATCTACAACAGCGTAAGGCTTACCAGGACAGGTGAGCTGCCGATATTCCTCCTGCTGATCCTCGCGGTATTCATGCTTGCAGTCCTTGCCGGGATCGTGTTCATGGAGACCGCTCAACGAAGGGTGCCCATACAGTATCCCAAGCAGATTCGCGGGCGGAAGGTATACGGCGGGCAGAGCACGCACCTGCCGCTGAAGATCAATGTGTCCGGGGTTATTCCTCCGATCTTCGCATCTTCCATCATTGTGTTCCCGGCCACCATTGCTCAGTTCTTCCCGGAGGTCGGGTTCATGAAGGTTGTTGCAGACACGATGAATCCCGGCGGTATTCTCTATAATCTTATATATATCATCGCGATTGTATTCTTCACCTATTTTTATACGGCAGTTGTCTTCAACCCTGTTGATGTGGCTGAGAATCTGAAGAAGCACGGCGGATACGTACCGGGCATCAGGCCGGGCAAGGCGACGTCCGAGTATCTTGACAGGGTGCTCTCCAGGCTTACCTTTGTCGGCGCCATCTATCTCTGTGCAGTATGCGTACTGCCCATGGTACTTATGGCCCAAGCGAATGTACCGTTCTACTTCGGCGGCACATCGCTGCTCATTGTCATTGGCGTATCACTCGATACCATGAGCCAGATCGAGTCTCATCTGATTTCCCGACAGTATGATGGGCTGATGAAATCCGGTCGCATCAAGTCAAGACGCTAGCACGATAAAACCTACGAGGGGGGATTTATTATGAACATAATTTTGATTGGACCACCAGGGGCTGGGAAGGGTACTCAGGCGAAGAGGATGATAGACAGGCTCGGCGTTCCTCAGATTTCCACCGGGGACATGTTCAGGGCCGCGGTTAAAGACGGAACTCCTATGGGTATCAAGGCCAAGGAGTATATGGATAAGGGAGCACTGGTACCGGATGACGTGGTCATCGGAGTGGTGGATGAGAGATTCGGCAAGCCGGATGCAAAGCAGGGGTTTATCCTTGACGGATTCCCCCGCACCATTGAACAGGCAAAGGCCCTTGACGGTCTGCTGGACAAGCTGGGCATCAGCCTTGATCATGTAGTGGTGATCGAGGTTCCTGATGACTTCCTTGTGGAGCGGCTTACCGGGCGCAGAACCTGCAAAGGCTGCGGATACATGCACCATATCATGTTCGATCCTCCAAAGACCGAGGGCGTATGCGACAAATGCGGCGGCGAGTTGTACCAGAGGGATGACGACCAGGAGGCAACCATCAGAGAACGGTTGACCACCTATCATGCCCAGACCTCGCCCCTTATTGACTATTACTCCAAAAAAGGGATAGTGAGAAAGATCGAAGGTACAGGGAGCATGGAAGACGTGCAAGGCGCTATTAAAGCTGCTATAGGGGCATAAGTTACGTTATGGCGAAAGATGTGATCGAGACCGAAGGGGTTGTAGTCGAACCCCTTCCCAATGCCATGTTCAAGGTTGAGCTGGAAAACGGACATCAGATCCTTGCACACATTTCAGGTAAGATGAGGATGCATTACATACGTATCCTGCCGGGTGATAAGGTTCAGGTGGAAATATCACCTTATGACCTGACCAAGGGCAGGATTGTATACAGATCAAAATAAGATGGGGATATAAAGATGAAAGTAAGTGCATCGGTGAAGAAGCGGTGTAGGACCTGTAAGATTATCAAGAGACACGGCGTGATCAGGATAATCTGTAAAAATCCGCGACATAATCAGAGGCAAGGGTAAGGAGGAATAGTCTTGGCAAGAATCGCAGGTGTTGATTTACCACGGAATAAACGGATTGACATTGCTCTGACCTATATCTATGGCATTGGTAGAACACGATCAACAGAAATAGTAAGTGCTTTGGAAATAGATCCCGCGACGAGAAGCGATGATCTTACCGAACAGGAAATCGCAAGTATCAGGGATTATATCGACAAGAATCTGACCGTCGAAGGAGATCTCAGGCGTGAGATCACCATGAATATCAGACGGCTTATGGATATTGCGAGCTACAGAGGTCTGAGACACCGTAAAGGGTTGCCTGTCCGCGGTCAGCATACACACAACAATGCCCGGACAAGGAAAGGTCCGAGACGAGTAGTGGTTGGAAAACGGAAATAACGCTGAGGAGAAATTTCAATGGCGAAACCCAGACAAAAAGCTGGAAAGAAAAAGATCAAGAAGGATATACCCGAGGGTGTAGTACACATTCAGGCTACATTCAACAATACCATCATTACCATTACGGACCCAAAAGGGAATACGCTTGCATGGTCGACAGCGGGATCCCAGGGGTTTAAGGGCTCCCGGAAGTCCACCCCGTTTGCCGCCCAGATGGCTGCTCAGGAAGCTTGCAAGAAGGCACAGGAGCACGGTGTCAAGACAGCATTTGCCTATATCAAGGGACCTGGCAGCGGCCGTGAATCAGCACTGAGAGCCGTGAACGCAAGCGGTATTCGTATCACCGGGATCAAGGACGTGACCCCGATACCGCATAACGGCTGCAGACCACCAAAGAAACGTAGGGTATAAGATAAAGGAGGAACAGTCTTGTCGAGATATACAGGCCCTGTATGTAAGATATGTCGCAGAGAGGGGATGAAACTCTTTCTGAAAGGACAGCGGTGCTATACAGATAAGTGTGCTATGGAACAGCGGGAATATCCCCCCGGGCAGCATGGTCAGGGAAGGATCCGCACGAGTGAATATAGACTGCACTTGAGAGAAAAGCAGAAGGTGAGAAGCACCTATGGTGTTTCCGAGTCTCAGTTCAAGAAGTACTACGAGATCGCACGACGCAAACGCGGCGTAACAGGCGAGAACCTGCTCAGCCTTCTGGAAAGAAGACTTGATAATATCGTATACCGCAGCGGTTTTGCAGCCTCGCGTGCAGAAGCCCGGCAGCTCATCACACACGGACATTTCATTGTGAACGGACACAAGACCACCATACCGTCATTCCTGGTAAAGGCCGGCGATGAGATCGAGGTGAAAGAGAAGAGCAAAAAGCTCGGCGCCATCAACGATGCCCTTGAGAGCCGAGAGCAGAGAGGCGGCGTTGAGTGGCTTGAGGTAGATGCCGAAGCCAAGAAGGGCATTGTCAAGGCGCTGCCGGAACGGAAAGATATGCCGATGGCTATTGAGGAAACATTGATTGTTGAGTTCTATTCAAAATAAATTTATGACAAGGGACTAGGATGATTGAGAAGAATTGGAAAGAAATCATAAAACCCGGCAAGTTGGAAATAGTTGAAGATACATATACGGACACCTATGCACGGTTTAATGCGCAGCCTCTGGAGAGGGGGTTTGGTGTCACTATAGGCAACTCGCTGAGAAGAATTCTCCTGTCATCCATCTATGGATCTGCAATCACGGGCGTACGATTCGATGAATCATTAGGGGTTCTTCACGAGTTTTCCAGTATTTCGGGCATTTACGAGGATGTTACCGATATCCTGCTCAACCTCAAGAAGGTTGTTCTGAAGATGCACACCGACAAGCCGCAGATAGTGAGCCTTGAGAAAAAGGGTCCGTGCACTGTGGTGGCCGGTGATATCCAGACCGGCGGGAATATCGATGTGATCAACCCTGACCAGCATATAGCAACAATTGAGAGTGATATGACCCTCAAGATGGAGATGAGAGTTGACTGGGGCAGAGGATATGTCCCCGCCGAGATCAATAAGGAACAGATCGATACCCATGGGTGGATTGCCATAGATGCTATCTTCTCACCGGTTCGCAGGGTGTCGTTCAATGTGACCCCCACAATCCTGGGACGCAGAACAGACTATGACAGGCTCTCCCTTGAGGTGTGGACCAACGGCGTCGTGACTCCGGATGACGCCCTGGCCTATGCAGCAAAGATCAACAAGGAATACATGGACACCTTCATCAATTTCCAGGAAGAGGAACTTGAGCAGGTAGTTGAGGAAGAGGAAAAGGAAAAAGAACTCAACAACAACCTGTTCAGGACCGTTGAGGAGCTTGAGCTGTCCGTCAGGTCGGCCAATTGCCTCAAGAATGCCAATATGACCTACATCTATGAGCTGGTTCAGAAATCCGAGGCAGAGCTGTTGAAGACCAAGAACTTCGGCAGGAAGTCCCTGGAGGAGATCAAGGAAAAGCTCGCGAAGATGGGGCTCCATATCGGCATGAATATAACCGACCTGCCATCTCCTGATGAGATCGAAGAGCGAAGACGGAGAATGGAAGAAGAAGAAAGCAAGTAGAATTGGGGTGGAAAGATGTATCATCAGATAGCAGGAAGAAAACTCGGACGGACAACGGATCACAGAGAGGCAATGCTCAAGAACCTGGTGACCTCCCTGATCCTCCATGAAAGATTGGAAACGACAGAGGCAAAGGCCAAGGAACTGAGAAAGCTCGCAGACAGGATGATCACCCTGGGCAAGAAGGGGGATCTCGCAGCTGTCAGGCGTGCCGGCAAGACCGTCAAGACCAAGGAAGCCCTCGGCAAGCTCATGAAGGAGCTGGGCCCCAGGTTTGAAGGCAGGGACGGCGGCTATACCAGGATCATCCGCCACAGGAACCGCAAGGGCGACGGTGCTCCCATGGTCATCATAGAGTGGGTCGAGCCCATTGCCAAGGAAAAGGCAAAAGAGGCTTCCGAGAAATAGTCTTGGGCGATAATGAAGGTGCATCTCCTGCAATAACGCTGTTAGGTGTAACCTTCTCCTTTGAAGACAAAACTATTATCCGCGGCATCGATCTCGAAGTGCCCAAAGGGGCCTACTTCGGCGTAGTAGGCCCGAACGGATCCGGAAAGACTACCCTGGCATATCTCATTACGGGGATACTCTCGCCTGAAGAGGGCAGTGTGGACACGCACGGCCTGAGGGTGGGTCTTGTCCTGGCGAACCCGGCAAACCAGATCGTCAGCCTTGTGGTGGAAGAGGATATCGCATTCGGTCCCGAGAATATGGGGCTCGACAGTGCTCAGATCAATGCCCGGATCGACTCCTCGCTCGGCGCAATCCATGGAGACTATCTCAGGAAGGAGCTCACCTCCGCCCTTTCCGGCGGAGAGCTCGCCAAGGTCGCCTTTGCAGGGCAGCTCGCCCTCGATGCGGATGTCTTCGTCCTCGATGAAGGCACCGTGATGCTCGATCCCGTAAGCAGGGCCACGCTCCTTTCCACGGTGCAGGAACTCCACAGGAAATACGGGAAAACCATCGTTCACATATCCCACCGGCTCGATGACCTCGAATGTGCCGATGCGGTGGTGGGCTTTGTCGACGGAACCATAACGGTCCGGTCGGACAGCGTGCTCGGCCTGGTGAAAGACTATCCGCAGCATGATATCACCGGCATCGAGCCGGGTGAACGCCTCCTCTACAGGAGTTTTCTTGATGATCTGGGGATCGAGGAAGAGGATCTGGAGAAGGCAACACAGGAGTTGGCGCAACAACTTCTTTCGCAGCAAAAATGATTTTATAGAAAGCGTTATAGAGAAGAAGAATCCAGTATCCAGAATTCAGAATCCAGAATTTTTTAAGCTTATAACCAACTCTGTGGGAGCGGCTTTCAGCCACGATATCTTCTCGTCGTCCTCGCGAAGGCGGGGACCCAGGCAAGAGATTGTCATGAAATCATGCGGTTTGTATCTCTAAACTCTTCAAGTCTGTTACCGATGTCTGTTTACTATTAGCCTGTCGTGAATGATTGATCTTAATTATCTTATTGTT
>DAISYU010000154.1:0-6999 GCA_036825155.1 Thermodesulfobacteriota bacterium | reverse complement strand
TATGAATTCATCGTACAATACGCAGGGCTGTCATGGAAGCTTTTTCTGATTCCCGGGAGCGAACACTTCTATCCCGATACATTAGGGGACGCGAAAAGGTTATGAGCGGCTGTTCGTCATGGGGCTCAATGGTCAAGGATCTGGAAGCTTCTGAGTCTTTTTATCAACGGATAAGCCAGCAGCGCACCTGCCGATCCGAAGAGCATACCGCCCAGGGTCTGCAGCGCTGAATGTTGCACGGCAACAGTGGTATCCATGCCTGCAAGCAGGTCGAGAACCAGGATCCCCGGCATGCGGCTTATGGTAGCGATGAGGCCGGCTATGAGACACAACAGATAAGAGCCGGTGACATCGGCAACCACCAGCGACATGAGATCGATGCCGATGCCAGGCAGGATAAGCTTGAGCAGGTCAAGTGGGCCGCCTTTCCCGAGACCCAGAATCATGCCCAGTAGTCCGGCAAAGATCCCGATAACCGAAGCGCTCCAGCGTTTGGGTACACACCCCTTGCCCAGGAGCAGGAAAAAGACGGTCATGAACATGGAGTGCCCGGATATTCCAAGATGCAGCCGGAACAGGATGCGCGACAAAACAATCATTGAAGCACTGAATCCGATAAAGATCGCTTCCTGCAGGGTAAATCCTGCCCACCAGTGATGTTGTTTGTCGTTTTTCACATGATCTCCTTTTTCTGAGCAGTTTCTTGCTGTGGTGTGCCTGGTGAGGTCATACGTTCGATATGCGCATTGTACGTGTCGACCCCCCTTATCTGGGCTGAGATCGCCACTTCCCGAGTCACGGCGAGTATCCTTACCATCAACGGCAGGATGAAACAATGGGAGAAGTCCTTCCAGTTTTTCGGATTCAATAGGTGTTTCGGGGTAATACGAGCCCCCCTCAGGAGCTGTGCATGCCAGATGTCCAGGGACTCACGCAGCAGAAGAGGGATAAAGCGCAGACTCGTGAAGAGGATGAACGCCGCCTTGTCAGGCAGTATCCGCCGGAATGCCTGGATCATGTCACTGGCCGAGGTAGTCCTCTGCACCAGCATGGCCGGTACTATGGCCAGCAGGATCTTGCAGGCCACCATGAGGCCCTGGGTAAGTGCATATGCAGGTTCATATTTCAAAAGATAGAGGAAGATGATCAGAGGGGCCTGGAAGAAAAAGAAACGACTGTCGCGCCAGAAATCCCTCAACCCAAGGTTCGAGATGAAATAGAGAACGGGCATGAGGACGATAAGGCCGGCGATAAGGGGTATGTACTGAGTTATCAGCGCACTGATGGTAAGCCCCAGGGCGGCAACCAGCTTGAAACCGGCATTGAGGCGGTGTACCGGTGAGTCTTTGACCCGGTATTTACCGGGGTAGTCTGAAAGATTATGCCGAGGGGACAGCATGCAGCATGGATCCTTTCTTCATGGTGAACTGCCGGTGTGCCCAGGCATGCAGGTCATAATCGTGGGATGTAATCATGACTGCAGCTGAGGTTTCAACAGTGATGTGATCGAGAACCTCCAGGATATGATCGTGCAACCTCCTGTCCAGGCCGGTGAAGGGCTCGTCGAGGAGGATAATCCCGGGCTGGGGGGCCAGTACTGATGCAAGGGCTACAAGGTGTTTCTGTCCGAAACTCAGGGTGAAGGGCGAGCGCTCTACCAGGTCCGATATCTTCATGAGGTCCAGTATGCCCAGTACCCGTTCATGACATGTTTCCTGATCATGCCCCGTTCGCTTCAGTCCGAAGGCAACCTCTTCATACACACTCTCGCTGAAAAGCTGCCTTTCGGGATTCTGCATGAGATAGCCAAGAGTACCGAACAGTATTGTCGGTTTTTGCTCTGCATGCCCGTTTATCAGTATCCGGCCGCTGTCCGGACGTAGTGCCCCGATGATGCATTTGAGCAGACTTGACTTGCCCGACCCGTTTTCCCCGGAAAGGAGCACCTTTTCACCGGAATTGATTGAAAACGAGATGTCATTCAGGATAGGAGCAGTCCCGTCATGAGTGAGGCTTACGTGTTCGATGCGCAGAACAGGGTCTCCTGAAGGAACAGTTTTCATGCCGGGAGATGAAGTAAAAGATCTTGTACACGTAGTGTTGGTGACTGAAACCTCGCCGGGCATATGGATATGATGATCGATGAGACCAGTCGGCAGGTCGAGAGTATGCTCGCAGATAACAAGTCCTCTGCCCTGGTTCTTAAGCTCGTACATAAGATCGATGAGGAGTCCCCTCCCCATGGGATCGAGCTGGGAGAACGGTTCGTCCATGAGGATTACGCGTGGTTCCATCGTGAGTACCGAAGCCAGGGCAAGCCGCTGTTTCTGCCCCATGGAAAGGTCTTCCACATGGCGGCTCTCAAGTCCTTCAAGGCCCATGAGCTTCAGATATTTCCCTATCCTGTTTTGAATCTCGAGACTGTCCACATTAAAGTTCCGGGGGCCGAATGCAGCTTCTTCTGCAACGGTTGAGCATAGAAGCTGGGTCTCGGGATTCTGCAGGACCAGTGCGATACTGATCCGGGGCATGTTGTTGTGATATTGGACGAGATCAGGAGAGATGGCGATGTTTCCGTCCATCTTCCCTCGAAGAGTTCCAGCCATTGCTCCCAGGAGGGTGCTCTTGCCGCAGCCGGTGGGGCCGCTTATGAGTACGGCCTCTCCGGCGTTCAGAACAAGACTTTCATCAAGACTGATACGGAGTTGCGACTTCGGGTAGGAATACCCGAAGTCATCAACTCTAATAAGTTCGTTCATTGCTAGAAGCTGGTCTTCAGACCAATATATGCCGTTCTCCCCGGTTGCGGGATACCATAGCTCTCTTCATAGTCAACATCGAGAAGATTGGTGGCGCCGGCATACATCTCGAGGTGTTCTCTGATGAGCTGCTGCGAGAATCTGACGTTCACGACATTGATGTTGTTCAGCTTCGCCTTTTCCAGCGGTTCTTCCTTGGAATAGTAGTACTGGTTTGCAATATACAGGTATGAAGCATATACCTTGAGCCCGAAACCGGTCGTGTAGGTGCCCTCGAGCGTCAGCTTGTCCTGCGGGCGGTGCTGCAGTTCATCTCTTTCACTGTCCGAGGTGAGGTCCCTGGTGAACATGTATGTGTATCCGGCCTTGAACAGGAGGTTGTCCAGGGCCTGGGTTTCCAGTTCCAGTTCGAATCCCCGGAGGCGGTAGCTCTCATAATTGAGCTGGACTTCGGTGATATTGTCTTTCTCGATATAGTCCTTTGCATTGATGATGAACGTGTTCAGGCTCAGCAGGGTTTCACCGTCCATAAGCTCCTGGTCCAGGCCGAGTTCATAGTGGTAGCATGTCTCCGCAGTCAATGCGGGGTTGGCGTCATCGCCGTCATAGAGCTGTCTGATCGATGGAAAGCGGATCTTCTTGGCATGTGAGAGCTTGATCCGTGTGGTCTCTCCCAGGTCGTAGCTTGCCCCGATCAGATAGCTGGATTCCTGCTCCCTTGTGTCGACGTCTGCGGTGTCCACATCATCGCGGATCTGATAGTGATAGCCATATCCGATTACGACTCCCAGATTATCCAGCGGGGAGACCTCATACTCAAGGGCTGCACTGTAGATGTTATTGGTCTTGTCGTCATCCGAATATTCCTCCCCGTCTCGGGTCACTTCCATGAGATCCGTTTTCCAGGATTCCTCACGTGCGCCCAGTGCCAGAGTTGCAGTCCCGGCGGTCTGAAGGTCATATTTCAGCTGGATATTGCCGCCGTATATGGATGTCTCGCTGTCCTGGGAAAAAGAATTTCTGGCCACGATGGATGTATATGTGCTGTCGTCATACCGGTTGCATTCTTCATCGGACTGATTAACAAAGATCCAGGAGCGCAGTTCCAGAGGGCTTTCGAATTTGTGTCTCAGTGCGAGCTGTGCGGAATAGCCGGTACCGTCGTCTATCCTGTCGTACTTTGCGGATGAGCTCTGGAAGGGATCATCCCTGCTGGGATTGGTAATGGGCGGTATGCCGTACTCGGTCTCGGTATAGCTCAGTGTCAGACCGATCTGGGTGGCTGTGCTGGGATCGTAGACCATGTTGGCAAAGATGCTGTTAAGGTCTTTGTCGCTGTTCTCCCGTTTGCCTCCGCCTTCTTCTACGGTTTCGTCGAAATCACTTGAGAGTCTGAAACTGTCCTGGGAATATCTGCTGGCCCCTAAGAAGATACGAAGGTTCTCCGTTCCGCTGCTCAGAGTAGCCTGCTCCCGGTTGGCAGGTCCTTCTGATACCTGTGCCTCGAGAGAACCATGTAATCCCGGCGTTCCTTTTTTCGTGATGATGTTGATGATCCCTGCATTACCGCCTGCTCCGTACAGGACAGAGGATGGTCCCTCGGTGATCTTGATCCTGGCGATGTTCTCAACCGGGATAATGCTCGGATCGAACTGATTGTCATAGGTGGAGTTCAGCGGAATCCCATCCAGAAGCAGGATTACATGCCGGGTGCGCAAGCCGCGGATATCGATTCGTGGTACACCCTGATTCCCGGTCCGGATGGTAACCCCGGGCAGGAGTGCGATCGCTTCATTCAATGTTTTTGCACCGGAATTCTCGATCTGCTCTGCATCCACCTCTCGTACAACAGTTACCTGCTCAACCCCTGAAAGAGGAGTAGCGCTGACTACAACCTCGCCCAGTTCAAAGACCTCCGGTTGCTGTGCTGCCTGGCATGTGAGGGTGCCGGCAACCAGAATGAAAATACCCATGACCATAAGATATAAGCTGTTTACATTCCAGTTCATGATGTCTCCTCTCTAGTATGCTATTGGATATATATGAACCGTAAAGCATATCAGTGCGGCCAAAGTCAACACATCAGATGACGCACTTTCACGCAGGGAGTATTCCTTCGTTAACGCAACATGTGGGATAATGCCTTTACGAGGACTGATACTAATTGACAGGTGCCGTTGTACTTATGACCCTTCCACCGGTATGTTCTTGTCCGAAGCATTGTATGCCGGGCGAGCATCAGAGGCGGTATCGGTACCACGCATGTCACCCAGACAGAGAAAATGCGACAGGATGGCGCCGAAGATGGTGAGTATGCCTACAATTGTGATACCCAGACCAAAAGAACCGGCATCTCCCACCAGGCCGATCCCTGCGGGTATCACTCCGGAACCGATGACAAAGGCAAACGGAATGGTGAGCGATATGGTTACGTTGCGGACAGCAGGCGGCCCGATGGAGGACAGCGCTGCAATCCCCGGAGGGAAGAAACATGCAGCGATGAGCGGCTGAAGAAAAACCGCCGCAATGATGAACGAACCGGTTGTGTTTCCCAGGAGCACGGTCATCACCCCGCTCAGCAGGAGGATCACCCCGATGGATCGTTTGGCGCCGAAGCGGTCGGAAGCCCACCCGCCTGCAAAGGCCATGACAATACATGAGATCCTTGAGAGTGATACTACGGTGTTGGCAAGGCTGCGATCTATGCCGTGCTCGGTCACGAGGTACAGCGGCAGCATGGTGTAGATCCCAAGGGTCACACCAATGCCGAGGCTGAAAAGGATGAGCATGATCCAGAATGAAGGCTCACGCAGCAGGATAATCATGGATGAGAATCCCGGGGCCTGTCCCTGAAAGTTTCCGCCGCGGCCGAAACGGATGAACGCGCATCCTGCACACAGAGAGAATAGCCCGATAAGAAGGAAGATACCTCTCCAGGGAAGGAACAGCAAGAGAACCTCTGCGATGAGCGGTGCGGTGATAAAGCTGAGATTGGGGGCCAGTTCATGTATGGCAATAGCCTTGCCCCAGGCGCTAGGATGTACGAGCGAGGTGAGAGTCGCAAGACCTGAAGGCAGGTAGAATCCTGATGCCATTCCGGTGAGAAGAAGGCCCGCCCTGACGGCCCACAAGCTGGAACTGAACGAGGTGGCAATGAGTGCCAGCCCCAGGACTACAGCCGAGAGCGCGATGGTTTTTCTGTGGGAGATACGCGATGAGATGAACCCTGACCCTAAAAGCGTGATGAAGTATCCTGAGGAGATGATGAGAAAGAGTGATCCTGCCTGTCCATGGCCGATTTCGAGATCGGCTTCAATCGTTGGGAGCAGGGGAGCCGAGATAATTCTGGCTATAAAGTTCAGGTAAAACAGCGAGGTGATAAACAGGATCGGGAAGAGATACGTTCTGAATGAAACGCTGCCGTTTTCCGGACGGTTGGAAGATGGAGAAGTCATGTCTTACAAGATGCTCCCTTCGTGATGCCGTGGTGTGTTAACTGGTGATTCTGCATGAGTGAAGTAACGGGAATATAAAGCAAGGTATTATACGATGCAAGCATGAAAATTATTGATACGAACGGAGAATGGGGTACATGGAGATATGAGAATTCATTTGGCGCCTTCGCGCTCAGCGGTAGCGGCACAGATCCCCGGTTTCTGCATAGTACGCTTCGACACCGATCTGCTGCATGCGGGTATTCATCTCGATCCACCTGCGTTTCAGATCGGGATCGAAATTGGTTTTGTCGCAGGGAAACTCGTCGCACTGGAAGCAGAAATCCACCCCCTTTTCCTGATAACATTGCATGACCCCGCAGTTGGGATATTTGCACTGGCCGCTCCTGCATCCCTCGCAGTCTGCCTCGGTGAAGAATGCGAGCAGCTCCTTGAACTGCGGATAGTTCTCAAAGACCGGGAGAAAACTGCTGAAACGCTCGGCATACCGGTCGAAAGACCCGAGCAGTTCCTTCAATGCTCTGCTGTGATCTTTGATTTCGCCGGTTGCGCTTGCCATACACTTTCTGCAGTTGAGACCGCAGGGGGCAAGTATATTCAGGATCTCCTGGTACTCCATAGGGACTCCTTTTTATTGCGTGATCAGCATGGTCTTAATACTCCAAAAGTGTTACCTATGTCTATTTACTATATTCCCTGCCGGGATGGAATGAATTCATGTATCCCTATATTTTTATGTTCATTTCTTTGCTTGCCCAAAGAAACGGAACCAAAGAAAGGGCACC